>CAZCDY010000048.1:9418-23916 GCA_964497145.1 uncultured Gammaproteobacteria bacterium
GATCAGGCCGTAGCGCGAGACATCCAGTGGGCGCGAAAGTATCGTCGATGACATGTCGGCAACCAAAGGCACGTCCCCGGTAGCCGGGATATAGGGGAACTCGACACCCTCGATGGTCTCATTGGGTGTGTAGTGCACATAGGCTGCTTCGGCGGACACACTGAAGCCATCGGCCGCAGGCACGCTGGTGAACTTGCCGTCCTGCTCAGCATCGACGGAAACCGTGACGTCTCCAAAGCGCTTGGCCTCGGCGATTGCCTTTTTCGACCAGGAGCCGGTGCGGAAATAATCGGCCTTGCCCGTGCGCCCGATCAGGTTCATCGGGATAGCGGCGAACTGACTCGATGCACCGCCCTGCAGGAACAGCACCTTGTAGTTCTCGGGGATAGCCATCAACTCACGCAGATCGGCCTCAGCCTGGGCGGCGATGGACATGAACTCCTTGCCGCGATGACTCATCTCCATGACAGACATACCCGAGCCCTGCCAATCGAGCATCTCGGCCTGCGCCTGTTCCAGGACTTCTTCGGGTAGCGCGGCCGGACCGGCGCTGAAATTGTATACACGTGCCATGGTTTGTCTTCCGATATAGATTGAGAAGAAATTGTCAGGGCCCCGTGACGTGACTGCGCGTCGACGAAGCCTCCGTTCTATTTAATCCACGATGTCGCCTTCCGCATCATCGGTGTCGTCTGCAACCTCATCATCGAGCGCATCGACGCGTTCGATGCCGATCAGTTTCTCTTTCTTGGACAGACGGATCATTGTCACGCCCTGGGTATCGCGCCCCATCTGCGACACATCGGCAACCCGGGCACGCACCAGGGTGCCGCCGTCAGTGATCAGCATCATCTCGTCGTCTTCGTTGACGCGAACCGCACCAATCTGCGCACCATTGCGATCGGAGGTCTTGATCGAGATCACACCCATGCCGCCGCGTCCCTTGATCGGGAACTGTTCGATCGGGGTACGTTTGCCGAAACCGTTCTCGGTCACGGTCATGACGTCGCCGTCGTCGCCGATGATAAGGGATATCACGCGCTGCCCCTTGCCCAGCCTGACGCCACGCACGCCACAGGCGGTGCGCCCCATCGCCCGCACGTCCGACTCCTTGAAACGCATCGACTTGCCGGACGAGGTAAACAACATGACGCTTTGACTGCCATCGGTGATATCAACGCCAATCAACTGGTCGTCTTCACGCAGGTCGACGGCGATGATCCCGCTGGTACGCGGGCGTGAGAAGTCGATCAGCGGTGTCTTCTTGACCGTGCCAGAGGCTGTCGCCATGAAGATGAAGCGGTCATCCGCGTACTCGCGTACCGGCAGTACCGCATTGATGCGCTCGCCCTGCGCCAAAGGCAACAGGTTCACCATCGGCCTGCCGCGCGCATTGCGCCCGGCCTGTGGCAGTTCGTATACCTTGAGCCAGTAACACTTGCCGCGGCTGGAGAAACACAGGATGGTGTCGTGGGTGTTGGCCACGAACAGTTTCTCGACGAAATCCTCATCCTTGGTCGAGGTGGCAGTCTTGCCGCGGCCGCCGCGACGCTGGGCCCGGTAGGCGTCGACCGGCTGAGACTTCGCATAACCCTGATGCGACATGGTCACCACCACGTCCTCTTCGGTGATCAGGTCCTCGAGGGTAAGATCCATCTGATCGACAACGATCTCGCTACGGCGCTCATCGCCAAACTGTTCGCGGATTGCCTCAAGCTCCTCCCGGATCACCTGCATCAGTCGATCGGGGCTAGACAGAATCTCAAGTAAATCCGCAATTTTATCCAGTATCTCTTGGAATTCATTGATTATTTTGTCTTGCTCAAGACCGGTGAGCTTCTGCAGACGAAGGTCCAGTATCGCCTGGGCCTGGGTCTCGGTAAGACGGTAACCCTGCTCGGTCAGGCCAAACTCGGCGGCCAGGCCGTCCGGTCGCGAGGCATGGGCCCCGGCACGCGACAACATCGCCTCCACGGTCCCAGACTGCCAGACGGTCGCAGCCAGTCGCTTTTTGGCCTCGGCCGGGCTTGGCGCGGCCTTGATCAGCGCGATCACTTCATCGATGTTGGCCAGCGCCACCGCCAGACCCTCGAGGATGTGCGCCCTTTCCCGCGCCTTGCGCAGATCAAACAGGGTGCGCCGCGTAACCACCTCGCGCCGATGGCGCAGGAAATACTCCAGCAACTGTTTGAGATTCAGGGTACGCGGCTGCCCATCCACCAGGGCGACCACGTTGATGCCGAAGACGTTCTGCATCTGTGTCTGCTGGAACAGATTGTTCAGCACCACTTCCGCAACCTCGCCGCGACGCAGCTCGATCACCATGCGCATGCCGTCCTTGTCGGACTCGTCACGCAGCTCGGTGATGCCTTCGAGTTTCTTGTCCTTTACCAGCTCCGCGATCTTTTCCAGCAGGCGCGCCTTGTTGACCTGGTAAGGCAGCTCATTGACAACGATCCGCTGCTTTCCGCTGTCCATTTCCTCGATGAGGGTTCGCGCGCGAATGTAGACCTTGCCGCGACCGGTTCGATAGGCCTGACGCACCCCGTGTATACCGTTGATGATGCCGGCGGTCGGAAAGTCCGGTGCCGGGACAATCTCCATCAGATCATCGATACTCACGCCCGGCTCTTCGATCACCCGGATGCAGGCGTTGATCACCTCGGTCAGGTTGTGCGGCGGAATATTGGTTGCCATGCCAACGGCGATCCCGGAGGAACCGTTGATCAGCAGATTCGGGATCTTGGCAGGCAGGACCTGCGGCTCATGCTCCGACTCGTCGTAGTTCGGTGTGAAGTCGACCGTTTCCTTCTCGATGTCGGCCAGAAGCTCGTGCGCGATCTTGGCCATGCGCACTTCGGTGTAACGCATCGCCGCCGCGTTGTCGCCATCGACCGAGCCGAAGTTGCCCTGGCCGTCGATCAGCGGGTAGCGCAGCGAGAAGTCCTGCGCCATCCGCACCATGGTGTCGTACACCGCGGTATCGCCGTGCGGGTGGTATTTACCGATGACGTCGCCGACCACGCGCGCCGACTTCTTGTAGGGCTTGTTCCAGTCATTGCCGAGCTCGCCCATGGCGAACAGAACACGACGGTGCACGGGCTTCAGGCCATCACGCACATCCGGCAGCGCACGCCCGACGATGACGCTCATCGCATAATCCAGGTAGGACTGCTGCATCTCGTCTTCGAGATTGACGGGGATAATTTCCTTGGCGAACTCGGTCATAAACGGCTTTCCTGAGGCGCGCCCCTATCGGCGGCAAACCGCGCCCGGTGGGGCGGCTGTTCTTGTAATTCCGGGGCGAATCAAGCTCGGGATGTTACCACGCCGCCGCGGGCGCCACATAGGCAAAAAATGGCTCAGAACGGCTTACAGGGCGTCAGAACGCCTTAAGGGGCGTCGAAAAAGGAGATTTTTGCCGTTGGCCAGCCCGAATTCAGAAGCGGACGGCCGGAGTTTCGATCTCGAGGCCGTTACCTCGCGACATGATGTACAGCTCGAACAGCTTGTATTCCTCCGACCCGGCCTCGAACGGCTCGGCGCGAAAGGATACGAAGCACTCACTCAGCCGCTGATGCAGGCTGGTGATCCGACCCCGCCCGAGACGGTACTCGGGGAAGCCGTTGGCCTGGCCCTGACTCAACTTCTGACCACGCAGCATCTGACCCTGATGTTGAACATGGCAGTGCCGGCAGGCCATATCCAACTGACCGAAGCGGGTGTTATACAGCGCCTCCCCCCTCTCTATCAGGGGTGCCATCACGCCATCAGTCTGCACATTGACCTTCTCCCCCCTGGCGCGGTTGCGCACGAAGGTCTCGAGTGCGATCAGGTCCGAATGCCCCGCCGTCAACGGAAACCGGTCCATGCTGATCTCCCAGCAGTAGTTGATCCGCTCCTGAAGGGTAAGCAGACCACCGATATTCGGATTGAAGACCGGGTATCGTGCGATCTCGCCCGTATCGAGATCGACACCGTCTTCGCCATGGCAACTGGAGCAACTGTATTCCTCCGCCTCTCTGTGCTCGTGGAACAGCTCGGCACCACGATCGACCGCGACCATGCCCGGATTTTCGAACTCGTCATCCTGCATTGCCCGGGTGCTCTCGTCGAGAAAGGCGTAGCCGCTGACGGGCTCGGCCATTGCGCAGGTCAGTGGCAGCCACATGATCAGCAGCAAAGCGGCGGCGCACTTCATTTCAGGGTCACCAGGTAGGCGACCAGATCCTCGACCTGCTGGGCGGTAAGGAAGGTCTTGCCCCAGAATTCATCCGCTACCCGGTTGGCCATTGTCGGGTCGCGATAAAACCCCGGCATGATGGTGAACGGGTTGACCCGCTGCTCGTCGACGATCCGGAGCCGGATCTGTGCCGCTGTATAGCGCGCACCAACCGCATCCAAAGGCGGGCCGACGGTGCCGTGAAACGACTCTTCGGGGATAGGCATCTGGTGGCAGGCCAGGCAGTTGCCTGCGTGGCTGTCGGCCGCCAGGGCACGGCCACGCTCGGAATCCCCGGAAAGACCACAAAGCGGCTTCTCAATGGCAAATTCTTTTGCCTGCCAGTCACAATACGGCTGCGCAGTCACGGCATCGCCCGCGTGAGCACCAGTGCCAAGAAAAAAAGCGATCAGACAAAGCCGGACTGATCTGGCCAGCTGCATTCTTACAACCTCCAGTGGGCAGGTTCGAACCATGCTAAACCGGCAACCAATCTGGCGCATTGACCGATATCACACAGCCCCATTAACGCTGCCCAGCCCCGCACGCCTGTGCCATCATGCAGGTCATGACCCCGCGACTGCCGTTCATGGCAGCGGATACAGGCAGCAGGCACCCGTCGCTATTGCCTGAATACCATGAGTGTTCGCGGCTATTGTCTCCTCCGGAACAACCAGCAAGGCGCAGCAGCGATGGATAAGCTCTCCAGACTCACCGGCTTCATCCCGTACATTCTGATCGTCTTTTTGAACGCCTTCGTCGATCTCGGCCACAAGATCCTTATCCAGAACACGGTATTCAAAGTCTATGACGGGCAGGCCCAGGTCATCCTGACCGCCATCGTCAATGGGCTGATCCTGCTTCCCTTCGTGCTCCTGTTCACCCTCTCTGGATTCTTGTCGGACAAGTACGCCAAACCGAGGGTGATAAAGTTCAGCGCCGGCGTGGCCGTTGGCCTGACACTGCTGATCACACTCTCTTATTATCAGGGCTGGTTCCAGTTTGCGTTTGGACTGACCTTCCTGCTGGCCGTGCAGAGCGCCTTCTATTCGCCGGCCAAATACGGCTACATCAAGGAGTTGGCCGGAAAGGAGCGCCTGACCGCGGCCAACGCAGTGGTGCAAGCCGTGACCATCGTCGCCATTCTTTCCGGCATCTTCGTGTTCTCGATACTGTTTGAGCATCGTCTGGCAGGCGTTGTTTACAGCACCGAGCCGGAGATACTGCAGAGAATCTCTCCGATCGGCTGGCTGCTGGTGGCTTTTTCCACGCTGGAATTCATACTTGCCCTGCGTCTGAAAACGGTCGAGGCCGAATCGCCGAACCGGCGTTTCCAACTGCGCCATTACGGTGCCGGCCGTTATCTGCGCATCAATATCCGCAAGCTGCTGGTCAATCGCACCATCTGGCTTTCGATCGTCGGCCTTTCGGTTTTCTGGGGTATTTCGCAGGTGGTACTCGCCGCCTTCCCGGCCTTCGCCAAAGAGAGCCTTGGGGAGACCAATACGGTGGTCATCCAGGGAATGATGGCCTGCTCGGGCATCGGCATCATCATCGGCTCGCTGATCGCCGGAAGTTCCTCCAGACATCATATCGAAACCGGCCTGGTGCCCCTGGGTGCGCTGGGTATCGTGCTTGCCCTGCTGCTCATGCCCCAGCTCGAATCAACCGGCGCACTGGTCATCGACTTCCTCCTGCTGGGCGTTTCCGGCGGGATGTTTATCGTACCGCTGAACGCGTTGATACAGTTCAACTCCAAGGACAGCGAACTCGGTACCGTACTGGCCGGAAACAACTGGGTGCAGAACCTGGTGATGCTCAGCTTCCTCGGGCTGACCGTGCTGTTTGCGTTGCAGGGCATCGGCAGCATCGGGCTTTTGTATCTCATGGCCCTGACCGCGCTCGTCGGTGCCGCTTACACCGTCTACCAGTTGCCGCAGTCACTGGTGCGTTACGTCATCGCGCGACTTTTTGCCAGCACCCATCGCGTCGAGGTACTGGGTTTCGAAAACCTGCCGGAACAGGGTGCCGTCCTGATGCTGGGCAATCACATCAGCTGGCTCGATTGGGCCATGATCCAGATCGCCTGCCCTCGCCCGGTCCGCTTCGCCATGGACAGAGGCATTTACCAGCGCTGGTATCTGAAATGGTTCTTCGATCTGTTCGGCGTGGTCCCGATCGCCGGCGGTCAAAGCAAGCAAGCCCTGCAGAAGATGAATGAACTGTTGCTGGCCGGTGAGGTGGTCTGCCTGTTTCCGGAGGGTGCGATCAGCCGCAACGGGCAGCTGGGTGAATTCAAGCGCGGATACGAGATGACCGTCGAGGGTGTGGACGGCGTGATCCTGCCTTTTTATCTGCGCGGGCTCTGGGGCAGCCGCTTCTCGCGTTCCAGCGAAACCCTGCAGGAGAGTCGGAATACGCAGCTGCGCGGTGACGTCATTGTCGCCTTCGGCGCTCCCCTGCCGATGGAAACCAGCGCGCCCGAACTGAAGCGGCATGTGTCCGAACTCTCCATCGATGCCTGGGATCAGCACACCCGAACCCTGGACCCTGTCCCGCTGGCGTGGCTGCGCACGGCCAAGCGACGCCGCGGCAGACTGTGCCTAGCCGATGCCCAGGGAGACTCCGGCCTGTCCGCATACAAAACGATGACGGCCGTCTTCGCATTTTCGCGCCTGATCAAAGCGCGCAGCCCGGAGCAGAACATCGGTCTGCTACTGCCGACCAGCAGCGCAAGCCTGATCACCAACCTTGCGGCCCTGCTGATCGGCAGGACCGTGGTCAATCTGAACTACACGGCCAGTCTGGCCGCCCTCCAGGCCGCCGTAAAAAAGGCGGATTTGCAGACCATCTACACATCCAGCCGCTTCATCACAAAGCTCGAACAACGCGGGGTCGATCTGACGGACCTCCTGACAAAGGTACAGGTCTACCGCCTGGAAGAACTCAAAGACGAGATCGGCACCGTCAGCAAACTGGCTTTCATGGCAGCGTCGATGGTCCTGCCGGCGCGCTTGCTGTATGCCCTGTTCGGCAAGTCAGTTGATATCGAACAGCCCGCGGCGATTCTGTTCTCCAGCGGCAGCGAGGGAGAACCCAAGGGCGTGGTCCTCAGCCACCGCAATATCATGGCCAATATCCGTCAGGTCTCCGACATGCTCGACCCCCCGGGCGAGGATGTTGTGATGGCGAGCCTGCCGCTCTTTCATGCATTCGGCCTCACGGTGACCGGCCTGATGCCGATGGTCGAAGGCATGCCGGCGATATGCCATCCCGACCCTACCGACGTGCCCACAATCGCCAAGGCGATTGCGCGTTACCAGGTGACGTTTTTCTGCGGCACTTCAACCTTTCTACGCATGTTCACACGCAACCGCCGCGTACACCCCCTGATGTTGCAGTCGCTGCGTGTCGTGATGGCCGGTGCCGAAAAACTGACCCCGGAAGTCAGAGACGGATTCAAGCTGAAGTTCAACAAAGAGGTCTATGAAGGCTACGGCACGACCGAGACCACCCCGGTTGCAAGCGCAAACATTCCCGACCGGATCGACCCCAGGGACTGGAAGGTACAACTCGGCAACAAAACAGGCACCGTCGGCCTGCCGCTACCGGGTGGCAGTTTCCGTATCGTCGACCCGGACTCCCTGGAAACACTCCCGGTGGATGAAGACGGCCTGATCCTGTTCGGTGGCACCCAGGTCATGCTCGGCTACCTCAAGGATCCGGAAAAGACCGCCGAGGTGATCGTGGAACTCGATGGCAGGCGCTGGTACAAGACCGGCGACAAGGGCCACCTGGATGCCGACGGCTTTCTCACCATCGTGGATCGATATTCACGCTTCGCCAAGATCGGTGGCGAGATGGTCAGTCTCGGCGCCATAGAGGGTGCGATATCGAAACTGCTCCCGGCCGATGCGGAAGTCCTCACCACCGCAGTGCCGGATGGCAGGTATGGTGAGAAAGTTGTCATGCTGTTTGCCGGCCCGATCGAGCACGACGCCCTCAAGGTGCTGATCGGCCAATCCGATCTGAGGCCATTGATGCGGCCTTCCGAGCTGATCGCCGTGGATGCCATTCCGAAACTCGGTAGTGGCAAGAGCGACTTCAGCCGCGCCAAACAGATCGCGATTGAGGCGACAAGCGGGTCTTAGCATCCACCATCGCATCCGGCGCAGGGGAAAAGCGGTTGCCACGTTCCCTAAAAGACGCAACAGTTGGACGACATGGATGACGTAAAGAAAAACTCACCCCAGGCTGCAAGCCTGGAACTGCACGCGGCAACGGCCATTTGCTCAGGCCATTGGACGGTGCATCAACTGGCGCCGTTGGAGGCACGCCTGAACCAGGCCCATTGGCCTGCCGGGCCGATACGGATCGAACTCGGCGGCGTGGAACGCATGGATACGGGGGGAGCCTGGGTGTTGCAGCGCCTGCTCGCTTCCCTGCAGCACGGGCAGCATGCCGTGGAGCTCTGCAACCTGCCTCCGAAGGCTGCCGGGCTGCTGGAACTGGTTCAGGGCACGGGGATCAAGGCGGAGACCGTGCCCCGCCGGGAGCAGCCCCCGATATTTGAGCAACTGGGGCGAGGGAGCGTGAAAGTCGCCCTGCGCGGCATCGGCCTGCTGGCTTTCATCGGCGAGATCGGTGCCGCCTGGCTGCGCCAGATTCTGCATCCCAGGCATATCCGCTGGAAGGAGATCACGCAGAGTCTGGGTGAGGCCGGATACAAGGCGCTGGGCATCGTCGGCCTGCTTGCCTTTCTGCTCGGCATCGTCATCGCGTATCAGGGTGGTGTCCAGCTGCGCCAATATGGCGCCAGCCTGTTTATCGCCGACCTCGTGGGTTTATCCATGGTGCGCGAGCTGGCGCCCATGATCACCGCTATCATAGTGGCGGGACGCACCGGCTCCGCCTACACGGCACAGATCGGTACCATGCAGGTCACCGAAGAGGTGGATGCGCTGCGCAGCATGGGCATACCACCGATGGACCTGCTGGTACTGCCCAAGATATTGGCTTTGATCGTGGCCCTGCCGCTGCTGACCGTATTTGCCAACATCATGGGGGTGCTGGGCGGTATGGTGATGTCGAACGTTCAGCTGGATATCTCCTTCTCCACCTACATCGAACGGCTTGGAGTAGCCGTTTCGGCGGACTCTTACCTGGTGGGGCTTGGAAAGGCGCCGGTATTCGCCGCCATCATCGCCACCATCGGGTGTTACCAGGGGTTCCAGGTGGTCGGCAGTGCCGAAAGCGTGGGCCGTCGCACCACCGTCAGCGTGGTCCAGTCGATCCTTGCGGTCATTGTCGTGGACGCCGCTTTTTCCGTGGCCTTCAGTCGCATGGGCATATGAGCATAATTGCTGCCGCATCCGCCGGCGCCCAGGCCATGGTTTCGACACGTGACCTGAGCATGCGCTTTGGGCGCAATGTGATCCACGAGCATGTCGATCTCGACCTGTACCGGGGCGAAACCCTCGCCATCGTCGGCGGCAGCGGCAGCGGCAAGACCACCCTGTTGCGCGAGATGGCACTGCTGCAACAGCCGACCTCGGGCTCGGTGAAGGTGCTGGGCGACGAGATATCCGAACTCAGCGAGGCGCAACTCCTGCATCTGCAGCGGCGAATCGGGGTGTTGTTTCAGAACGGCGCCCTGTTCGGTGGCCTCAATGTGCTGGAAAACGTGGGTGCGCCCCTGCGTGAACATACGGCCTTGAGCAGCACCCTGATCGACGAGATCGCCTGCGTGAAGCTTTCACTGGTCGGCCTCGAGCCCAGAGACGGCCTGCTCTACCCGAATCAACTCAGCGGCGGCATGCGCAAGCGAGTCGCGCTGGCACGTGCGATCGCTCTCGATCCCGACCTGCTGTTCCTGGACGAGCCCACCTCGGGACTGGACCCGCTTAGTGCCGATGCCTTCGATGACTTGGTGCTGGATCTCAAGGCAGCGCTCGACCCAACCATCGTGCTGGTGACCCACGACATGGATACGCTGTGGCGCGTCGCCGACCGCGTGGTGCTGCTGGGTGAGGCAAGACTGTTGGCCGAGGGCAGCATGCGGGACCTGGCAGGCTCCAGCGATCCGGCAGTGGTACGATTTTTTCAGAGCCCCCGTGCGCGTGCGGCGCAGGCATCGGCATGACAGGAAAGACCAACTATGTCCTGGTCGGGATGTTCGTCCTGTTGCTTGGCCTCACCCTGATTGCGGGCATTCTTTGGCTGGGGTCTGGTGGCCCGGGGCGCGTCTACGACAAATATCTTGTCTACATGCAGGAATCGGTTTCCGGTCTGAGCCGCGACAATGCGGTCAAGTACCACGGCGTAAACGTGGGCCGGGTGCGCACGATCAGCCTCGACTCCGGTCGTGCCGAGAAGGTGCGCCTGCTACTCGAGATCGACAGGGGGACGCCTGTACGCGAGGACACAGTCGCAACGCTCGAGGCCCAGGGACTGACCGGGCTTGCATATATCAACCTGACAGGTGGCAGTGCCGATTCCCCACTGCTGACGACACGCGGGGATGAGCAATACCCGGTGATCGCAAGCCGCCCTTCCACCTGGGGCAGGCTCGACCGTGCCGTGGAGCAACTGGTCTCCAAACTGATCGACGTCTCCAGACAGTTCGAGGTGCTGCTCAACGATCAGAATCAGCGCCATATCAGCCACGGCCTCGCCAACCTGGACAACCTGAGCACGGTGCTTGCAGACCGTTCGGGCGCCATGGCCGTTGCTGTCGACGATCTGACAGCGACCATGCGCCATATGCG
Organism: uncultured Gammaproteobacteria bacterium; assembly: GCA_964497145.1. Taxonomy (GTDB): domain Bacteria; phylum Pseudomonadota; class Gammaproteobacteria; order Chromatiales; family Chromatiaceae; genus Thiosocius. Next base: position 20,408 of record CAZCDY010000048.1, read on the forward strand.
CGAATCCAGCGCCGAGCTGTCCGACCTGGTGGCGCAGCTGAAGGCCGCGGCGAGCGCCCTGGAACGCATGGCAGACGAGATTCATGACGCCGGCACGACGGTGCGTGAAGTGGTAAAGGCACGGGACCGTGACCTGCAGCGGTTTACCGGTGAAGCACTTCCGGAGGCCGCGGTCATGATCAATGAAGCAAGGCGGGCGGCTCAAAACCTGAGACGCCTCAGTGAGCAGTTGGAACGTGACCCGAGCCTGTTGCTGCATGGTAAAGCGCCGCGCGCGCCGGGGCCGGGCGAATAAGGAGATGAGTATGCCGCAGCACCGCCCTCCCATTGTGTGGCCGGTTTCCCGGCGGCATCTCGTCTTCGCCCTGACCCTGTTGCTATGCAGCTGCAGCCTGCCTCTGCCCAGGCCCACGGCCGGACAACCCGTCAAAAGTTACGTGCTGGAGTGGCAAGGTGGCGAAGAGGCGCCCGTCAGTTCACCGCGACGAGACAGTCTGCTGATCAGCCCCACCCTCTCGACCCCGGGCTTCGACAGCTCGGACATGGCCTATATGCGCACCCCGTATGAGATCGAGTATTTCGCCAACCACCGCTGGGTGGACTCACCCGCCCGCATGCTTGAGCCTCTTTTGGTCCAGGCCGCAGAGCAGAGCGGCCTGTTTCGCAACGTGGTGGAGGCAGGTAGCGGGGCCGAGGTAGACCTGCGGCTCGACAGCAAACTGATCCATCTGCAGCAGGTATGTCGACTGAATCCCAGTCAGTTGCAGCTGGCGCTGCGCGTAACCCTGACGGACGTGGCCAGTGCCAGGATAATCGCGAGTCAGACCCTCAGCGTCAGCGAAGCCATCGAGGCACGAACTCCCTACGCCGGGGTCCAGGCCGCCAACCAGGCTGTGGCGCGGCTGCTGTCGGAGCTGCAGGGTTTTCTCATGCAACAGGTGCGCTGAAACACCCGCTACTGCCTCTCTCGCAATCCCGCTGACCAACATCTTTACGGCAGGGGCAGCGCCGTCTTGTCGATCACCCGGCGCATGACGAAGCTCGAGTGCACCCCGCTGACGCCCTCGATCCGTGTGATCTTGTTCAGAAGCAGTGCCTGGTAGGCCTCCATGTCACGCACCACCACCTTGAGCTGGTAGTCCGCATCCTGTCCCGTGATCAGAAGACACTCCAGCACCTCGGGTAGGTCCGAAACCCTCTGTTCGAAGTTGGCGAATCTTTCCGGTGTATGCCGATCCATCGAGATATGGATCAATGCCAGCAGGCTGAGACCGAGCTTGCCGGCGTCGAGTATCGCGCGATACCCGGCGATCATCCCGCTTTCCTCCAGGGCCCGGACCCGCCGCAGACAGGGTGAGGGGGACAGGCCGATTCGCTCGGCCAACTCCTGGTTGCTGATCCGACCCTCCTTTTGCAGTACCTCGAGAATCCGTCGATCGAAACCGTCAATCTTCATCTTATGCCTCTTTTTAGCCACGACGTAGCATTTAACCCCAAATAATTATACTTAATTGGTATTTAATTGCTTCTCAAACCGATTTCAAGCCTAATTTAGCAACCATCCACCTCTTGACCTGCCCTATCCTTTCACTGTCGGCCAAAAGCCGGCACTCAACCGCCAACGACCTACCCGGTCTCGCGCGGTGCACTCGAAGCCTCAAAAGGGCAGCAGGCAACCGCTCCCTCCCCGCACGGGGAGGCAAGCGCGAAACAGACGAAACACGGGGTAGAAAAAGTGAGCGCTTTTGACCATCGAAAATATCGCCCGGCAGTCGGCATGAGTTTGCACAATCGCCAGTGGCCTGACAGGACCATCGAACGCGCCCCGGTATGGGCCAGCGTCGACCTGCGCGATGGCAACCAGGCATTGCTTGATCCGATGAACCTTAACCAGAAGCGCCGCCTGTGGGATCTGCTGCTGAAGATCGGCATCAAGGAGATCGAGGTCGGCTTCCCCTCGGCCAGCCAGACCGACTACGACTTCGTACGCTGGTTGATCGAGGAACAGCGGATCCCGGAAGACATCACCATCCAGGTGCTGGTGCAGGCCCGGGAGTCCCTGATCAAACGTACCTTCGAGGCCTTGCAAGGCGCGCGGCGAGCGATCGTGCACGTCTACAATTCGACCTCCACCCTGCAGCGCGAACGCGTGTTCGGGCGTGACCGCGAAGGTGTCATGGCCATCGCCGTCGAGGGTGCAAAGATGCTGCAGCGCGAAGCCGCTCGCTACCCGGACACCGAGTGGGTGTTTCAGTATTCGCCGGAGAGCTTTTCGAATACGGAGTGGGACTACGCGGTCGAGGTGGTCGATGCTGTCACCGCCGTGTGGCAGCCGACGATGGACGCACCCTGCATCATCAATCTGCCGGCGACCGTGGAGAGCAGCACCCCCAACCTGTTTGCCGATCAGGTCGAGTACTTCTGCCGCCATGTTGCGCGCAGAGATGCCCTGGTGGTCTCGTTGCATACACATAATGACCGCGGCAGTGCTGTTGCCGCCGCCGAACTGGCCCTGATGGCCGGTGCGGACCGGGTCGAGGGCACCCTGATGGGCAATGGCGAACGCACCGGCAATATGGACATTGTGACCCTGGCCATGAACCTGTACAGCCAGGGCGTCGACCCGGAACTCGACCTGTCGAATCCGGACGAGATTATCCAGGTCTACACCCAGTCCACCGGCCTGCCGGTGCACCCGCGTCACCCCTGGGTCGGTGAACTGGTCTACACCGCGTTTTCCGGCAGCCACCAGGACGCCATCCGCAAATGCCTGCACAAGCAGATGCCGGACGAAGCCTGGCAGGTAGCCTACCTGCCGATCGACCCGAGGGATCTCGGCCGCGACTACCAGGCGGTTATCCGGGTCAACAGCCAGTCCGGCAAGGGTGGCGTGGCCTTCGTGATGGAACGCGACTACGGCCTGATCCTGCCGCGCTGGATGCAGGTAGAACTCGCCCAGATCGTGCAGCACGAAAGTGAGACTGCGGATGGTGAGATCAGCAGCGAGCGAATCCATACGCTGTTCGTCGAACATTTTGCCGACGCCAGTCGCCCGTTCGCGCTGGATGGCTATCGTCTCGACCGACGCGATGGCATCGACGCAATCGAGGCCCAGATCGCCAACTCAGGACGCGTGCATACGATTCAGGGTACCGGCGAGGGTGCGATAGAGGCATTCGTGAATGCCTGGGCATCGGCCTTTGGCAACCGTATCAACGTGGTTGACTACAGTGAACACACCCTGGGGACCGACACCTCGGCCGAGGCCGTGGCCTACGTGCAACTCAACATCGACGGGCAGCGTTCGGCGGGGGTCGCCTTCGACCGCGACACGGTAAGCGCTTCGATGCGGGCAGTGCTGGCATCGCTGAACCACGCGCAACTCGCACGGGCGGCCGCCTGAGGATATGAGGTCCGCCAGTCAGGACTGGCATTTATAAGGCCCCGCCGAAACCTAATGCGGTTGCAACCCGGCTGGACAGTCGATAAATCAGGGGGTCGAAAAGCAC
>CAZCDY010000049.1:0-8570 GCA_964497145.1 uncultured Gammaproteobacteria bacterium
GCTCATTTCTTTTTTGCAGTGGGTCATGTATCAATTTAAAAACAATTATCGACACTAAAGAAAGAGATACCGCTATAAGAATAGCAATGGCTGCTCTCGGTGCAGGCAAAGATGAGCCAATAAGCACGCTTGCGCTTAATGTTCCCGGTGCAATCATAAATGGCATTGCTATCGATCCGGCTATATGCTCAGGATTGCCACGCGTTTCTATCAAGATAAATTTACCAGTAAATACGGATTGAACTCCTATCCATAAAAAAATAATGCCCCCAAATATCAAAAAAGCACCAAAACGCACGTTGAATATATTCTCAAAAATTCCTTCTCCCGTGATTGCAAAGATGACAAATGCGATCCCGCTTATGATGTGAGCTCTCACCATTACTTTGATAAACTCTCTGAATGATAGATCCCTAATCAGGCTGATGAGGTAGATACTGATCAGAAAAGGATTTAGCAATACGAAGAGGATTGAGGAAGCTTTTAGTAACTCCATTATTCCGCCCAATTGAGAATATTGATATCTCCGCGAGTGTAACAGTAAAATAAAGAATTTATTCGTAAACTGAATTGTTCGGAGTCTGTTGTGTCCATAGCGTAAAGCTACTTTCGGCCGAGGAGGTAGGGTTCAAAAAAACGGCGACTCTAAAGCCGCCGTTTGAAAATGTTTACCAAAAATCAATCAAAGATTCTCGGAGTTCCCTCTAGAAGCGTTGAACTCAACTCTCGGTTTATCGCCATCCATCTTCTGATAGATGTTTTCACGAACTCTGATTATCGCACCACATCGATCGCCTTTACCCCAGTTTGTGCAGTGCTCACCATTATCATTGACATGCCATTTTCCGGTTTTCATTTTCCCTTTAGCGTTGCGCTTTATCGCAGTTCCATCACTTTTGAAAAAGTTGGTGAATTTTTTATTCTTTTCAAGATTTACCCCGTTCATGGTGTTATCTGTTAGCAGGCTTTTGACCTCATCAGCCGACATGGGTTCAGCAGCGAAAAGTGAAGCCGAAAACAATAAGGTAAGAACTGCGGGACCTATTCTTCTTAGGAGCATAATCATCCTCATTCCGTTGATTTATCGAAACAAACTTTCGCCCGCACAGGGCGGAGCTATAGAGGTTAGCATCGTTGAAAGCGAATTCGAACCCTGATTTCTGGATGACTATGCCTGTTTCCCAATGCCCGCTTGGGGTGCGGATTGAACCTGGATCCTCACCATGCGTAGCCAATGAAAAGATTATAGGTCTCGTCAAGGTTGTCTACATCCTCTACCGCGCCACCATCGTATTCCCACTTCGCTTCGAAGCCGGCCTCGAAATTTAGGGTCAGCGGCATCTTCAGACCGACGGTGGTGTTTAATACCAGGTCTTCGGGATCGTCGGCGTTGAAAATGCCATCGTGCGTCATATAGAGAGTCGAGCCGAAACCGATAATGTCACTCGTGGCTGACAGCAGCCACAAGGCGCCCGGGTATTCATTGTCATCCGCCTGGTCGAACTGCTCATCGACCCAGACCGGGCCGACCTCGCCAAACAGACTGATCAAGCCCGTGTCCAGGAACTGACGGCCTATGTGTGGCCCCACGGTCGTCCTCAGATCGAGGTCCTCAAATTGGTCATATTCGAAACGCACCTTGGCACCCCAGTAATTGCGGGGATCGCGCTGTCTAAAACGATCGTACTTTCCATTGAGCGTCCAGTTGTTGCTGGTCTTGCTGCCGTCTGTGCGGTCACGCTCCAAGTCGCCGTCCAGCGTATAGCGGTCCTTGAGGCTGCGCCATATTGTCTTTGCGCTGACATCCCACTCATCTGTATCCGAGTTGCCGCGATCATACTCTGCGGCAGCCTTGATATTGCCCGTCCATTTATACCCCTCACCAAGTTGCCAGGGTTCGGGATTGATGCTTTTGATATCGGACGATACGAAGGTGACTGACTTCTCGCCCTCCGCGACTGCAACCAGCTTCTTCTCTGTTGCATCGATGCGTCGGTCGCGGTAGATGGTGCCGTCTACCATCATGATCACAACGTCTTCATCGGTGATGATGCGTTCGATATTCTCCTTCGCGACTTTGATATCACCGGCGAAAGGCGTGTTAAAGGTCACCTTGTCATCTTCGGCTCGCACCAGTGTGCCGATCAGCACGGACCCGTTCTGCATGTGCATTCGGTCGGCGCTGGCCAACCCGGGACTCACCATCATCGCCAATACCGCAAGACGCATGGTTTTCATCGAGCAACTCCTCAGTTCGTGCCACCGACTAAACGGAACTTGCTTTCGGCAATCAACAGCAAGAAAAAGTGGTAAGTCGCAATGATAACGGCGGCTGCGGTCGGGACAAACGGTGCACTCACTCCACCAGACCAGCGCGAAAACATTGACAAGTCCGGCTGCCAATTCAATTACTCAAAGGTATCCATGAAGAATTTAGCGCCACAGGCCAGGGTGGGGATAGCCGAGCTTGCCATCGGGATGGGCCGGTCGTTAGCAGCCCGGCATGTTGTTCAGGGGAGATTGTTCGCAACATTCGGCAACTTGCCTGCTATGGCGTCATCTTTTTTGCTGATATCCGCTAGGCTTCGGCTTGAGTTCCCCAGGTACCGTAGACACCCCCACTGCCTCATTTTTAGGCGCGTTCAAATGCCTCCGGGCAAGCTCCTCCTAGAAGGAGGTCATCAGCGGCAATATGAAAGGCGCCGCAGCGGTCATGATGAAGATGCGGCCGGCAATGGCGACAAATCCCGTTCTGGGTATGTTGATTACCGCCATCGGGATCAGCGGTTCGGCAATTTGAACAGCCGACGAACCGGCATGACCCGGGTGCCGGGCACAGGCAATCTGGCTTTCATGTGTCGTCGGCCGAAAGCTGCAGTCGAGCCGCGTCAACATTCATGCTTCTGTTCGTGTCATCGCGTGCAAGGATACGACGTCTCGAGTGCCTCGATGACGATAAGGGCGGCTGGTTTGCCGAGGTCTGTGGTGCCGCGCCCGGCATAGCGGATATAAGCGTCCGTAATGCTGCGGGCGGCCTCTCCCGGGGGCACACAAAAAGGCGCAGGCGTGCGCCCACGCAACCCGGAGGCCGACAGCCGGAGTCCCTCTTCTACGCCGCTGACGAAACCGAAACAGTATCGTTGCTGCTGCCTTCCTCGGTCTGTCATGGAACTCGATACGCAATGTCTCAAGAGTTCCTGCGCGGTCAACCGCTGCGGGAAGAAGTCTTCGGCGTCATCAATGTCGCCTTGCGCCACGGCCGTCGCCCATACGAGCATGCCAAGCAAGGCACCGAGCAATATTTTCACACTTACCCCCCTGTTTGAACCATCGGGAAATTTCCGCAGTGGCGCTTTCCCATGGTTTGATCAAATGAACTTACACGCATGATCACTATAACGGAACAGCGGCTGTGGCCCGATGGGGACAGATCTGATCTGTAGGCCGCGGCGGGAATCCCTGGCCGAAGTGCCGTTTCCCGGTAGGCCGTATCTCGGGATTTCCGGAGGGTGCGCAGTTTGCAGTCAGATGGATGCGCCGGGGGGGCGGCTTTCAACCGGCCCCGTCGTAGCTGACCGCGAGGATCAGCAGGTCGAGCCGCCCACCTGGGGTGTCAACCGAGATCTCGTCGTCGACCCGACGTTTGAGCAGGGCACGGGCCATGGGTGAGTCGACGCTGATCCAGTTGCGCTTGGGATCGAACTCATCGGCGCCGACGATGCGGTAGACGGTCTCTTCGCCGGCTTCGGTCTCGAGCGTGATCCAGGCGCCAAAGAAAACCTGGTCGGCGCCTTCCGGCGGGTTGTCCACCACCTTTAGTGCCGGCAGTCTCTTCTGCAGATAACGAATCCGCCGATCCATCTCCCGCAGCTGTTTCTTGCGATAAATGTATTCGGCGTTTTCCGATCGGTCACCCTCGGCCGCCGCTGCGCTCAAGTGCACCACCACTTCGCGCCGGCGTTTCCACAGGGCTTCCTGTTCATTGTGCAGGGCATCCCATCCGGCACGGGTGATATAGGGCGATTTCGGCGCCGCCGGGGGGCGGTAGCGTGTCATGATTCGGACAACCCGTGGGTCACCAGCCAAAGGTAGAAAACGAACACCCCGGCACCGACGATGCCCATGATCCAGGGGCCCCGGAGACCGGACTGTCCGGTGCGCCGCCGGCGGCGGATGTCGCGGGCCCAGAGCAGTGCCCCGAGCATCAGCATCATGCCAAGAAACACCTAACAGCCCGGGGCGATGAGCGGCATGCTCAGAACTGGTTGGTCTTGATCATGACCAGGGTGCAGGCCTCGAACCACTCGATGCCCTCGTCCGTCAGCCGTTGCTGCACCAGGGCACTCTCGGTGCCGGGGTTGAATATCACTCTGCCCGGACGGAGTCGGGCGATATCGTCGACCTGGGGTTCGAGGTGCGCCGGCCCGACGTAAAGGGTGAGCGTGTCGACCGGCTCCGTGATGGCCGTAATGCTGTGGGTGACCGGCAGTTGCTCGACCAGGGCGAAGCGCGGGTGGACCGGGGTGATCTTGTAGCCGTGATGTTGCAACAGGCGAATGCATTGATTGGCGTAACGTGCGGGTTTGGGGCTGGCGCCGAGTACCGCTACGTGGTGATGGCTGTTGGTCATGCGCTTAACCTGAATGTGACTTGTTTCCGATGATAAACCGACCGTGTCCCCGGCGGGGAGTGTGATCCCCGACCCGATACGCGGGTTAAACCTTCCTGCAAGTCGTAGAATACCCGGAGATTTTGAAGTTAAGCGGAGAATTCTGATGATGGGATCTGCAGTGCTGCTGCACGTGATAGCGGTGGTGATCTGGGTTGGCGGTATGTTCTTCGCCTATATGTTCCTGCGGCCGGTTGCCGCCGCCCAACTTGAGCCACCGGCGCGGCTGGCTTTGTGGGCTGGGGTTTTCTCGAACTTTTTCCCCTGGGTCTGGGCCAGCATCGTGGCGATACTGGCTACAGGGTTCTGGATGATCTTCTCGGTGTACGGTGGCATGGGGGCGGTGGGGCTCTATGTACACGCGATGCTCGGGCTGGGCATTGTGATGATGCTGATTTTCTTCCACGTCTATTTCGCGCCTTTCGCGGGCTTGAAACGGGCGGTGGCCGCCGAGGACTGGCCGGCAGGGGCCAAGAGCCTGGCGCAGATCCGGATGCTGGTGGGTGTCAACACCACGATCGGGATCATTACCATCGCGATCGGTGCGGGTGGACGGTACATGATGGCTTGATCTGCCCCGTAAGTCGGGCTTGGTGCCTGTTTTATGTCGTTTGGTGCGTGGATCTGCCCGTTGCCTCCGCGCATGTATCTGAGTTGAAAGATATTGTTGCCTAAGTATGCGCTCGGCGCTCGGCGCGCGACGAAGGATGTTTCTGTCGTGCCGCGATTTTCATCAGCCAGTCACAATCGGCGTCCTATCTTTACAGGACATTTCTTCGTAGGGGCACACCGATGACCGATATCCAGCACCTGCTTGGCGACGAGGCTGAACATCTGCTCAGCCATCGTTGCAGCACTATTTCGCGCGATCTGTTGCAGCTGCCAGGCCCGGACTTCGTCGACCGGGTCATGTCGCAGTCTGATCGCAAGGGCGGCGTACTGCGTGGCCTGCAGACCCTAATGGATCATGGTCGCCTCGGTGGTACCGGCTATCTTTCCATCCTTCCGGTGGACCAGGGTGTCGAGCACGCGGCCGGTGCCTCCTTCGCACCCAACCCGATCTATTTCGACCCCGAAAACATCATCCAGCTGGCGATGGCCGGTGGCTGCAATGCGGTTGCGTCCACCCTCGGGGTATTGGGATCCGTGGGACGGCGTTATGCACACAAGATCCCGTTCCTGGTGAAACTCAACCACAATGAGCTGCTCAGCCACCCGAACATGTTCGACCAAACCCTGTTTGCCGACGTCGACCAGGCCTTCGACATGGGGGCGGTTGCGGTGGGCGCCACCATCTATTTTGGCGCCCCCGAGTCGCGCCGCCAGATCATGGAGGTCAGTGAGGCCTTCGCGCGCGCACACGAACTCGGCATGGTGACCGTGTTGTGGGCCTACCTGCGCAACAATGCGTTCAAGAAGGACGGGGTCGATTATCACGAATCCGCCGATCTGACCGGGCAGGCAAACCATCTCGCGGTCACCATCGAGGCCGATATCGTCAAGCAGAAGCAGGCAACCTGCAACGGCGGCTACAAGGCGATCGGTTTCGGCAAGACACATCCGATGGTGTATGAACAGCTGACCAGCGAGCACCCGATCGATCTGGTGCGTTACCAGGTGGCCAACTGCTACATGGGCCGGATCGGCATGATCAACTCGGGCGGACCGTCGGGGCAGGATGATCTGCACCAGGCGGTGCGCACGGCGGTGATCAACAAGCGCGCCGGCGGCATGGGACTGATCTCGGGACGCAAGGCGTTCCAGAAGCCCATGCAGGAGGGGGTGGCGTTGCTCAACGCGATCCAGGACGTCTATCTGTCGGAGCAGATCGATATCGCCTGACAGACGCCTGAAGGCCCGGGTCCCTAAATGCGCGACACCATGGTGGCGACCAATTTGCTGCTGCGACGCCTGGACCGGGAAACTGCATCCGAGCTGACCAGGACGCTGCAACAGACCCGCAAGGCCCTGGTCTCGACGATTGCGGCAGCGCTCCTGCTGGCGTCATGCAGCATCATGCCCAGGGCCAATTTTTACACCCTGAGCGGAAACGGCCTGGGTACGGGCGAAAATTACCGATAAATAGTTGAAAAATTGGGATTTTCTTTTTTACAAAGAAAAAGCCCGTCGCATTGCAACGGGCAAAGTCAATAGTCAGGAGGAGTGAGATCCCACGCCACGCACCAGAGTCCTGATGTGCGGCGCATGAAACAAGTCTGGTAGATGCCCGACGATCTCGCTTTGATCCTCCTCAATTAATTATCAAGTTCTGAATCTGAAGTCCGGTGACCGAGCGTCCCTGCCTTCGTCGGCCGCGATGAAATCGGCCGGACAGCTTACTTGCGGGCGTCCGCAATCGTGTCCGTGCTGGCCGTCAGCTGCGACAGGTCCCAGCCGCAGCGGCGTTCTATCATCGCGAACAGTTCGGCATCGGATTTGTGCAACATGGTCAGCTTGGGGTCGTTGTCGCCTGGTTTGGGCTTTTGATCCCAGATGTGTGCGGGTGACACCTTGCAGGTCTTGCTGTACTTCGCAGGGTAGTGGATTTCCGCGAACTTGCGTTGCCCCCAAACCTTGGCCCGACGTGGTGACTCACCACGCTGGGCGACCGTGATCGCCAGATACTTGCCTTGATAGCGGACCTCGGGATTGCGCCGAAGGTGCCGGCTGCGGTTGAAATCAATCGGTGCCTCTTTCAGTGCGCCACCGACCACCTCCATACTTTCCTCATCAAAAAACACCTCTTCACCGGTCGGTAGAGTGACCTCGAGCAGGTGCTTGCTGCTGTCGATTTCCAGCGATGGCAATTGTTTGCGCGGGAAAAAATGCAGTTCGCGGAACATGTTGTCGTGACTGAAGCGGCCGGAGATCTTCACATCGTCGTTGACCGCCAGATAGATATTCTCGCGTGCGCGGTCGGCGAAGTGGAACGCATACTCGCGCCGCGGGCCTTTGCGTTTGAGACCGACCGGGTTGATGGTGGCGGAGCCGTCATTCAGGAAGGTGAAGCCCACCACCGAGTGCTGCCGTTCGGGTTTGTAGAAATAGTATCGCAGCCCGTCAATTTCGGTCGTTCTGATGGCCCGATCATAACGGAAGGGATCGCGGATACCGTCGCGTTCCGGCGCTACCCCCAGCGCCAACCTCGATAGTCCGTCAAAACGCTGAGGTTTCTTCGCCTGGGGCGTGGTGGCTTTTTCCGGCACGGTCTTTGTTTGCATTGGCGCGCAGGCCGCGAACAATAATGCCAGTCCGATGATCGCAAGTTTTTTCAAGATACTGACTCCTGTTTCCCGACGAGGAGAAGAATAGGTGAAATTGTTCATTAATCTGTGAATCCTGACACAGAAGACATCGGCTGCGGAACGAGAATCTTTTGCCGTGCAATCACAGAGTTGTTGTTGGTCAATCCGCCGGCTGTGGTTAAAGTTGCAATAATCATGACCTACGCGGTTTACGCAAGGAGACCGACCTTGAGCCTTCAAGGATTCCGACTTCTGTTCCTGGTGGCTTTGGCGGCCATCGGACTCGTGACCCAGGTTGATGCCACTTCCCTTTTTCGCTGGACCGACAGCGAGGGGCGCCTGCATTTCGGCGATCGTCCGCCGCCGGCGGATGCGGGGCACGTTGAAGAACTCAGTATGCCGACCTTTGCCGCCCCCGGCGTTCCGGCCGACCAGGATCCTTATTCCATCCTCAATCAGCTCGGGCGGCTCCAAGCAAACCGTCGGGAGCTGGAACGTGAGCGGCGCGAAAGGGCCTGGGAGGAACGAGAACGCAATTTGCAAAGACAACAGCTGGAGCCCCGCGAGCAGGCCGCGGATTGGCCGCCCGAAGGCCGCGTCCACGGTTTTTTTCGGCCGGCATACCCGGGTCATCCGGTCCATCTTCCGGGCCACCC
>CAZCDY010000049.1:8670-23569 GCA_964497145.1 uncultured Gammaproteobacteria bacterium
CGCCATCAACCTGCGCCGTTAGCCAGCGCCTGATGCCAGATTCCTTTGCGATTCGACCTGATCCTGCCGGACACGAAGGAAGTCTGATATCCGCCGAGCAGGGCTGACGCCGCCCGGTGTTTCTACCAGCTCATGCCCTGCCCTGGCCTGGCAGGCATCTGCGAGCCGGGGGATGGGGCTGAGGCTGACGCAAAAAGATGCCCCGCTTGGGCGCGGGGCAAATTTGGAGGATGCGCGATACCTTGGGAGTCACGGTACGCAGGCGCAGTTTCTCCCCCCTGGCCCCCGCAGTCATTGCGATCCCGCAATACCCCCGGTACCCGACACATTGTTGTCTCTTTCGACTCGAGCGGCGTCCCGATTCCAGCTCACGCAGGAGTACCGGGGAGCTGAGTTTTCACAGTTATTAATTAAATGCCTGCGGCTGCCGATATCCAGCCAGAAGACGCAGGTGAACGGATAACGGGGGCGGGCTCCACCGACAGTGCGTACTGATGATGAGGTCACGAGAATGAACATCCTTAGAAGGTTGAAGATACGTCATCGGCTATCGCTGCTGATACTGGTGGTGGTCCTTGGCAGTCTGGCGACGATCGGCGTTACCCTGTCCGTCCTCGAATCCGGCCTGATGAACGAAAAAAGCCAGCAGACACGCAAGCTGGTGGAGACCGCGTTCAGTCTGGTCGAGTCTTACCACGCCGATGAAAAGGCGGGGCGCCTGACCCGAGAGCAGGCACAGGGCGCTGCGCTCGAGGCCCTGAAGACCCTGCGCTACGATGGTGGCAACTATTTCTGGGTAAATGACATGCATCCGCGCATGGTCATGCACCCGACCAAGCCGAAGCTGGATGGCAAGGAGTTGGGGGATTTCAAAGATCCTGTCGGCACTTACCTGTTTCGCGATATGGTGAATGTGGTCAAAGCGGACGGAGCCGGTGTCGTCAATTACCAGTGGTCCAAGCCCGGGCAGGATGAGCCGGTGGACAAGGTCTCTTACGTCAAGGGCTTTCCCGCCTGGGGCTGGATTGTCGGTTCGGGTATCTATGTCGATGACGTGAAACAAAACTTCTGGCAGACCGCGTCCACGGTCGGCCTGTTCACACTGCTGCTTGTTACCGCCGTCGTGGCGGTTGTGTTTATTATCGGCAGGAGCATCGCCCAGCCGATAGCGGTGACCTCAGAAGCGATGCGTGAGGTGGCCTCGGGCGACGGCGACCTGACGCAGGAACTGCCATCCGAGGGCAATGACGAAGTCGCCGCCCTGAACGGCCATTTCAATCAGTTCGTTGCCAAGACACGGCATATCGTCGAGTCCGTCGGCGAGTCCACGGCCCAGCTGGCCACCGCGGCGGAACAACTTTCCGCCATCACGCACGAGAATTCGAACTCGGCCGCTGCACAACGTGCCGAGACCGACCAGGTTGCCACTGCGGTCAATGAGATGAGCGCCTCGGCACAGGAGGTTGCGCGCAACGCATCCGATGCGGCGGACGCGGCAAGAAAGACCGATGAGGCGGCCGTGGCGGGCAGGGACATGATGGGGCGGGCTGTCGGTTCCATGCAGCAGCTGGCGGGCGAGATCGGGACCGCCGGCGACGTCATCGATACGCTCAAATCGGAATCCGAGAATATCGGGTCGGTGCTCGGTGTCATCCGTGGGGTCGCGGAGCAGACCAACCTGCTCGCACTGAACGCGGCCATCGAGGCGGCGCGGGCGGGCGAGCAGGGCAGGGGGTTCGCCGTGGTGGCCGACGAGGTACGCACCCTGGCCAGCCGTACACAGGAATCGACCGAAGAGATCCAGGCCATGATCGAGCGCCTGCAGAACGAGGCGGGCAAGGCCGTTGCCGTGATGCAGAGCGGTCGCAACAAAACCCGCGAGACCCTCGATCATGCCGCTGAGGCAGACCAGTCTCTCGCGAACATCGTGGATCTGGTGGCCAGCATTACAGGAATGAACACCCAGATCGCCAGCGCGGCGCAGCAACAGACCGGGGTTGCCGAGGAGCTGGACCGCAACGTGGTGCATATTGCCGAACTCGCGGAACAGACGGTCACCGGCAGTCAACAAACGGCCATGGCCAGCGGCGAGCTGGCCAAACTCGGTGAAAACCTGCGCACACTTCTGAGTCAGTTCAAGACCTAGTGGGCTGGCGATCGCCGAGAGTATCCCGCTTGGGCAATGCCCGGCGGGCCTTTGTTATCGGCCTTGTCCGCCCTGCTGGATCCTGAAGCGGTTCAGCTGGTTTTGTTGTTGATGCCGAAACTGCCGTTGTCGCCCGATCGCCTCCAGGCGGCGCGTCGATGCCGGTTCGTTGACCGCTTTCGCGCGCTGATTCTGCAACAAGACTTCCCTTCTCTGGCCTTCTTGCAGCGTGCGCTGTTCCGACTGCTGCTGGCGGTCCAGTGATTCCGGTCCCGATCGCCACCAGGGTCTGCTCGCAGGAGGGGCTGGATTGGCAGCCTCGGGAGCTGCTTGAATGTTCCGCAGCTCCTGCTGGCTCGCACGATTGAGTTGCATCTGCTGGGGCATCTCGCCCACCGGCTCTCCACCGCAGACGGGCATAGATAACAGCGGGCACAGCCAGGGCAGAAGTCGGGCACAGCGCATGTTTGCTCCGGAACCGCAGACCTGAATAGCAGTATCGTTCATACAATAACCGCAGTGTATGCCCAATCGGCTGGATGGACATCAGGCAGCGCCGTCCGATCCTGCCTGACTAAAGGCTAACTTGTTGTAATATATAAAAGTTGAGCGTTTTCCGATGGCCCTGATCACAATCCTCCGGTACCCGGGGGCTTTAGTCTTTGTTACCAGTAGGTAACAATCCCTCACCATTGAATCGAAATAACCTTGCAGCGCTGCACCGGGGCCTTGCTTAAGCTGGTGCGTCAACATGATATGGGCCGACTGATGAAGCAGCGTAAATTGGTTTTTTCGCGTTGGACCGATCCGGTCGATCGCGCGAACGGTGTGCCGTCCAGGGGCAAAGGAGCGGGAGAATGAGTGCTGAACCTGGCCAGGACGATGTCACTCCTTCGGAGATCGAGCTGATCGAGCGGGCCGAGGCCGGCGATGCGAGCGCAGGGCGTGAGTTATTGCGCGCCATTTCTCTCGGCCTGAGCCGTGGCGACCTGCATCCGACACTGGCGAGGTATCACGCCGACTGCCTCTGGAATCATGTGCAGTTGGGCATATCGCTCGAACGCGCCTTGCATGTCTACAAGTACCAGATAAAGGCGATGGCGCATGACCCTGTAGAGTTGGCGGCGGTCTTCGAACTGTTGGTCGAGTTCGCCGGTATGAAGAAGGGTGCGGCCAGGTCCTGGATCAAGGACCACATCGGCGCAAGCAAGCAGACCACGGAAAGTGCTCATGCCGCGGTCAATCTCAAAGCGCTCGATGCGTTTGACGACAGCATGGCCGGCCAGACCGATTCCCGTGACGCGGCGCTTTATCGCCGGGCACGTTATCTCGATCTTTTGCTGCACACTGCCGGGTCGATGCGCCGAGTCGTCAGCGAGGTGGTTGCGCTGAATTAACCGAACCGGCGCATCGTTTTTCTTGCCGTGCCCGGTTCGCCTGCTTTACCGCCCCGGCAGTATTGTTTCTCGGCATCCGGCTCGGGTGTCGTGATTGACCGACAGTCCGGGTACTGGGCGGCCCCAGAAAGTGCGGTTCTTCCAATGTCGAGGCGGTGGCACGGAAATTGTCTTGTAAGACCCTGCGAGTTGTTTGCGAAGGGTTTGATCTGACCACGGTTGCGATTGCGCTTTGCCCTGCTTTCCCGCTTTATGCGCCTGCAAACGGGCCGGGGCCCTGTCTCGCCGTTTTGCAGCGCAACCGGCGACGCATCACGTCAACTGATGCCTTGACCAAGAACACCAGCTGGAATACCTGACATGTTGAAGTCCATTGGAAGGCCCGCGCTGTTGCTGAAACTGGGTAAATGGCGCTGCATGTGCATGCGCCGAAGCCGTCTTGACGAGGGGCTCAGCGCACGCATTCGGCCGCTGTTCTTCTGCGGTTACGCCTGCTGGTGCGACAGGCCCGACCTGGACTGGCGCTAGGGAGTTTCAACGCTCGCAGTTTGTCCTGTTCAACCTCAGGCCGCGCCGGCATTGTCCGCCAGTCAGCCCCGTTGCTTTGCCCGTCGCGCCCCGGTTCCCTGACTCCTCATGCAATTGGCAGCCTGGTGCCGTGTTCGACCTGCCCATGGGTAAAGATTCCTAGGGTCGTTGACTGTCTCGGGAGGGTCTGGGGTGAATCCCCGCTATTCGTCGGGTTCAAGACGGCCTGGCAATGGCCAATCCGGTGAGGTCACGTCCTGCAGGGCGAGAGCAGCCGTGGAAAGGACCGGCATGTCCCGCCTCCGATCTTTCGGCCTCCGCCAACTGAGCGATCTGACGTGTTATCTTCGCGGCCCAATCCGTAAGATCGTCATTCATCCATCTGCTGATATGGTGGAATTCGGGGCACCTACAGCGTGACTCAAGAACCGGGGGCGACCGCATTGGATCGGCTTGTGACAGACAGAGAGAAAGTAGTCGGATCGCACTGTGCGGCACGAGTTCGTTGCGCGCCCGGCGCAGCGAACAGCCTGAATATGTGCAAGCTGGCCACGCTCGCGTTTGGTGTTTTGCTCATGGTTGGGACGATTGGCTGTGCCCCCAGGCAGGCCTGGCTTGAGCCGACGCGCATCATCGAGGATGCGCATTATGGCGGTAACGCGCTTGCGATCTCGCCCGACAGCAATTTCGCGGCCAGCGGTGGCTGGGCCGGCGGAATTCGGGTGTGGCGATTGCCCGGCGGGACGCCGGTAACGGGCTGGCGGACCTCGCACGGCGACCTGAGCGGTTTGATGTTTCTGCCCGAGGGTGATCGGCTGTTGAGCACGGGGCGTGATGGCGTGGTTCGTATCTGGGAGCTCAACGGGCGCCTGTTGACGACTTTTACCGCGGGTTCCGCCGTGACCAGTTTCTATCCTGGTGGGGATGCGACCAGTGTGCTGCTTGGTCATGCCGATGGCCGGGTGACCCGCTGGACCGTTGACGGCGAAAGTCTGGGACGCTGGGAGCTGTCGAACCGTCGTATTACGGCCGTTGCGACCGACAAGTCTTCCTCAATCTTTGCCGCCAGCGATTATGCGGGGCGCGTCTGGCGTTGGCGTGACAATGGCCCTTCCGAGCAGTTGCAGTCACCACCAAGCCATGCCCGGTCGCTGGTGTTCAGTCCCGTCGACGCAAGATTACTCGGCAGCGGCTGGTTCGATCTGTTCAGCTGGCCTGTTGACGGCATTGAATTGCAGGTGATTCCCACCGCACACCGAGGAATCGTGAACCATCTGGAATTCATTGGCGACGGGTCTTATGTGGCCTCCATCAGTCGCCAGACCGACAGTGCGATCCTGCTGCTCGATCCGGATACCGGCGAAACACTCGTTGGCTACAAGAAGCATGAACTATGCGGCCAACATCTGGCTTTGTCTCCCGATGGCCGATACATGATCAGTAATTCAGACGACGCCAGCGTCCGTTTCTACACCCTGCCAGAAATGCCTTAAGTCACACAGGCAGAAAAAACGTGTTTTCGTCAATAAATGATATTGACAGCGTGCAACCGAAGGACGTGGGTGATTATTCGATCGACTCGTCGAAATAGGGCCTGACGGGACAAGCTGGATTTCATCGTCGGGTTGGTGGCCTTGGCGTCAAAATCGCGAGTCGACCTCATCCGCTTCCACAGGGTATTCGCACCGAACAGCAAACATCGTATGCGGTTGACGCCGGCGAAGCAGGGCAGCGGAGGCGGGCATGCTGCGACGGTCGAACTGTGGCCGGGGTGGACTCGGACACCGGAATGCCGATTTGAGGTCGTTCGCGGGTCAGGCCGACAAGCGCGCCGACGGAATGCCGCCAGACGAAAAAGGCCGTTTATACTTCCTATACGCATATGCGCTCAACGATTCGTTGGATGAGGCAAGCGATGGAACACTCGAAGGCGAATAGACCTGGCAATGAGAGTTTGACCAGCGTTTCTGCGAGTCGGGAGAGGAGGCCGCCGGGTGCGGGATCCCTTTATCTGCGAAGCTCCGTGACCTCTGCTTCGCCCGAACGGCTGCACGGGTTGTCAGGTGAAGCTTTACCTCAGGGTTTTCGAGACCGAATGCAATCCCGTCTGGGGTACGACCTCAGCACCGTAAGAATCCACACCGGAAGTCGAGCCGAGGATGAGGCACGCGAGTTTGGCGCGCGGGCCTTCACTTTTGGAAAAGATATCTTCTTTGGAGCCGGTGAATATGCGCCGGGTACACGGCCTGGTGAACAACTCTTGGCGCATGAGCTTGCTCATGTGATCCAGCAAAGTCGGACGGGTGCATATCCCGGCGAGAGGGCTCAACAGGCGAGTCTGGAAAACGCCGCAGACGAGGCGGCAGGGGCCTTGACATCTTCGGACAGCGGATTGGTCGAGGTCTCAGGGGCATCTGCGAACTGGGTGGCGTGTAACCGGCGGTCATCGAGCGCCGCGCGCAGATTGCGCCGGGGTGTCGTCAGGGGCATGCGCTTCCAGGAAGGTCCCCGCGACGTGATTGCCATTCGGATTTCCAACACCGGTGGCGATATGGAGGGCATCCTGTCGGGTATCGACGCCGTTATGGCGAATTTTGGCAGCGCTGGCCGCACCTATGTGCAAACCCTTGGTTTCGCGGCAGCGCTGGAGTCGCGTCTGTCCGAGCTTGGCCACCCGGCCGCAACCGGTGGCGGTACGCGTATGAGCCGCGACCGCTGGTTGACTGTTCGCGTGCGCATCGTGCGCGATGATCGGAGACGTATCGAGGGGTTGAGACTGATGCCGCAGTTGCGGGTGAGTGAGGCGCCCGAAGGTCTGACGATCGAGGGGGAGGAACCCGAACCCGTCGTGGAAGTCAGTCCCGTGGTCGAGACTCCCGACGAGGAACCAGCCGCTCCCAGTGGCTGGCGCGGATGGGCTCGGTCGATTGGCGAGGGTCTGGGAACCGCAGGTGACTTCACCAGCGGACGTTGGGTTTGGGACCCAATCATGCGCCAGATGGCTGAATGGGAACGCGATCTGGCTGCGATCGGTGAGACAGAAGGGCGCACCATCGAAGTCTCGGGCACAGAGGCTGCGCTGGTCCCGATTGGCATCGTCTTCACGGTGATACATGGGATATTGGGCACGGCGGATCTGCTGGCGCGGCTGAATCCCTATAACGTCGCGTTGCAGAATCTCTCGCGTCAGGCGCGTGCCGTGTCCGGGTCTTATACGCGTGAACAGCTGGAACAGGACCTCAGTGACGCGGGGCAGGAGGCGTGGGGCATTGTGACCCTGGGTCTGGGCCGGGCCATCGACCATATGCGTGAAGGTATCCGCGACGCGAATGCATTCCGCACCACGCAGGCGGTAACCGAGATAGTGATGGCAATCCTGGCCGTCATCGGCCTGGTGGCGGGTGTGCGAAGCCTGTCGAGCAGGGCACGTATGTCAACAGCGGTTGAGGCCGAAGCCGCTGCCGGTGCAGAGGTGGGTGTTGTGGAAGCTGCCACGCCTCGTCAAACCACGACTACTGAAGTAGCTACCCGGCCAACCGAGCCCGGACCAGGGGCGGTGGAGCGATCGACGGTGCCAGAGCCCGATCTGCCTTATCGACCGACTGAGCCCGGCCCGGGTGCTGTGGAACGTGCGACGATACCGGAGCCCGATCTACCTTACCGAGCGACCGAGCCCGGTGCGGGCGCTGCAGAACGGGCCACAGTGCCTGGGCCAGATCTGCCCTATCGACCCACCGAGCCGGCGTTGCAGTCCGTGCGGCCATCGGCGCGCCGCACTGCTGCTTCAACTGACGAACTTGCCCGGCGACCGACTGAGCCTGGTAGCGGTGCGGGAGAGCGCACCACGGTCGCAGAGCGAGGTCTGGCCGAGAGACCCACTGAAGCGGGTTCAGGGGCTGGAGAAAGAACGACGGTGCCCGAACCTGGCCTCAGGGTCAGGGAGCGGCCTCCCACCGCTCCCGGCGGTGGCCTCCGGGTGAGGCGCCCTGTCCGTGATCTGGCCGAGGCTCGCCGCTTGCGTGATCGATTGATCAGTGAGGCGGAGGGTGTCGAGCTAATGCCGGACCACGCCTATTTTACCGACGAGTTTCGGGCCCTGGGGGGTAGGGGAGAGGTTCCCTATGCGTACGAGATGAGCAACGGACGTGCAGTGATAGACGTAAGCCGCACGGGGTGGCCGACTCAAGAGGTGATGAGCACGGGGGCCGAGCGGATTGCCGCCCGTGCCGAGGCCGCACGCCCTCCTGTCGAAGCCTGGTCGGAAGGTCCGTCGGAAATGCGGCCTGCTCTGCCGAGGCCAGGGGTCGAACGGACCACGGAGACGGGGCCGCCGACCTTGCGTGAGCCATGGCGCGACCTTCCAGACGAGGCCCTTGGGCGATCCACTGCACCGGGTCATCCGCCGTTGCGTGTACCCGGTCGCCTGGCAATCCGCAGCGAGATTCGTAACGTGGCGGCGGCACGCCGCCTGATGGAGCAGTACGTCAGCGGTCAGCGGGGCGGTGGCTATGTACTGCGGCACGATCATGTCTGGATGCGTGATGAGTGGCACGCTTTCGGCCGGACCGGCGAACCACCGCCGGCCTTTGTGCAAACCAACGGGAGTGTTGTCTTTGATACCACGCGCTTAGGCTGGCCTTCGCAACGGGCGTTGGGAAGGGGTGCTCACCGCCTGGCAGCCCGAGCGGAAGCGGCCCAGGAAGCTCGTATTGCTGCTGGAGCGGCCCGACGCGCAGCGGCAACACCTCGATGGGCAAGGCGCATAGAGACACCGGCAGAAGCGCGCATCGAGATAGACAGGCTGGTCGATGCCGGCGAGGGCATGCGACGGGTAAGAAACATGGCGACAGAAGAAGCCTATCTGGCCAGATGGCGTGCCGCTGGGGGGGAGGGCCCCGCGCCGGTCGCTTTCTTCGACGAGGCAGGTGCTTTGATCTTCAACCAGCAAGGTATGGGAGGGATGTGAATTGCACTCTGAATTTGTTCATCGACAGACCTTGTCGGGGGAGGGGCTGAGGACGATAGTCGCTGGATGTTTTCGTCTTCAGGCGATGGGTTGCTTGGCCAGACAGGGTGGGGCAAGCGCAGCGATATCCACCCTCTTTTCCCGACATCTGTCCCTGGACCATGGTGGGTTACGCCTTTGGCTCAACCCACCCTGCGCAGAGGGCCATGCACATGCCAGGAAGGGCGCCTGGAGTACTCACCCCTGGTTTGATCGCCGGCTTCCACGGTAGTTGCCAATTACCATCTAGGGCACCGGCGTGCGCAGGCCCCTGGTCGACAAAAGCGTCCCACGCGCCTCGGTTTCCTTCCGCTGCAGTTCCAACTCATTGAGGCGCTTTTTGGCCAGATCGAGCTGTCCTTCAAGGCGATGGCCGTCGACCGAGGCATCGATCTTTTCGATAGCCCCTGCCTTATGCACAAAACTGCGCGGTGAGGTGTAAAGGCTGTTGCCCTCGCTATCCAGGACCTCGATATAGGTCTCCGGTTGCTTGTCGAAGACATCGTTGAATGCCTTCGCGCTGTACTCGATGGCGTAGTAACCATGCTCGTCAGTTCGGGTCGAGCCGAGCTGGTCGTCATATTGGCGGTCCAGATCGAATGCCTTGACCACGACGTTCGGCAGACCGATTCCCTCATTTTCGTCGACGATGCGGCCGCGGACGATGAAACTGCCTTGCTTCTCGCCAACGACCGGTGGCTTCGGTTTGCTTGCCTCTTCAAGCCGTTTCTTACGCAGGACCAGCATCTTTTCTAGTTCGCTGCGCCGTTTGCCGATCAGGGTCCGATGTGCCTTGCGTGCCTTTTTTAGCTCGGTCCTGATCTGGGCACCAACCCGTTCGGTATCGGCAAGTTTGATCCTGGGTGGCCTGTCCAGGTGCAGTCTGTTCGGTGCCCCGGCGTCACTCGCCACCTTCTGCAAACCGGTAACAATGTTCTGTACCAGGGTTTCGATGGCACTTGTATCGAGCTTGGATTCGTTACTCATAGCGTTTGCTCCGCTTACACTATCTCGTGATCGATCTGTGGAAGGTTCAGGCCGTGTTCGAGGTTGGCCGATGAGTGTGTCCGCACCAGGATAGGCTGGTCTGTCACATTGCCGACCACGGATCCGCGGGTGAGGCGGAGGTCCAGCGAGTGGCCCGTGTCCTCGGCCGCTACATTCACCCGGTTATGCGAGACGATGCCGGTGTCGATGTTGAAGAAGAAGGCCGGGATTGCGAGTGCCATAACCACCTGGTTGCCGGCAAAGGTCAGTTCATCGACCGAGTGAACCTCGCAGACACGGTGTCTTGCGTGCATCCGGTTGTCCTGGATACTGATTGCCGAGGATCTCAGATTGCCAGAATCCTCGCGGTGGCCATAAAAGTTCACCAGGCTGACCAGTTCGGGTGGGATCTCTTTGATGTCGAAGCGGTTGTCGAGTCGCAGCTCGATACCACGGTTGCGGTCGAACTCGTTGTCGTGGATGCTCCCTCCGTCGGCCAGCGTGCGTACCAGCATGCCGCCGGTCGACTCGCTGATCTGCGAGCCGTTGCTGAGTATCTGATTGGCTTCGATTTGCGCCCCGAGGATGGTGTCGAGAACAACCCCGTAGGCAACAATGGGGAGGCCATTGGCACAGCGGATCACGCGGTTGCCCCGCACCCGACATTCACCGGCGTTGCTGATGACCAGTCCGCCCTTGGCGCTGGTAAAGCCGGCGAACCTGAGCCGACTGCTGCAGTCGACGATCTCGTTTTCGCTGATTTCGACGCCCACCGCATAGCTTTCGTCACTGATGATGATGCCGGCCCCGCCCATGCCGCGCACCTGGTTGCGAGTCACGGCGATGTCGAACAATCCCCAGCGAAGCCCACCCTCATCGCCACCGAGTACGATCGGGGTGTCGATGTGGATGCCATGACCGAAGCCGCCGATGACCTCGTTGCCGGCGATCAGGGTCCCGGTGATCCCGACCACAGGATCGGACGCCAGTTCGACGCCCATCAATGCGAGCATCGCCAGCAGTTCCATGCTGCCCAGGCCCTGCTCGTCTTCACCGCCGACCGTGCTCACGGTGATGCCGCCGCGCGCCCAGCTGAGCGGATCGACGTCGAGCGGTACCAGGACATGATTGTCGGTGACGCGGCACCCCGGATTGCGCAGCAGGATGCCGTGGCTGTCGGTGCCCGATGCCAGTGATTCGACCATCGGGTCGACGTGTTCGCGCAACCCCGCAGGGTCCGCGTTGTTTATCGCTGCGCCGACTGCATTGGCGTATTCGCGCATCCGGGGGTTGGACACCCTTGCAGATACTGCGAACATCGCCTCGGCCGCACCGCGACGCATCGCCTCGTCGTTCAGTACGGCGTCATCGGACATGTCCCTGAACGCATAGCGGATTCCTTCGTGCGTCCCATTGCGCACTGCGTGGGCCAGACCGTGGGTCGCCGTGAACGCTGAAAATGCCTCGATGATACTCACGCCATCATCGACCCTTGTCGCCTGCTCACGCATCGTGATGTGGTTGCATGCGACGGCCAGTTCCCAAAGGTTGGAGGCGATTGCGGTTCCCTCACTTCGGATGCTGTTGCCGTCGATCCGGTAGTCGGCTTCCATGAAACGCTCCGAACCGGCCGACCAGGCCTGCACCAGTTCCAGCAGTTCCTCCAGTACCGGCACCCAGGCCACCGCACCGGCCGCACGCAGGTTCTCGATCCAGGCCGGGATGCGGTTGTCGATCACCTCTTTGAAGCCGGCGCGCCAAAGCGCGTTGACCAGGTGCACGTTCTCGAACATCCGCTGTGCGTCCAGCTGCACGGCCCGGCCGGCCTTATTGTGCAAGCGGTTGTCGGCTATCCGGGCCCCACCCATCAGGACCAGTCTTTCCAGTCTGATGCAGCCTTGTGCCGACTCGATGTCATTGCCGCTGACATCGAGCGCGAGCGCTGCCAGGCCGGCCTCGTTGGGCTCGTCGTCGTCCAGTTCGCGTTCGCGATAGTCAAGCAGCCAGTAGTAGGCCATCGAGGCGAACGTGTAATAAAGAATGTGCTGGATATGCGATAAGCCGAACGCGTTCAGGGCTTCCGAGATGAGACTCTTCAGGCCCAGCGTCCTGACCGTCTCGTCGAACAGCATCCAGAATGTCAGCCACTGGTTGACGACAGCGGCATCTGCTTCGCCGAATTCGTCGCCGAGCTCGAGCAGTGGATAGAGGGCCGCGACCTCCTCGACATAGTCGAGAAAATCGAACAGTCGCGGTTGCCAGGCCTGGTTCCTGATGCCGGTCCCGGTGCGGATATGGTTGTCGGCGATACGAGCGCGATAACTGCCGACGAAACGGATGCTGTCGCCTGCCTCTGATCTGAAACGGTTGCTGGCGGTGTTGCTGTCATGCAGCCAGTCGGCGTGCAGGCCGACATGATCGCTGTCGAGATGGCACTGGAGCAGGTGGCTGCGCAGGTACCACCAGACCTCCAGGCCGCGGCCACTCTTGATGAAACTGTCACGCAGTGTGCACCTGTGCCAGATGAACGCCTTGATTGCTGTGCCGCTGTTGCTCAGCCCTTCGCTACTCAGCAGCCTATCCAGCGCATGTGGCAGCGCCTGCGCCAGTTGACCGTCCGCAGCCTCGATCAGGTTCTCGACCTCTTCTGTCAGGGTGCCGCGCGAGATCGCCTGGATGTCGCAGTCGTCCAGGTCCCAGCGCTCGCTGCGCAGTGACCAGATGCCCCAGTTTCCGTAGCGCAACTGCACATTGTGCATGCGCAGGCGCCGCACGCCGCCGCTGCCTTTGTGGCTGAACGGCGCCAGATCCGGCAGCGGGATTGGCAGCTCGTCCCGAAGCATACAGATCAGGCTGTTCTCACCGATCAGGACGCAGTCGCTGATCGTGATGTCGCTGCAGTTCGACAGCCGTACCGCAGTCTGTGTCGGGAGTTCCTGACCACCGGTCGTCGTATTCAGCACGGTCAGGTCGCGTAAGCGGATGCGCCGGCTCGAGGGCACCTCCTGTGCACTGTAGGTGCGTATGACAGCCTCGATTCCGGCACCCAGTAACAGCATGCGTTCCAGGCTGACGTTCCGGCTGTCCATCACGACCAGGCCGCCGTCGTCCGTTTGAACATCACCGAGCAGGCGCAGCACCGTGGCATTGCCCTGGCCATGCAGCGTGAGATTTTCTGCGCCGTCGATGCGCAGGATACCGGTGTGCTCATGTACGCCGGCACCGAGGCAGATGCAGCCGCCGCCGCGCTGGATGACGCGATCGATCGCCTGCTGCAGATCATCGCCCGGGTCGATCCGCAGACAGCAGCCGCCCAAACGCAGGTCGGTCAAGGGCGGAAACTCTTCACGACAGTCGCTCTCCACTGACCAGTCGCCGTCAGCGTCGTATTCCAATACCGCCAGCGGACAGGTGTGATGAATGATGCCCTGTGGAGTCTGCAACACTGGCAAATCAGACGAAGGGTCGCGTGGCCATTCGACATCGTGGTTGATCGTACGTGCCGGGATGGTCCAGTAATCACCCGGGTGGTAGTCCGTCGAGTCGAAACGGATCTCGACGCCGCTCTCCAGCGGTATCCAGTCGCTGGTGTCGACTGCGATCGGCTGGCCGCCTTCCCAGCGGCGGACGATACCGCTGTCGGGCAGGCTGGCTCCGCTCGGGTTTTGTTGGATCGCCAGCCGATTGCCGTTGATCTCGCCGATCTGGATGAAAATGCCCGGTGTGCCGTCCAGGATCATGTCCTCATCCAACACCTCGACCCAGTCGTCGGTAGCGAGCTGAGTCAATGGGTCACTGCGGGGGTGCGAGACCCGGATGCTGTCGTTGACCGTGTCCACGCTGACCAGACGGACCACCAGGCTGCCGTTGTCGCGCGACCATTTGAAGGTCGGGGTGCCGCCGCTGTCATCATGGATCTCGACCCGATAGAGCTGGTTTTCGAGGCGGCGATAACCGGCCTCCGGTGGAATCACGCAGGGATTGCTGTCGTCACCACCGGGCTCGGCGCGTGCGGCCAGGCGTCCACCGGCCGGGGCCCAGGGGACGAAGTCGTCGCAACCCGGATCCTCGCCCGTGAGCGCCTGCAGCTTGACCTGCCAGATGGTGCTCAGGCGGGTTGCGGTATCCGGTCCCGCCAGCGCCACCTCGCGAATCAACGGGTCGTCCAATGCAGTGATATGGCGCTCCCAGACGTCCAGGTAGGCCAGCCAGGTCCCGGCCGCGGGGGCGGGCGGGTCCGGGTAGTCCGGTTGCACCTGATAGGTGAAAAGTGGCTGCGCCGTAGTCATCGACCCGGTCGCCGGCGCCAGCTCGGTGTCCGTGATGCTGATGCGTACGCGCGGGTCTTCCGCCCCCGGCGCGGGCGCCGTCACGCCCTGCACCTGGACCAGTGTGCCGTCGCCGCTGCCGCCAACCAGGCGCAGCCACTGCTGTGCGCGCAGTGCGGGTCCGGTATCCAGGCGCCAGTGCGACAGGCCGCCGGATCCGCCGGCACCTTCCAGCGTCACCTGATTGGCTGGTTCGAGTTCACACAGTATGCCGTCGACATAGATGCGGCCGGGCTCGATGGCCAGCACCTCGCCGTGGCCGCTCGCGTCGGCGTCGATCGGTGCGATACGGAAGCCGCCTTCGCCCTCCGGCACGCCGCAGGCGCCGATGATGTCGACGATCTCGATGCGTTCGCGGTGGGCCTGGATGTCGATTTGTTCGTTCCAGTCGGCGTCCGTCTGCACACGGCCTTGCTGCATCCGTACCGCGTGGTAGTGCTTGCCGGGTCTGAAAGTGAATCGTGTGAAGTCGCCTTTCATCGTCCTAATCTCTTTTTGTAAGGGTCTG
>CAZCDY010000050.1:0-22670 GCA_964497145.1 uncultured Gammaproteobacteria bacterium
CTATGGCCGCCTGTCGGTCATGCTGCAGGTCAGCTGCGAGGTGACACCGCTGTTCGATATCGGGCCGGAGTCATTCGATCCACCACCCAAGGTGAATTCGAGTGTGGTACGCCTGCGCCCACGCCCCGAACCACTGGTCGCAACGGCGGAAATGCAGACGTTTGGGAAACTCGTAACGGCGGCGTTCCACCAACGCCGCAAGACCCTGCGCAACAACCTCAAGGGGCTGTTGGACAGTGAGCAGATCATGGCGTTGGGCATAGACCCTGGTGTCAGAACCGAGACCCTGTCGCTGCAGGATCTGATTCGCCTGCACCAGGCCGCAGATCGGAGTTTGGGCTGAACAGACAGCCCGCCCTCCGGTGAACCAGGCCGCAGGGTCAGGTGATCGGCGTCAGGATGATCTCCACGCGCCGGTTCAATGCCCTGCCCTCAGGCGTATCGTTCGATGCGATCGGTGAGTTTGGTCCCATGCCGCTGGTCAGGATGCGCTCCGGAAGCACCTGCTGGCTCTTGAGGTAACGCGCCACGCTGGAGGCACGCTGCTCCGAGAGTCGCTGATTGAGTTCATTCGAACCCGTGCTGTCGGTATGACCGATAACGTCGATATAGGTCTTGTCGAATTCATTGATCACCAGTGCCACCGAATCGAGGACGGCAAAGAAATCTGCCGACACGTCGCTGGAATTGCTGGCAAAGGTCACATTGCCCGGCATGTTCAGGATGATCTGATCACCGACCCGGGTCACGCTGACACCGGTGCCCTGCAAGCGGGCGCGCAACTTGGCATCTTCCCGGTCCATGTAGTTGCCGACCAGCCCACCGGTGAGCGCGCCGATACCCGCGGCCAGCAACAACCGCCTACGGTCGCCACCGATGATGATGCCGGCGAGCAGACCGGCAGCGGCACCGACCCCTGCGCCCTTGGTCGTCTTGTTGACCTCGCTTTCGCCCGTAAAGGGATTGGAGGTCTGAAAGGGATTGGACTGGCAGGCGCTGAGCACGACCGCGAAGCTGACAACGGCAGCGATAGCAGACTTCCTGAACACCGGGGCTGCTGATTGTGCGCGTTCGCTGGCCAGTAAAACTTTGCTCATTGTGTTCTCCATTGATTAATCATCGGTTGGCGACAGAGTGTTTGCGTCGGCATGCATGACCGCGAAAGGGGCGATGCAGCACTTTATTTGCCGCCAGGATATTCAGAATCGACGGTAAAGTATACACAGCGAAATGGTTTCAAAATGCGGCATGGAAGCCATGGTTCCGGACCGACACCCAATAGTTCCAGCCTTCGCCCAGGCCGCTGGGAACAAGGAGTTTTTTGTGTCAACCCGCTTTACAGAGGTGAACCACGTTTCCCCGCAGGTGGCGATAACCACATGTTTTAATTAAATAAAAAAGATTGGCATCAAATATGTACAACAAAAGGCACAAGGCGCGCCTATCGCCTCTCTGATGATCGAGCCAACGCCTGTGCCGATGCGGAGAACAAAAGAAGTGGCCTGAGAGCCGGTAGGCGCGCCGACTTACACGGTCCCTGCCGAGATGGCACGAAACACCGATGCCCCGCCGCCCCCCGCGGGGACACGGACCCATCTCAGTCAGGACTTCTTCTTTGAGGCCCTGGCCCGTCCTGTCTGATCAGCGGGAAATGCCTGCAAAGAGAACCGCACAACCGGAATCGCCACAGACCAAAAACGGGGCCACAGCCCCGTTTGTCGTCGCGCCAGGCAACACCCTAAGGTGAATTTCAGAACGGAATGTCGTCTTCAAAACCGTTGTCCGCAGGTGCGGCCTGCGGCGCGGATTGCGACTGCGGTGCGGACGAGCGTGGCTGTGAAGGCGTGAAATCGGCACTGCCACCACGGCTGTCGAGCATCTGCATCTGGTCGGCAACGATTTCGGTAGTGTAACGATCCTGGCCCTGCTGATCCTGCCACTTGCGCGTCTGCAGCCGACCTTCCAGGTAGACTTTGGAACCCTTCTTCAGATATTCACCAGCAATCTCAGCCAGACGCCGGAACATTACCACACGATGCCACTCGGTCTTTTCCTGGTTTTCACCGGTGTTCTTGTCTTTCCAGGTTTCCGATGTCGCCACCGTGATATTGCACACGGCGCCCCCATTGGGCATGTAACGCACCTCGGGATCCTGTCCCAGGTTACCGATCAGGATGACTTTGTTAACGCCTCTGCTTGCCATTTTTCCTCCTTTGCTCGGCGACAGCGTCCTTGCTGCGCCGCGTATTTTTGACTGCCCGGCAGTCTACGCCGGCCGGGCCACAATTTCATCCAGGGCCATATCATCGAGCCGGTCTCTATCGACCTTCAGATAGGCCACCCCCTCGTCGGCCACAACCACCGCCTCGATCACCCCGGGCACACCGCGCAGGCGGCCCGCAAGGTCACCGGCGCTGTCGGGGCCCATGGCGCCGCAATTCACCAGGCGGCTGGCGTAGCGGCCGGGTTTGCGCATCCTGCTGGCCAGCAGCAACCAGACCACCCCGACCACGGCGCCCGCCTGGAACACGGCGGCAAGGCCGAATTGCTGATGGACCCAACCGCCCAGCAGGCCGCCGACAAAGGCACCGCCGAACTGAGAGGTCGAATACACACCCATCGCGGTGCCCTTGGCATCGACCGGGGCGACTTTGGACACCAGTGAGGGCAGCGTCGCCTCCAGCAGATTAAAGGCAGTGAAGAACAGGCTGAGCGCGGCAACGAAGCCCCAGAACTGGTCTGCAAACAGGCCAAGCGCAAACTGCGCCAGCGCCAGGCTCGCGACCGCCCCGAGGAATATCTGCTTCATCAGGCCGCGCTTCTCGGCCAGGATGACGAAGGGAATCATCGCCGCAATCGAACCCAGCATCACCGGCAGGTACAGGGTGCTGTGCTGCAGCGGCTCGAGCCCGAGGTCACGCAGGACCAGGGGCACCGCCAGGAACAGCGCGGTCAGGATCAGGTGCAGTGAAAAGATGCCGAAGTCCAGGCGCAACAGATCGCCATTGCTCAACACGCGTTTGAACATCGCAGGCACCGCCTCTGCGTCGCGATGAACGCGGCTGCGTGTCGGCGTGGGCACCACCAGCGCGACCACCGCGATGCCCAGCAAGGCCAACACCGCGGTCAGCCAGAAGATGCCGCTGACACCAATCAGGCGACCGAGTACCGGTCCCGCCATCATCGCCACCATGAAAGACGCGCCGATCGTTACACCGATGGTTGCCATCGCCTTGGTGCGATTTTCCTCCCTGGTGAGATCGGCCGCCAATGCCATGACCGCGGCTGCAATCGCGCCACTGCCCTGCACCGCGCGTCCGAGGATCACCATCCAGACGTCCTGCGCGGAGGCGGCAATAACGCTACCCAGCGCGAACAGCAGCAGCCCGCCGAAGATAACCGGCTTGCGCCCGATCCGGTCGGAAAGCAGGCCGAAGGGGATCTGCAGCAAAGCCTGGGTCAGACCATAGATGCCTACCGCCAAGCCGGTCAGCAGGGGCGTCGCACCGGGCAGTTGCTCGGCAAACAGGGCGAATACCGGAAGGATCAGGAACAGGCCCAGCATGCGAAAGCCGTAGACTCCGGCCAGGCCAAGGGTGGCACGCTTCTCGCCTGCGGTCATGTTTTGCGTCGTCTTTTCTCGCACAGCGGCACCCTGAAAATCCAGCGGCCGATTCTAACCCGGAACCACAGTAGGGCGCAGAGTTCGCAAAGTTTCTCTGCCACCTCAACTGCTGTCGTCCGGATTGGGAACCTTGGGGCTCTCCATTTCCCCGGCATGATTGGCGTTTCACGCCAAGCTCGAGTGCCGTACACTTGTCAGGTTTGATCCTTCGCAGCAGCAGTCATGGACACGATTCATATCCGGGGCGCCCGCACCCACAACCTGAAAAACATCGATCTCGACCTGCCGCGCGACCAGCTGATCGTGATCACCGGCCTGTCAGGATCAGGAAAATCCTCGCTGGCCTTCGACACCATCTATGCCGAGGGTCAGAGACGCTATGTCGAGTCCCTTTCGGCGTACGCGCGCCAGTTCCTGTCGATGATGGAAAAACCCGATGTCGACCATATCGAAGGCCTTTCTCCGGCGATCTCGATCGAGCAGAAGACAACCAGTCACAACCCACGCTCGACCGTGGGCACCATCACCGAGATCTACGACTACCTGCGCCTGTTGTTCGCACGTGCCGGCACTCCGCGCTGTCCGACCCATGACGAGCGCCTGGAGGCGCAGACCGTCAGCCAGATGGTCGACCAGGTACTCGCCCTGCCCGAGGGCAGCAAACTGATGCTGCTTGCACCGGTCATCTCCGAACGCAAGGGCGAATACCACAAGCTGCTCGCCGAGTTGCATGCGCAAGGCTTTATCCGCGCCCGCATCGATGGCGAGACCTTCGAACTCGATGACCCGCCCGAGCTGGAACTGCACAAGAAGCACAGCATCGAGGTGGTCGTGGACCGCTTCAAGGTGCGCGAAGACATCGCCCTGCGTCTGGCGGAGTCGTTCGAGACCGCGCTGCATCTGGCCGAGGGGGTGGCACGTGTTGCCTGGATGGATGCGACCCCGGAGGATCCGAGACCCGACCTGGTATTTTCGGCCAATTTCGCCTGCCCCGTTTGCGGTTACAGCATCGAGGAACTCGAGCCACGCCTGTTCTCGTTCAACAACCCGGTCGGTGCCTGCACCACCTGTGACGGACTTGGCGTGGAACAGTTTTTCGACCCGGACAAGGTGGTGGCCAATGCCGAGCTGTCACTGGCCGGGGGCGCGGTGCGTGGCTGGGACCGGCGCAATGCCTACTACTATCAGATGATCCGTTCGCTCGGGCAGTACTACGACTTCGACCCGGAGACACCCTGGAATGAGCTGCCGGCAGAAACCCGGCAGATCATCCTCAAGGGCAGCGGTTTTGACAGCATCGAATTCAGCTACTTCAACGATCGTGGCCGGGTGGTCAAGAAGCAGCATCCCTTCGAGGGCATCATCAACAACATGCAGCGTCGCTACCGCGAGACCGAATCCAACGCGGTACGCGAAGAACTGGCTCGCTATGTCTCCTCGCAACCCTGCCCGGAATGCGAAGGCACACGCCTCAACGAAGGTGCCCGCAATGTATTCATTGCCGACCACGCCCTGCCCACGATCACCTCGATGGCAGTGGAACACAGCCTGACCTTTTTCGAACAGCTGGAACTGCCTGGAAAACGCGGTGAAATCGCCTCCAAGATCGTCAAGGAGATCAACGACCGCCTGCGTTTTCTGGTCAACGTCGGCCTCAATTATCTGACCCTGGATCGCAGTGCGGAGACCCTGTCCGGCGGCGAGGCGCAGCGTATCCGCCTGGCCAGCCAGATCGGTGCCGGCCTGGTCGGCGTGATGTACGTGCTCGATGAACCCTCGATCGGCCTGCACCAGCGCGACAACGAACGCCTGCTCAAAACCCTGACCTACCTGCGCGACCTCGGCAACACGGTGATCGTGGTCGAGCACGACGAAGATGCCATCCGCAGTGCCGACCACGTGGTCGACATCGGACCGGGGGCCGGCGTGCACGGTGGGCGGGTGATTGCGCAGGGACAGATCGCGGATATCTGCGCGGTGTCGGAGTCGATCACCGGCGACTACCTTGCCGGCCGCTCGCGCATCGCCATCCCGGACGAACGCCATCCGGTCGATCCGAAACACATGCTGAAGGTCGAAGGAGCCACCGGCAACAACCTGAAGGCGGTGAAGCTGGAGATCCCGGGAGGCCTTTTCACCTGTGTGACCGGGGTGTCCGGTTCCGGCAAATCGACCCTGATCAACGACACCCTTTATCCGCTGGCGGCCAACCAACTCAATGCCGCCAGCCATACCGTGGCGCCATACCGAAAAATGAGTGGCATGAAGCACTTCGACAAGGTCGTCGATATAGACCAATCACCGATCGGCCGCACCCCGCGCTCAAACCCGGCAACCTATACCGGCCTTTTCACCCCGGTCCGCGAGCTGTTCGCGAATGTCCCGGAGGCCCGCTCACGCGGTTACAGCCCAGGCAGATTCAGCTTCAACGTGAAGGGCGGGCGCTGCGAGGCCTGCAAGGGCGACGGCGTCATCAAGGTCGAGATGCACTTTCTGCCCGACATCTATGTGCAATGCGATGTCTGCAAGAGCAAGCGCTACAATCGCGAGACGCTGGAAATCCAGTACAAGGGCAAGCGCATCAACGAGGTACTCGACATGACCGTCGAGGATGCCCTTTTGTTCTTCGATGCGGTGCCTGCACTCAAGCGCAAGCTGCAGACCCTGATGGATGTGGGCCTCAGCTACATCACCCTGGGTCAGAACGCGACCACGCTCTCGGGCGGCGAGGCACAAAGGGTCAAATTGTCGCGCGAGCTATCCAAACGCGATACCGGCCGAACCCTGTATATCCTCGACGAGCCGACTACCGGACTGCACTTTCATGATGTCGAGCAACTCCTGGGCGTCCTGCATCGACTGCGTGACCACGGCAACACCGTGGTGGTGATCGAACACAACCTGGACGTGGTGAAAACCGCGGACTGGATTGTCGACCTCGGACCCGAGGGTGGCGATGGCGGTGGAGAGATCATCGCCTGCGGTACGCCTGAGCAGATCGCAAAGATGCCACAGTCGCATACCGGACGTTTTCTGGCGCCCATACTCAGCCGACCACAGGCGGATGCCGGTCAGTAAGGAATCACGGTTTGCGTTGCCGGCTGGTGCGCCGGATCAAAACCGGCCGTTCGCCGCCGAACTGGGCGGTGGCCTCGGTTTGGAGCGCGCCTCAAGCTGATAATATCTGTCGGTCAGCCTGGCCAGGGCATTGCTCTTCTCGCGCAATGCCGCCTTTGCCTCCTCGAGTTCACGGCGACTGATCTGTTCCTGATTCAGCAGTGGCTGGATGTCCTGCATATGCCGCGCGAGACTGGAAGCAAGTTTCTGGTTCTCTTCGACCAGCTTGTTTTTTTCGCGTTTCAGATGGAGGTTTTCGTACTGAACCTCGCGCAGCCGATGACTGCGCTCGGCCAGTGCATTACGCTGTGCCCGGATCAACTGTTTGGCTGCCGGCGACTCCTCGATATTGGCCTCGATTCGGGCAAGGCGTTCGTGCAGACGCTCGTTGGTTTCCGCCAGCACGTGATTTTCGAGCATCAGATCGCGATACGCCTGCTCGAGAGCCGATCCTTTCAAAGGCGTACCCGCGGGGGGCCCCTGCTGCTCGACGGTCGAGGGAGTCTCGTGCGCAGCAGCGGAGGATCGTGATTTGCCTGAGACAAACCTGTCCATCAAAGAAAACCGGCGGTCACCTTTCATGTCCATTTCCTCCTGACTTGCACCATACTGCCCCGGTACCAACCCTCGCAGCAGAGGCCACTCGAAACGACTGAACCCGGGCCTTCGGCCCGGTTACTCGCAGCGGACGCGCAACGGCTGGGCCTCCACGGCTGACCATGGCCTGCGCCTGACAGACAACAACAGCCAGGCACACAGACCGGCCGGCCACAGTTGCCACGCATTCATCGCCGGCACCGCAACCGCATCAAGCCCGGCCAAACCGGGATTCAACAGACCCGGCGTTGCGGGAGCCGACATCCAGACCCAGTCGTCGGCACCACCCGTGCGCTGCAACGAGCTTGTCGGCGCCGAACTTGCGTCCTCAGATACCGGCAACAGGTTGGCAACCCTGCCTGAGGCCGCGCCCGCTGTCGCAGAAACCGCAGCCTCGTAGGCCACGAAATCGACCAGGTTGTCCGCGGCGGATACCAAAGCGACGGCGTCCGGCCCGTTCTGAATGCTGCCGACGGACCAATAATCTTCGGCCCAGCTCCCACCAGCGGCACCCAGCTGACCTGACAACGCAACAGAGCGATAGGGCTGACCGTTCGAGCCGTTGTACAGGACGATCGACCAACCGGACAGATCGAGTCCCGCGGGTCCGGTCACCGCAACCAGTTCGTTTACATCCGCCCCGGCATTGTCGTAGTGGATCTCGCTGATGAACGGCGAAACCCACGCGGCCCGAGCGGGCAGCGCAAAGGCAAAAAACAGCGACGCCAACAACGCGCATCTTGGATAATTCATTACAACCTCCTTGTTGATAAACCCGTCGATCCTTGACGGCACGACTAATCTAACAGGATTCTATCCCCCAATACCAGTGACAGCTGAGCCGCCGCCGAGCCTCGATTCGCCGCAATCTCTATCAGCCCCAGCGAGTTCGGATACCAGAACAGATCTCCCCCGGGCACACGGCAGAAGGTTTCTGCATAACTCACTGCCCGCCCGCCAATTCGTATCTCGCGGTTTTTTCTGATGTTTTTCGCATCAAGCCCCGTCATGAGATTACCGAAGTCATCGATATACACCACTTTGGCAAGATCGCTCGGCCAATCTGCTCCGACCATCAATCCGGCCGCCAGCGGCGTCGTGGCCACCGGCTCTGCCGCGGCCAGCATCGCGGCCACCGGGGCGAACAGGTCGCGGCCGTGGAAACTGCTCGATATCTGCTCTGGCCGCCAGTCGATCCGCTTGACCTGCCTGATGCCTCGCACCCGCGACATCAGGCCATTGTCGGGACCGACCAGCGTCAGGCCAGGGGCTTCAACCACCAGTGCCGCACGCTCACCACCGACCCCCGGGTCCACCACCGACACCACGATCGAACCGGCGGGCAGCGCGCGGCAGCATGCGGCCAGCAGATATGCCGAAAGCTCGGGCCGCATGGCCGGTGCATCGTGCATCAGGTTGACCACGGCACTGCCCGGGCTGTGAAGCAAAATGGCAGCAGTCATCTGGCCTACATAGGGGCCGGAATAACCGAAGTCGGTAAACAGGAAGATGGGGCGCGGGCGGTGCATACGCCAATTTTAGTCCGCGCGCCCCACGTAGGGGACGATAGGTGACAGCCGTATCTCACAACCTGACGAAACGGCGCGATAGGCGACAATCGTGTCGCACGGTCAGATCAATCACGGCGACCACAAAAAAACCGGGCAAAGCCCGGTTTTTTTTGTCTCGCGTTTGGCAGCAGGCCTAGTCGGCGGCCTCTTCCTCGGCGACAGGACGATCGACCAGCTCAACGAAGGCCATCGGCGCCTTGTCGCCTTGCCTGTGACCGCACTTCAGAATGCGCAGGTAACCACCGGGACGCTCTTTGTAACGCGGACCCAATTCTGCAAACAGCTTGCCGACTGCTGCATCACTGCGCAGGCGCGCGAAAGCCAGGCGGCGCTTGGCAACGCTGTCTTCTTTTGCCATGGTAATAAGCGGCTCGGCCACACGACGCAGTTCCTGCGCCTTCGGCAGAGTTGTCTTGATCAATTCATGCTCGATCAGTGAGGCAGCCATATTGCGGAACATGGCCTTACGGTGCGAGCTGTTACGGTTGAGCTGCCGTCCGGAGTTGCGGTGACGCATGGGTCGACTTCCTAATTAATCTGTTTAACCAAACGCTTCTCAGCGTGCCATCAATTCTTCGAGATTCTCGGGTGGCCAGTTCTCCAGGCGCATACCCAGCGACAGGCCACGGGTGGCCAACACGTCCTTGATCTCGGTCAGCGACTTCTTGCCCAGGTTCGGGGTCTTGAGCAACTCCACCTCGGTGCGCTGAATCAGGTCGCCGATCAGGAAGATGTTCTCGGCCTTCAGACAGTTCGCAGAACGCACCGTCAGCTCCAGGTCATCGACCGGACGCAGCAGAATCGGATCCACGGTCGGCTCGGCGCGCTCCTGCTCGGCTACTGCGCTGGTGGTTTCGTCGAGTTTGACGAACGCAGACAGCTGGTCCTGCAGAATGGTCGCAGCGCGACGGATCGAATCTTCGGGGTCGATGGTGCCATCGGTCTCGATGTCGATCACCAGACGATCGAGGTTGGTACGCTGCTCAACACGCGCAGCCTCCACCGAGTAAGCCACTTTCAGCACCGGGCTGAAGGTCGCATCCAGCTGCAGGTGGCCGATTGGGCGGTCGTCACCGGCCGCACTCTCACGGTTGGCTGCAGGCTCATAGCCCCGACCACGACGCACCTTCATGGTCATGTTCAGCTCACCCTTGTCGGTGAGGCGCGCAATGACCAGCTCAGGGTTGGTGATCTCCATTCCGTGCGAAAGCTGGATATCTCCAGCGCCAACCACACCTGGCCCCTTGGCATTCAGGCTGATGATCGCTTCATCGCGATCCTCCATGGTGATCGCGACCTCTTTCAGGTTCAGCAGGATCTCCAGGACGTCCTCCTGAACACCCTCGATCGCGCCGTACTCGTGCAGTACGCCGTCGATCTCGGCCTCCACGATGGCGCAACCCGGCATCGAGGACAGAAGAATACGACGCAGGGCGTTGCCCAGCGTATGTCCAAAGCCTCGCTCCAACGGCTCCAACGACACCTTGGCGCGGCGCTCGTTGATGGTCTGCACGTTGACAATACGCGGCTTGAGGAATTCGGTGACGGACTCCGTCATGGATGTGCCTCTCAGTTCCTTTACTTGGAATACAGTTCGACGATCAACTGTTCGTTGATCTCGGCTGGCAGTTCAACCCGGTCTGGCAGTCGCTTGAAAGTGCCGCTCATACCCTTCGGATCAACCTCGACCCACTCGGGCAAACCGTACTGCTCAGCCAGGCTTATCGAATTCTTGATCCGATCCTGCTTTTTCGCTTTTTCGTTCACGGCCACGACATCTTCCGGCCGCACCTTGTACGAAGCCACCTTGACCACCTTGCCATTGACCGTAATCGCCTTGTGGCTCACCAACTGGCGAGCCTCGGAACGGGTCGAGCCGTAGCCCATGCGGTAAACGACGTTGTCGAGCCGGCTTTCGAGCAGTTTCAACAGGATTTCACCCGTCGGCCCCTTCATGCGATCCGCTTCCTTGTAGTAGTTGCGGAACTGACGCTCGAGCACGCCGTAAAGACGACGCACTTTCTGCTTCTCGCGCAACTGGACACCATAGTCAGACAGCCGCCGGCGGCGATCGCTCTGCTGGCCGGGGACCTTTTCCATGTTGCACTTGGAATCGATGGAACGAACGCGGCTCTTGAGGTACAGGTCCGTACCTTCCCGACGCATCAATTTACATTTTGGACCGATATAACGTGCCATTACTCAAACTCCAAATCAGACGCGGCGCTTTTTCGGCGGACGGCAGCCATTGTGGGGGATCGGCGTAACGTCGGAGATGCTGGTGATCTTGAAACCGGCGTTGTTGAGAGCGCGAACTGCCGACTCCCGACCAGGACCTGGCCCCTTGACGTTGACGTCGAGGTTTTTCACCCCGTATTCCTTCGCAACCTGGCCGGCACGGTCTGCCGCGACCTGGGCTGCAAACGGCGTGCTCTTACGCGAGCCGCGGAATCCGGAGCCACCGGAAGTGGCCCAGCACAGGGCATTACCCTGGCGATCGGTGATGGTAATGATGGTGTTGTTGAACGACGCATGAACGTGCGCGATCCCATCAGTTACGACCTTTTTGACCTTTTTACGGGTACGGGTTGGGGTCTTGGCCATATGCCTTTTCCTAAAAAACCTAGCTGACGCTTATTTTCTGATCGGTTTACGCGGACCCTTACGGGTACGCGCGTTAGTACGGGTGCGCTGACCACGCAGCGGCAAACCGCGACGATGACGGATACCACGGTTGCAGCCGAGGTCCATCAGACGCTTGATATTCATCGATACCTCGCGACGCAGATCACCTTCAACGGTGAATTTTGCCACTTCGGCACGCAGTTTCTCGACCTCTTCCTCCGTCAGATCCATGATCTTCCGGCTCGGGTCGACCTCGGCTGTTTCGCAGATCTGGCGAGCACGCGCGGGACCGACGCCGTAGACGGACGTCAGCGCGATCACTGCGTGTTTGCGATCTGGAATGTTGACTCCAGCAATACGGGCCATTGTCACTATCTCCTGGTACAGCGGTAGCCCCGCGCGCGAGAGCGCGAAATTCTACCTACATTTCAACGTTTTAGCAACGCCGCTTTTAGCCTTGGCGCTGCTTGTGGCGCGGGTCAGTGCAGATCACGCGAACGACACCTTTGCGCTTCACGATCTTGCAGTTGCGGCACATCTTTTTTACAGAGGCACGGACTTTCATGCGTTATCTCCTAGTCTCAACCACCGGTCAGCGAGGCATGCCCGTGCCGCCGATACCCTTCAAATTCGCTTTCTTCATGAGGCCTTCGTACTGATGCGACATCACGTGCGCCTGCACCTGGGCCATGAAATCCATCACCACCACGACCACGATCAGCAGTGAGGTGCCTCCGAAGTAAAACGGCACGTTCCAACCGACGATCAGGAACTCGGGCATCAGGCAGACCAGGGTGATATACAGGGCGCCAGCCAGCGTCAGTCGCGACATGACCTGATCAATATAGCGTGCGGTCTGCTCTCCCGGGCGGATCCCTGGAATGAAAGCACCAGAACGCTTGAGGTTGTCCGCTGTGTCTTTCGAG
Organism: uncultured Gammaproteobacteria bacterium; assembly: GCA_964497145.1. GTDB lineage: Bacteria > Pseudomonadota > Gammaproteobacteria > Chromatiales > Chromatiaceae > Thiosocius. The sequence continues at coordinate 12,462 of CAZCDY010000050.1, forward strand.
TTAAACACCAGCGCGGTATAGAAAAAGCAGAAGAAAATAATGGCAGCGGCATACATCGCCACATAGATCGGCTCACCCGGTGACAGCTTGGCGACGATATCCTGCAGCCAGCGCATACCTTCGTTATTACCGGCCCACTGCGCGAGGGTAGTCGGGAACAGGATGATACTGGACGCAAAGATCGGCGGAATCACGCCGGCCATGTTCAGTTTCAGCGGCAGATGGCTGCTCTGCGCCGCGTACATCTTGCGGCCCTGCTGACGTTTGGCATAGTTCACGGTAATGCGGCGCTGGCCGCGCTCGACGAAGACCACGAAGCCGGTAACCGCAATCGCCAGCAGGAACAGGAACAGCGCGAACAGCGCGTTCATCTCACCGTTGCTGACCAGTTCGACCACCGAGCCGAACGCCGAGGGCAGACCCGCGACGATACCTGCAAAGATGATCATCGAGATGCCGTTACCCAGTCCACGCTCGGTAATCTGTTCACCCAGCCACATCAGGAACATGGTCCCCGTGACCAGCGATACCGCCGCTGTAAACACAAAGCCCGGTCCGGTGTGCACCACCAGACCCTCGCCAAACTGCCCCTGCAGGGCCACCGAGATACCGATCGCCTGGAAGGTTGCCAGCACCAGGGTGCCGTAGCGGGTGTACTGGGTAATCTTGCGACGTCCCGACTCGCCCTCTTTTTTCAACTGCTCAAGTTTCGGAATGACCGCCGTCATCAGCTGGATGATGATGGATGCCGAGATGTACGGCATGATCCCAAGCGCAAACAGGCTTGCACGACTGAGCGCGCCACCGGAGAACATGTTGAACATGTCCAGGATGGTTCCCTGTTGCTGATCAAACAGTGCAGCCAAGGCTGCCGGATTGACCCCCGGCACCGGGATAAAGGTCCCGATCCGGTAGACAATCAGCGCCCCGAGCAGAAACAGCAGCCGCTGACGCAACTCGGTGAGTCGCCCCAATTGCATACCGCCGGCACTTGCAGGATTCTGCGCCATAACTTGCCTTTAGTCCTCGACCTTGCCGCCGGCTGCCTCAATCGCAGCACGCGCACCTTTGGTTACACCAAGGCCTCGAACGGTCACTGCTCGATCGATGCTGCCGGACAGAATGATTTTGGCGCGGGTGACGGCCATCGGCACGATACCAGCGCGGTACAGCGCGTCCATGTCAACCGTGTCACCTTCAACCTTGGCGATCTCGTGCAGACGAACTTCACCGGAAGTGCGCGCCATGGCCGAACGGAAGCCAACCTTCGGCAGTCGGCGCTGCAAAGGCATCTGACCGCCCTCGAAGCCGACCTTGTGGTAGCCGCCCTTACGCGATTTCTGGCCTTTGTGGCCACGGCCCGCCGTCTTGCCAAACCCGCTGCCGATACCACGACCCACGCGTTTGCGGTCAGACTTGCTGCCAGCTGCCGGTTTGAGTGTATTCAGACGCATGTCACGCCTCCTCCACGAGCTGAACCATGTAGGACACCTTGTTCAACATGCCACGCGTGGCGGGGGTGTCCTCAACCTCTACGACTTGATGCATGCGGCGCAGGCCAAGCCCACGGACACAAGCGCGATGCTTTTCCAGGCGACCATGCATGCCGCGCACCAGCTTGACCTTCATCATTTTCTTGTCGGCCATCTCTGCTTACCCCAGTATCTCTTCGACGGTCTTGCCGCGCTTGGCTGCAACGTATTCCGGATCGTCCATCTCGACGAGTCCGTTCATGGTTGCGCGCACGACGTTGATCGCGTTGTTGGTACCGATGCACTTGGCGAGGACGTTCTTCACGCCAACCACTTCGAAGATGGCGCGCATCGCGCCACCGGCGATGATGCCGGTACCATCGGAAGCGGGCTGCATGTGAACCTTGGCGGCACCATGACGGCCAACCAGCGGGTACTGCAGGGTGCCATTTTTCAGTTTGACGGACTTCATGTTGCGGCGCGCCATGTCCATCGCCTTTTGGATCGCGATAGGCACCTCTTTCGCCTTGCCGGTTCCAAAACCGACTTTGCCTTCTCCGTCACCAACCACCACCAGTGCGGCAAAACCGAACACCCGGCCGCCTTTGACCACCTTGGCGACCCGGTTTACACCGATCAGCTTTTCAAACAGATCGTCTCCGGCCGGTTTGGTTTCATAATTAGCCATCTCAAAGACCCCTTAAAACTCAAGCCCGGCTTCGCGGGCAGCGTCGGCCAGGGCCTTCACCCGACCGTGGAAACGAAAACCGGAACGGTCGAACGCGACGCGATCGACACCCTTTGCCTTCGCGCGTTCGGCGACAGTACGGCCGATGGCCGCAGCTGCTGCCGAGTTACCGCCCGAACCCTGGAGTTCAGCGGCAATCGACTTGTCCAGCGTCGAAGCGGATGCAATGACCTCAGCCCCATTAGGCGCAATGATCTGCGCATAGATGTGACGCGGGGTGCGATGCACGGTCAGGCGATGCACGCCCAACTCGCTGATTTTTGCACGCGCACGACGCGCGCGACGAATACGAGATGCTTTTTTGTCCATCGTCTTAACCCCTTATTTCTTCTTCGCTTCTTTGCGGATGATGCGCTCATCTGCATAGCGAACACCTTTGCCCTTGTAAGGCTCTGGTGGACGAAACGCGCGAATCTCTGCAGCCACCTGGCCGACGCGCTGCTTGTCGCTCCCGGCAACCACGATCTCGGTCTGCGAAGGCGTGCTGATGGTAATCCCTTCGGGGACCGGGTAATCGATGGGATGCGAGAATCCCAGACTCAGGCTCAGCACCTTGCCTTTGCCTTGGGCGCGGTAACCGACGCCGACGAGTTCCAGTTTTTTCTCGAAACCCTGGCTCACGCCGTGGACCATATTACCCAGCAGGGCGCGCATGGTCCCGGCCATCGCCCAGGCCGAATCATTCGCTGGCGTGACACCGATCACACCGTCATCCAGGCTCACGGCAACTGTCGGGTGGACGTCGAGTTCCATGGTCCCTTTGTCGCCCTTCACAGAAACGTGCTGACCGTCGATTTTGACGTCAACACCCTTGACGACTTCGATTGGAGATTTTGCTATACGCGACATACCAACCTCCGTCAGGCTACGTAGGCGATAACTTCGCCGCCGTGACCCTGCTTACGGGCCTCGCGGTCGGTCATCACGCCTTTCGAGGTGGAAACAATTGCGATCCCAAGACCGCCGCGGACCTTAGGCAGATCTTCACGGCTCTTGTAGATACGCAGGCCGGGGCGGCTCACGCGCTTTACATACTCGATAACAGGGGCACCCTGGAAGTACTTCAGCGTGATCTCGATGGCAGGTTTGCCATCCGCCTCGGTTGCACCGAAATCTTTGATATAGCCTTCGTTCTTGAGGACCTGGGCTACGGCGACCTTCTGCTTCGAGGCCGGCATGGTAACTGCAGCCTTGCCAGCGGACTGGCCGTTACGGACGCGGGTCAGCATATCCGAAATCGGATCTGACATGCTCATTATGATGCTCCTTTGGGTCAAACCGCTCCTGTTGAGCGCGATACCCGGTTCACGAAAAAGGCCCCCTACTCGAGGGAGCCGCGCAATATAGCCGAATTGTCGTGAAAATACTAGGCGGATTTACCAGCTAGCTTTCTTCAATCCCGGCACATCTCCGCGCATGGCGGCTTCACGCAGTTTGTTCCGGCACAGGCCGAACTTGCGGTACACGCCATGCGGGCGGCCGGAAACCCTGCAACGACGCTGCTGACGGGCCGGACTCGCGTCACGCGGCAGTTTTTGCAGCGCAGCAACGGCAGCGTCGATCTCTTCATGAGATTTGCTGCGGTCATTGATGATCGCCTTAAGTTCGGCGCGCTTGTTAGCGTATTGGGCCACTATCTTTGCGCGCTTGGCCTCACGGGCCCACATGCTCTTTTTTGCCATGTTGATTCGCCGAATTATTTGAACGGGAAATTGAAGCCGTCGAGCAGAGCACGACATTCTTCGTCATTCGCAGCCGAGGTGGTGATGGTGATATCCATACCCCGAAGTGCATCGATCTTGTCATATTCCACTTCGGGGAAAATGATCTGTTCCTTGACGCCCATGCTGTAATTGCCACGACCGTCGAAAGATTTCGCGCTCAAGCCGCGGAAATCACGAATACGCGGAATGGCGATATTGATCAGACGATCGAGAAACTCGTACATGCGCTCACGGCGCAGTGTGACCTTGCAGCCGACGGGCCAGCCTTCGCGGACCTTGAAACCTGCAACAGATTTCTTGGCCTTGTTGACGATCGCCTTCTGGCCCGCGATCTTCTCCATGTCGCCGACAGCGAATTCCATCACTTTCTTGTCGCCAATCGCTTCCCCGACACCCATGTTCAGCGTGATCTTCTCGATCCGCGGAACCTGCATGACGGTACCGTAGCCGAACTTCTCCATCAACTGGGGTACGACCTGTTCTTTATAATGATCCTGGAGCCTTGTCATCGCTATCGCCTCAGACGTCAACGACTTCGCCGTTAGACTTGAATACGCGCACCTTGCGACCATCATCCAGGACTTTGAAGCCCAAACGGTCGCCCTTGTCGGCGGCGGGGTTGTAAACAGCCACATTCGACACGTGCATCGGCATTTCCTTGTCGACGATGCCGCCCTGCTCTCCCACGTTGGGGTTGGGCTTCACATGCTTCTTGGCCAGATTGATATTTTCCACGACGACCCGGTCCTCGAGAACGCTCAGCACAGTGCCGCGCTTCCCTTTGTCTTTGCCGGCCAGGACGATGACGTCGTCGCCTTTGCGAATCTTGCTTGCCATCTTTGTCTACCTCAGAGCACTTCGGGCGCGAGTGAAATGATCTTCATGAATCGCTCACTACGCAGTTCGCGGGTCACCGGCCCAAAAATACGGGTACCGATCGGCTCGAGCTTGGTGTTCAACAACACTGCCGCATTGCCATCAAAACGGATCAGTGAACCATCCGCCCTGCGCACACCCTTGCGCGTACGAACCACGACAGCGTTGAACACATCGCCCTTCTTAACTTTACCGCGCGGGTTAGCGTCCTTGATGGACACTTTTATAACGTCCCCGATACCGGCATAGCGCCGATGGGAACCGCCCAGCACTTTGATGCACTGAACGCGACGTGCGCCACTGTTGTCGGCGACGTTCAACACGGACTGCATCTGGATCATGACACTACCCCAACAAAATCAAATTCGTAGAATTCTTATGATCAGCTCGCGCGATCGACCAGCTTGACGAAACGCCAGGTCTTCGTCTTGGACAACGGACGACATTGCTCCACGACAACGACATCACCAATCTGACATTCGTTGTTCTCGTCATGCGCGTGCACCTTGGTGGACTTGCGTACGAACTTACCGTAGAGCGGGTGCTTGACGCGGCGCTCAATCAACACGGTGATGCTTTTGTCCATCTTGTCACTGACCACTCGCCCCTGAATAGTGCGGTTGTCGGCTGCCTGCTCGCTCATGCTTCACCTGCCTGGCGCTTCTCAATCATTATCGTCTTCACGCGCGCAATATTACGGCGCACATCCTTCATAAGATGCGGACGGGAAAACTGCCCGGTTCCACGTTGCATGCGCAGATTGAACTGCTCTTTGAGCAGTTCTTCCAGCGCCTGCCGGAGCTCCGCCTCGGACTTACCACGAAGTTCTGTCGCATTCATCACAGAATCACCCGTTTCACAAATGTGGTCTGAAGGGGCAGCTTGGCAGCAGCGAGCGCAAAGGCCTGGCGCGCCAGATCTTCGTCCACACCTTCAATCTCATACAAAACCAGACCCGGCTGAATCTGGGCCACCCAGTATTCGACGTTTCCTTTACCCTTGCCCATGCGGACTTCGAGCGGTTTCTTCGAAATCGGCTTGTCCGGAAATACACGGATCCAGAGCTTTCCACCGCGCTTAACAGTACGCGAGATGGTACGTCGTGCCGCCTCAATCTGGCGTGCAGTAATACGTCCGCGACCAACGGCCTTAAGGCCGAATTCGCCGAAGCTCACTTTATTACCGGCCTGGGCCAAACCGCGGTTACGGCCCTTCATCTGTTTCCGGAACTTGGTACGTTTAGGCTGCAACATTTTTTACGTTACCCCCGAGGAGCGCCTTTAGCCGAAGCCGACGCCTCCTGCTCTTCCTTACGATCGCCGAACACCTCACCTTTGAAGATCCAGGTTTTGACCCCAATGATCCCATAGGTGGTAAGTGCCTCTGCGAAACCGTAATCGATGTCTGCACGCAGCGTGTGCAATGGTACGCGACCTTCGCGATACCACTCGCTGCGCGCGATTTCCGCACCGTTCAGGCGACCGGCAATATTTACCTTGATGCCCTGGGCGCCGATCCGCATGGAGTTTTGCACCGCACGCTTCATTGCGCGGCGGAACATGATCCGGCGCTCAAGCTGCTGGGCAATGCCCTCGGATACCAGCTGCGCATCGAGTTCCGGCTTGCGAATCTCTTCCACACTGATGTGCACCGGGATACCCATGCGCGCCGAGACTTCCTTGCGCAGCGCATCGATGTCCTCACCCTTCTTGCCAATCACCAGACCAGGGCGGGCAGTGTGAACGGTAATGTGCGCGTTTTTGGCCGGTCGATCGATCTGGATACGACTGACTGACGCTTGACGCAGCTTGTTCTTCAGAAAATCACGCACCTCGAGGTCCGTGATCAGAAGATCGGAGAAATTCTTGCTGTCGGCATACCACTTGGACGTCCAGTCCGTAACAATGCCGAGGCGAATACCGTTTGGATTAACTTTCTGACCCATAATTCTTGTCCGCTTACTCGTCTGCTACTGTGACGGTGATATGACTGGTGCGCTTGAGAATGCGAGCTGCGCGACCCTTGGCCCGCGCACGGATGCGCTTCATGGTCGGACCTTCGTCGACACACACGGCCTTGACCTTCAACTCATCCACATCAGCACCTTCGTTGTTCTCCGCGTTTGCGACAGCAGAGTCCAACACCTTTTTCATCATGGCGGCGCCTTTCTTCTTGCTGAATGCCAGCACGCTCAACGCCTGCTCAACAGGAAGCCCACGAATCTGGTCAGCCACCAATCGGCCTTTCTGGGCCGAGATGTGCGCATAGCGCAATTTTGCTAAAGCTTGCATGGCTATCTCCTCACCTGGACTTCTTGTCCGCCACATGACCGCGGTAGGTACGGGTCAGTGCGAACTCGCCGAGTTTGTGACCAACCATGTTCTCGGAAATAAGTACCGGAACATGCTGTTTCCCGTTGTGCACGGCAATCGTCAACCCGACCATGTCAGGACTGACCATCGAGCGGCGCGACCATGTCTTGATCGGGCGACGATCATTACTCTCACGCGCAGTTTCCACCTTTTTTTCCAGGTGGAGATCAATAAAAGGACCTTTGCGAATTGAACGTGGCATAGCCTTCTAGCCTCTCACCTGATTACTTACGACGACGGTCGCGCACGATGAATTTATCGGTACGCTTGTTCGAGCGCGTCTTGAAACCCTTGGTCGGGGTACCCCATGGGCTGACCGGATGACGGCCACCAGAGGTACGGCCTTCACCACCACCATGCGGGTGATCGACCGGGTTCATGACAACACCGCGAACGGTGGGACGAACACCACGCCAGCGGGTGGCACCAGCCTTGCCCAGCTTGCGCAGGTTATGTTCGGAATTGCCTGCAGCACCGATGGTCGCGCGGCAATCCGCGTGTATCTTGCGCATCTCACCCGAACGCAGACGCAGGGTGGCATAGTCACCTTCGCGCGCAATCAGCTGCGCTGACGCACCGGCGCTGCGCGCGAGCTGTGCACCCTTGCCAATCTTGAGCTCGATGCAGTGCACCGTGCTACCGACCGGGATGTTGCGCAGCGCCATGCTGTTACCAGCCACGATTGGCGCCTCGACACCGGAGCGTATCGTGCTTCCCGCCTTCACACCGGCAGGTGCGATGATGTAGCGTCGCTCACCATCAGCGTATTTGATAAGGGCGATATGCGCCGTGCGATTGGGATCGTATTCCAAACGTTCGACGATACCCGGCACGCCGTCTTTATCGCGCTTGAAATCAATCACGCGGTAACGCTGCTTGTGACCACCGCCGCGGTGACGGGTGGTGATACGGCCGTTGCTGTTGCGACCACCCGACTTGCTCTTCTTTGCGATCAGTGGAGAGTAAGGCTCACCTTTGTGCAAGCCTTCGCTCTTTACCTGAACCACATGTCGGCGACCCGGTGATGTCGGTTTTGTCTTGACGATTGCCATTGTTCTATCCGTTACCTATGCAGTGGTCGCACTCAGGCGCCACCGGCAAAATCGATATCGTGACCTTCCTGCAGGCGGACGTAAGCCTTTTTCCAGTTGTTGCGCCTGCCCATTACGCCACCAAAGCGCTTCTGCTTGCCATTGACGTTGACGGTGCGCACATCCTGCACCTTAACGTTGAACAGGAGCTCAACCGCCTGGGCGATCTCGGGTTTGGTAGCATCGCGGACGACTTTGAAGCCGAACTGGTTGGACCTGTCTGCGAGCATGGCGCTCTTTTCAGACACAACCGGGCTCAGCAGGATCTTCATCAAACGCTCTTTGCTCATGCCAGCTTCTCCTCGAGTGCCTTCAGCGCGGCTGCGGTGATAATCACCTTTTCAAAGCCGATCAGGCTGACCGGGTCGACTTCATTCAGCACCCGGGCATCTACCCGATAAAGGTTGCGGCTTGCCAGCATGAGGTTCTCATCGAACGATTCTGAGATGATCAGCGCATCATCCGCGTCGAACTCTGCCAGCTTGGCCAGCAACTCTTTGGTCCTGGGGGCGGAAACACTGAACGAGTCCACCACCACAAGACGATTCTGACGAACCAGCTCCGACAGGATGGAACGCAGTGCGCCCTGATACATCTTGCGGTTCACCTTTTGCTCGTAGCTGCGCGGCTGGGCGGCAAAAGTCACACCGCCGGAACGCATGATCGGGCTTCGGATGGTGCCTTGGCGGGCACGGCCGGTGCCTTTCTGGCGGAAAGGCTTGGCTCCACCACCACTGACAGCCGCGCGGTTCTTCTGCGCCTTGGTTCCAAGGCGCGCGGCCGACAGGTACGCGACAACAACCTGATGCACCAGCGACTCTTTGTAATCGGCACCGAACACCACGTCAGAGACCTGGATATTGGAACCACCTTGTACGTTCAGGTCCATGCTCTCAACCCTTATTCTTCAGTTTGATCGCGGGCGTAATGATCACATCACCGCCACGCGAACCGGGAACTGCACCCTTGACCAGCAGAATGTTGCGGCCGGTGTCTACCCGAACCACCTCGATGTTCTGTGTGCTGATCTTGGCCGCACCCATGTGACCGGCCATCTTCTTGCCTTTGAAAACGCGCCCAGGCGTCTGGCATTGGCCGATCGAACCTGCAGCACGATGAGAAACCGAGTTGCCGTGCGTCGCGTCCTGCATGTGAAAGTTGTGGCGCTTGACGCCGCCCTGGAATCCCTTGCCCTTGCTGTTGCCGCGCACATCGACCTTCTGACCGACTTCAAAGATCGAACCGTCGATCTCCGCACCAACTTCCGGCACATCGCCGTTGTGGTCGTCCAGACGAAATTCCCACAGACCACGCCCAGCCTCGACACCGGCTTTCGCATAATGACCCGCCATCGGCTTGCTCAGGCGCGAAGCCTTCTTCTCGCCTACCGTGACCTGGATTGCGCTGTAGCCATCAGATTCCGGCGAGTACACCTGGGTGACCCGATTCGGCTGAACTTCGATAACAGTTACCGGCACCGAAACGCCGTCTTCAGTGAAGACGCGTGTCATGCCTGCCTTTCGGCCTACGATTCCAATCGCCATGTCTCTAACCTCAGTTCAGTTTGATCTGAACATCAACACCCGCAGCCAGATCGAGCTTCATCAACGCATCCACCGTTTTATCGGTCGGATCCACGATGTCCATCAAGCGCTTGTGGGTACGAATCTCATACTGATCGCGCGCATCTTTATTGACATGCGGCGATATCAGAACGGTGAATCGCTCCTTCTTGGTTGGCAAAGGGATCGGACCCAGAACCTGGGCACCGGTACGCTTTGCGGTATCGACAATCTCGCGAGCGGATTGATCGATCAACCGATGATCGAAAGATTTCAGACGGATACGGATACGCTGACTTGTCATTGATATCACTCGATAATCTTGGCGACGACACCGGCGCCGACGGTACGACCACCTTCGCGG
>CAZCDY010000051.1:0-2040 GCA_964497145.1 uncultured Gammaproteobacteria bacterium
GAAGCGGTACAAAGACGCCGCGAGGTCCCTGCCAGCTGACAGACTCGGGATTCGGGGGGCAATGGCGCCTCCCTCACGCGAACCTGATCAGATGTCGTCGAACCCGGCTTTTCGAAACCACGCCTTGGCCTTTTCCTCATCGCGTTCAAGCACGTCGCCTTCGCGGTACATCATGCCGATCGTCGTCATTGCCCCCTGCAGCCCCTGCTCAGCCGCCCTGGTGAACCACTCCAGTGCCTTCTGACCATCTTTTTCGACGCACTCGCCCTGCATGTACATGAAACCCAGCCCGTGCTGGGCCAGGCCCATGCCGGACTCAGCGGCCGCCTGCATGTAACGCACGGCCATCGGCGGATTCTCCACCATGCCGAGTCCGTTCTGCGCCATGATCGCCATGCGATACTGGGCCTCCGGGTCGCCCATCTCTGCGCGCGGCGCCAGCAGCCGGGTTGCAGTACTGAAATGCTTGGATTCGAACGCGGCGATGCCGCTGCTCATGTCCATATCCAGACCCTCTCCATCGCTGGTCGGGTGTTGCTCTTCGTTCATCGGTTTTTCCTGCTCCTGTGTTGCAAGACCGGCCGGTAATCTGCCGGGCGTATGGCCACCCGGCAGCGCACGGTTGCGCAGGCCCGTCCATGCGTGTCAAAAAAAGCATACTCGAATGCCGGCGTGGCGCGCCCGCGCTCGCGCAGCTGTTCGCGAATCTCCTGCTCCATGTCGGCCTCGAGCACGAAGCGCAATTCCATATCGGTGCGACTCTCCCGCCGGAAATCCAGCGTCAGATCACGCGTCCACACCTGATGTCCCGGAAACACCCGATTGCAGGCCAGGGCGGCAATCGGGTCGGCGAGACAGGCCATCGCTCCGCCGAACATGCCGCCTCCGGGGTTACGATTGGGCCTCAAGGGCAGCAACAGCCGCGCGCTGCGCCCGTCCCAACCGAGCTCCAGCACCCGCACGCGCATGGCGCGAAACGGTGGATACCATTCCAGACGCCGCGCCGGCGGCAGCCTGCGTCGAAGGACTTCCGGGATACGCATAGGTTTATACCATCGTGCAAGTCGCCGCAAACGCCGGAAAAGGCCGGGAAATGCCACCAGAAACCCGCGACGAAAGTCGACCCGAACCAAGTTACACTGGGCCCTCTAAAATCTAACATGCCCGACACAGATGCAGACAGCGCTTGCCGATTTCATACGAGATACCCCCAACGGCCAGGAGGCCGACCGGATCTTGCGCGCCTGCGTCCATTGCGGCTTTTGTACCGCCACCTGCCCAACCTACCAGCTGCTCGGCGACGAGCTCGACGGCCCGCGCGGCCGCATCTACCAGATCAAGCAGGTCCTCGAGGGCGAGCAGGCCAGTGCCACCGTGCGCGGACACCTCGATCGTTGCCTCAGCTGCCGCTCCTGCGAAACCACCTGCCCCTCGGGGGTCAATTACCACCGCCTGCTCGATATCGGCCGCGAACAGGTCGAACAGCAGGTACCGCGCCCGCTCGTGCAGCGCCTGTTTCGCCGTCTGCTGATCGAGGTCCTGGCCTACCCGGCGCGATTCACCCCTCTGCTGCGTGTCGGGCAGTGGCTGCGACCGCTGCTGCCACCCAAGCTGCGCCAGAAGGTCCCGGTGGCAAAATCGGGTCGCCGCTCTGCGGCCCTGCCTCTCACCGACCGTCGGGTATTGGTGCTGGAGGGCTGTGTACAACCGGGATTGGCGCCAGAGATCAATCAGGCACTGGAAACGGTATTGCACCGACTCGGAATCAGCGTGCAACGCTGTCCGGGTGCTGGCTGTTGCGGTGCCCTGCCGCATCACCTCAGCGACACCGAACGGGCACGAGAGATGGCCCGCCGCAACATCGATGCCTGGTATCCGGCCCTGGAAGCCGGTGCCGAAGCTCTCGTGGTGACCGCCAGCGGCTGCGGTGCGCACCTGCAGGATTACCCTGAGCTGCTGGCAGACGACCCTGCGTATGCGCAGAAAGCGGCCCAGCTGAAGGAGCGGCTGCGCGATCCGCTGCAGATCCTGGCGCAGGAA
>CAZCDY010000051.1:2050-22113 GCA_964497145.1 uncultured Gammaproteobacteria bacterium
CTCGACAGCCTGCGTCTGCACCCACGGCAGGCCCGCCTCGCCGTGCACACCCCCTGCACGCTGCAGCATGCACTGAAACTCAACGGTGCCACCGAGAAGCTGCTGCTCTCACTCGGCTACGAACTCTGCACCGTCAACGAGGGCCACCTGTGCTGCGGCTCTGCAGGCACTTATTCGATTCTGCAGGGCGAGCTGTCGCAGCAACTGCGTGAACGTAAACTGCAGGCCCTCAAATCCGACCACCCGGACCTGATCGTCAGTGCAAACATCGGCTGTCTGACACATCTGGTCGAAGCAGACGGCACACCGGTACTGCACTGGCTGAACCTGATTGCCGAAGACCTCGCGCACTGATCCTGCGAACCACTCGTTCAGGCATCGAGGCCCTGTAAGATCCAGGCCCGCCACTGCCGCAGCAGATCGGGGTGCGTCGCAGCGACGGCGATACGCGGTGCCAGCGAAAAGCTGGTCAAACAGTCGCCGTCATACTCGCTCAGCAGGCCGCCGACGGCACCACTCTCTCGCATCACCAGGTAACCGGCGGCATAGTCCCAAAGCTTCTGACCACCATGCAGATAGATCTGGCAGCGCCCAGCGGCAATCCAGCACCAGTCCAGGGCCACGGAACCGAAACTGCGCTGGGAACGGTAAGGCGCCTGTTTGGCGATGGCCCTGATCAACGGATCGGGCAGGCGCTTGAGATCCACCATCGCCATGGCATCCTTGAGGGTTGCCGGCGACCCGGCTGTGACCAGTCGCCGCCCGTTCAACCAGGCGCCCTGGCCATGCAGGGCAGAGAAACATTCATCGCGACAGGGATCATAAACCACTGCGGCCTGTACCAGCCCATCGCAGATCAGGGCCAGTGATACCGCAAAAAAGGGGATCCCGGCGGCAAAATTACCGGTGCCATCGAGCGGATCCAGACACCACAGGCCGGTTCCCGACGCCGCCAGCAAATGTTCCTGAGCGTCTGCTTCCATCTCCTCGCCCAGCAGTCGGTACTGAGGCCAGTGCTCGGCCAGTTCGGCCTGCAGTCGGGCCTGCATCGAGAGGTCAGCCTCAGTGATCAATGAGCCATCCGCCTTCAACCGCGCGCTGACGGACTCAAAGCGCAACATCAACTCTTCCGCTGCGGCCTGTCTTACCAACCGCTGCACAAGATCCAACTCATTTAGGGTCATCATGTCGACCCAAAGGATAACCGACGCCTGCCGACATAGTGAACAGGCTGTCAACTAGGAACGAAATGCGGGAAATCCCTCTTGATATGCGCCATGCCAAAGCCTACGCTGGATTTCCAAACCAATTCGGATGACGCTATGGTGCAGCGGCGCCCTCTCCCCGGATTACTGTTTGTTCTCCTGTTGATTGCCGCCGGCCCCGGCCTGGCAAGCAGCCTGCAACAACAAAGGACGATCTTTCTGAACGCCGAGAAGGCGCTCGAGCTCGGAAAATCCGGCGAATTCAGGCGCCTGAGCCAAAGTATTCGTGACTACCCCTTGTACCCCTATCTTGAGTACGAGCAGCTGCTGAAGCGTCTCGAACGGGCCAGCGAAAGCGAGATCAGCGAATTCCTGCAGCGCTACCGGACGACCCCGCTGGCCGCGCGACTTCGGGCACGCTGGCTGAACCAGCTTGCCCGGCAGAAACGCTGGTCGGAATACCTGGCCTTTTACCAGCCGACAGACAACATCAGCCGGCGTTGTGGCCATCTGCAGGCCCTGATCGTTACCGGCCGCGCCAAAGAGGCCTTTCCCCAGGTCGCCGATATCTGGCTGTACGGAAAGTCGCGCCCAAGCGCCTGCGACCCGGTCTTCAAGGCGTGGAGCAAGGCGGGCTACCGCACCGACGAGATGAACTGGGCGCGGATCGAAAAGGCCATGGAGGCCGGACAGTGGCGCCTTGCGGAGTACCTCGGACGCGGCTTCTCAAATTCCGACCAGGTATGGCTGAAGCGCTGGGTCAGGCTGTATCGCAAGCCGGGGCGTGCCGATCAGGCGGATCGATTCCAGGCACCCCATCCCTACCGCGAGGCGATGCTTTCACACGCTGTGCGCCGCCTGGCCCGCTGGGATGGACTGGAGGCCCTGGACCTGTGGCAGAAGATCAAACCGCGTTACCCCTTCAGCCAGGCCCAGATACAGCGCACAGAGCACTACATCGTGCGCAATCTCGCGCGCACGCCGGACGACCGGGCCTATCGCTTCATTCGTGCGGTGAAGCTGGGCGACGAAGACCTGCTGGTTCACGAGGCCCGGATACTCGCAGGGCTTTTGCGCGAGGATTGGCCCCAGGTCGCACGCTGGATTACGGCCATGCCGAAGAACGAGCGCGATCAGAACCGTTGGATGTATTGGCTGGCCCGGGCGCTGGAAGCAACCGGGGATGAGGGCGCTGCGCAGGGGCTGTACCAAAAAACTGCCAGCGATCGCGGTTACTACGGTTTCATGGCGGCAGACCGAGCCGGCGTGGCCTACCATCTCGAACACGCGGAAACACCGGCCACCGAGGCATGCATGCGGCGCATAGAGCAGCTGGATGCGGTTAAGCGTGCGCAGGAACTGTTCGCGCTGGAACGCTGGACAGACGCCCGCCGGGAATGGAGGACAGCAACCGAGGAGTTGAATCCCGTGCAGCTGCAGGCGGCGGCAAAGCTTGCGGAGAGGCACGGCTGGCATGACCGCGCGATCTTTACCCTGGCGCGAACCGGCTATTGGGACGACCTGGAGCTACGCTTCCCACTGGAACACTCGGAACTGGTGGCCGCAAACGCGACACTGCACGAGATCGACATCGCCTGGGTGTTCGCTGTCATGCGCCAGGAAAGCGCGTTCATGCGTAACGCACGCTCGCATGCCGGAGCCATGGGCCTGATGCAGCTCATGCCCGCCACCGCCCGCGAGGTCGCAAAGAATGTGTTGAAAAAGCCCCCACCGCGGCGCCAGGAGCTATTTGAGCCCGATACCAACATTGCGCTCGGGAGCGCCTATCTGAAACAGATGAAGGGCGAGTTGGGCGACAGCGCCGTGCTCGCGACCGCCGCATACAATGCCGGTCCCCATCGCGTCACGCGATGGCTCCCTGACAGAACCCTGCCGGCGGATATCTGGATCGAGCTTGTCCCTTTCAAGGAGACGCGCGGCTACCTTCGCCGCGTCCTGGCCTACACCGTAATCTACGAGAAGCGCATGGGTATGCAGCCGACCAGACTGGAGGAACGGCTGCACCCGGTACCCCCGAAGATCAGCATGATCGGGCAGTTGCCTAGGGGGGCACAGCGCACATCTGCCGGCTGATTCCGCCCCTTGGAATCAGTTTCCCGGGCCCGCCGTCATGCGCTCGCGGATTGCCTTTACCTCGACAGGATCCATCCGCTTGATCAGATGCTTGATGTAGTCCTCGGCACGCTTGCTGCCATTGACATGTGCCAATGACAACCACTGCAGCGCGGCCGCGTCGTCCTGCATGACCGCTTTGCCCTCCATCAACAGCTTGCCAAGTGCAAACTGGGCCGTGGGCATACCCTGATCGGCCGCCTTGACGTACCACTGTATGGCGGCTGCCATGTCTTTTTTCAATCCGTACTGCGCGAAGCGGTACATGGTGGCGACAACGTATTGCGCCTTGGCCGATCCCTTTCGGGCGGCCTCGAGATAGAGTTCGCGAGCGCGTTCCTCGTCGACTTCCACACCGGTACCGTTGGCATACATCCAGGCCAGGGTAATGGTCGCATTCTCATGTCCCTGCGCAATCGCCTTCTCGAACCAGGCCCGGGCCTGCCCGTAGTCGAGCCCCACACCATCGCCGTTGCCATACATCACGCCGAGCCGGAACTGGGCCTCGGCATTGCCGGCCTTGGCCGCTTTGCGCACTGCGGCCTCGGCACGCAGTTGATCGGGGCTGAAGGTCGCTAGGGGTTTCTTATCGGTCATGAGTGAAAAACCTGTCTGTTGCACAAACGCTAGTGCCGCACGCGAGACAATTGTCCCGCTTCTTCGGGGTCGTCCCGCGACAGTTTCGCATCTATGCGCTCAATCAGCCTCGGATCACTGACCACCTCGTAATACCGCCGCCCCTCGTCGCCGGCTTCGAGCAACTGCCTGCCGATCCACATTTTGACAACTCGCTCACGCACCACCAGCCAGTGACTCTCACCATTCACATCCGGACAGCGGCCGGCGTAAAAGGTGGCCGGTCGCTTTCCGTTCCGACGGAGCCGGCGCAATGAGATCTCCACATTGAGCTGGGCAAAGGCCGTGGCATCCAGTTCGATGCCATTCACATTGTATCGGAACAGCGTTTCGCCGCCCCGCCCATCAACAGGTTCACCTGGCACAGCAGAGGCTACACAGACTCCCCGGCCACCGGGCAAGGAACAGGTCTCCCGCAAGGGGACGTGGCAGGACGACAGCAGGCGTGCACGTTGAATCGCCGGCGAGATGATCACCTTGCGCGCATGGTCATAGAGATAGGTCGGCGCCTCATCCGCATAGGCCACACCCAGTCCAAGCTCAACCCTGGGCAGGCCGATACGATCATTTTCGGCATTCATCGCATCCATCACCAGGATAATCCGGGCCGCCAAGCAACAGCCACGTGCCACTGCCAGACAATCGACTTCCTCAGCACCGCGTTCGAGCAGGGAGAGGATCAGGGCGTCGCCTTCGACAACCACCTTTTGCGCACCAAACTGATCGAGCAGGCGGTTGACCGGATCGTAAAAAAACCGACTGAAGTGGGCTGCCGGATCCAGATTTCGCCGCCGCATCTGCACCGTCACCTCGGCGAACCCGCGGATATCCGCCTTCACGATCACATGGCCATTGACACTGCTGCGGGTGTCTTCCGGGACCGGTGCACGGCAGAAAACCTGCAGCGCAGGATTGTCCTGGAACCTGCCCAACTCGCCCTCCTCCGTCACCAGTCGAAGACTGTCCATCGCGACGAAGGTGTGCCAACCAAGCTTCAGGTCACGTCGCAGGCGTAGAAAATCACCGGCAAAACGGGCCAGCAACTGCTGCTTCCGCGCCTCCACGCCCCCCCTGTAGTCTTTGCGCAATCCCTCGATACGGCGCATCGGCACACGCGCATCGCTGACACCCTCCATACCACCCAAGCGACGCATCATGTCGCGCCGTTTGACGACCCCTTTGAGGAAATCGAACACCAGGGATTCTGCATCTACCAGGCCGGACAAGGGGTAGATCGCTGCCAGCTCATACGAGGCCGTCACGGCACGCATCAGTCCTGCCCTCGCCAGGCTTGAAGCCAGGCGTTTGCTCAGATCGCGCTGCAGGCGGTCGATCCCGCGCTGCCGCCAAGGGCCGGGCTGAGGCCAGTGCGCGGCCGCCCCGCCGAGTAGTGCGATGGCATTGTCGGGACAATCCAACCAGGTGCCGGGGCCTTCATTGAGCTCCAACTGTCCTATCAGACCACGCACACGTCGTTCGGTCTCGAGGAAACCGCGTGCATTTCCCTGGTCGAGACGATCTGCCGGGAACGGCGAAGCCATGGTCGGGTTCTGCTGCACGGAGGGTTGCATGTTCTCCGGCAGCCACTCCGAGAACGCATCCATGACGCAACGGCTTACGGTACGACTGGTGGCAGGATCCTGCAGCAACAACGGATAGATGCGGTAGAAATCGCGTGCCGCACCGACACCATCGAGCTGCAAAACAGGATTATTGAGCATGCTCTCCGGGACCGGCCATGACAGGCCCAACACCGCTTTTCGCAGATTCCGCATTCCCCCCCGTTCCAGACGCATGTATTCCCGCATCAGCTGGTTGGCAATGCGATATCGAACATGCTCCGCGTGGCGACCCAGAATGACGGCATGCCGGTGCAGTTCCAGGCTCTGGCCGCTCAGCTGACTTGCGGGCCGGCCACGTGCGTCATTCAGACCCAGGCGCAGAGCAGACAATTCCGCATCGATCAGATTGAGGAACAGTTTGAGCACCGCCAGCTGAAAAAGCTGCACGCGTTCAAGGCGGTTGCTGGCACGCGCGCCTTTGACGACAGTCAGGTGGTGTTCCTGCAGCAAGCCGCCGAAACTCTCGACCACGGCATCGCTGAATGCGGATACCGGCTGCTGCCAGAGACGCTGGGCATTCTCCCGAACCAAAGCCGATATGTAGTTCCCCACGGCCCTGCCGAGCACCGGGCCCAAAGCCACATCGATATGCAGGTTGTCGACACCACGAGGGAAACGATCCAGTCGCAATCGCACATGCCTGGTGCGCTCAAGACCTTCCCCCACTGCGTCAGACGCAGGCCAGGCAGGATTCAACTGCGGAAACCCTCTGCGCATTTCAGAAACGAAGCGGGCTGAGGCGCCCGATCCCGCGGTTGCGTCGCCGCAAGATGCTAACGTGCGGTCAGTGCCTGGATGATGCGGTCTTCCATCTCGATACGCACCGCGATCTCTTCGCCCAGATTGCCCAGGTCGCCATCGAGCTGATGCAGGTCGAGCGCATGATCCGAGGCGTCGTATTTGTCATTGAACTCGACCGCCACCTCGGTGGCCTCTGCAATACGCGGATAGACTTCTCGCGCCACCTCGACGACTCGACCACGACGCTCCCGCCCTGCGACGATGCGTTCGTATATCTCGAAATGTCCAAAGGCCGAGTAATCCACCAGTACCTGGCAGAACTCCTGCAATACATCCGGACTTGGGGTCGAGCCCTTAAACGGTTCCAGCCCGGCAACACGACAGAACATAGACAGCATCTCCTGGCGTTCCTTCAGGAGTTTCTGCACCATTTCCTGCGTGCCCCCACGGCGATCTGTTTTTCTCGGTTCGCTCATCGTCATTCTTTATGATCTCGGCTCATCCTCTGGCAATGCTAGTTTACTCCGAATCGGTTCCGCGTAAACTGGGCAGCGACCATCATGAACAGGTACCGTAACCGGCGCCGCCGGCAAAATCCGGCCGCGCAATAATACGTCTGTGAAAACGCATCTTGTTTTATGTCTCTGCTGCACGCTGGCCATGCCGCTGCAGGCATCCGCCTACAGCGGCTATGGCGATGACAATCCATTCGTCGAGGCCATGCTGAGGATGATGGAGATATTTGGTCTGATCGACCGCGACA
Organism: uncultured Gammaproteobacteria bacterium; assembly: GCA_964497145.1. Classification (GTDB taxonomy): domain Bacteria; phylum Pseudomonadota; class Gammaproteobacteria; order Chromatiales; family Chromatiaceae; genus Thiosocius. The sequence goes on from CAZCDY010000051.1 coordinate 9,151, forward strand.
GATTGCCACTCAGCGTGCCTTATCTGCCGGGTTACGGTCAGCAATTCGCCCCTGGTCTCGGCGGCTTCAGCAGCCTCGGTGGTCTCGGCGGCGCACCCGGGATGTCACAGATGAACGGCCTCGGCGGTATGCCGGGGATGTTGCCCATGTACGGCCTCGGCGGTATGCCGGGGATGTCGCCCATGTACGGCCTTGGCGGTGCGCCTGGGATGTCATCCATGTACGGACCCGGTGGTTTCCCTGGTATGTCACCGGCACCCGGCATGGGCGGCTTCCCCGGTGCGGGCGGCATGCCTGGCGGCAACTGGAGTAACTGGGGCAATCTCAACCAATACCCACAGGCCCCGGTGACCAGGGCCCCGACTTACCTGGACGGCATATGGGAGCTCGATCAGGGTGGATTTGTCATCATCAAAGGCAACAACGCCCGTCTCTACGTCTCACGTGAGCAATACCAGGATTTCGCCGTCCGATATGACCGGCAGCATCTCTGGTGGAGGCCGCAGGAAGGCGGAGAAGCCTCGCGCTACACTTACCAGGCACGCGAGGGCCGCATGGTCCTGCGCGACGCAGAAGGCAATCTGTTGCTGCTACGCCGTCGACGCTGAGCGAGTGCTAACCTTATCCGTACGGCTTGAGGCGTTGTCCACGGCAGGGCAAAATCACAGCCGGAGATCAAAGTCCACCGACGTCTCAATGGCGCAGACCCAGCCGGAGCAGTTATTGAAATCATGAAGATTCAACGTATCGCGCTTATCGGAGGCTCGGGCTTTGTCGGTAGACACCTGACGCGCAGGCTGCGCAACTGTGGCTACCAGTGCCGCGTCATCACGCGACATGCACAGCGCGCCAAAGAGCTGGCGACCGTTGCTGAGGTGGTAGAAACAGACATTTTTGACCTCGACCGGCTTACCGCGACACTGCAAGGCTGTGATGCGGTCGTGCACCTCGTCGGCATACTCAACAGCGATGGCAAGAAACGCAGCTTCCGTCGTATGCATGTCGAGCTGGTCGAAAACGTGGTGGCCGCTTGCCACGCCGCCAAGGTCGTGCGACTGCTGCATATGAGTGCGCTCAATGCAGACCAGGCAAGCGGCGGCAGTCTCTACCTGCGCAGCAAGGGTGAAGGTGAGAACCACGCGCATACACGGGGCAAACCCGGTATCGCCGTCACCAGCTTCCGCCCCTCGGTGATCTTCGGACCGGACGACAGCTTTCTCAACCGCTTTGCCCTCCTTATGAAGATCCCCGGCCCCCTGCCGTTGGCATGCCCGGACGCACAACTGGCACCGGTATACGTGGGTGACGTCGCGGCCGCGTTTGCCAATGCACTGGATGACCGCCGAACCTTTGGCAAACACTATGAGCTGTGCGGGCCCGAGAGCTATACACTGGAACAGATCGTACGTTTCGTCGCCCGGCACACCGGACAGCACAAGCTCATTGTTCGCCTGCCTGACTGGGCTGCCAGACTCGAGGCATCGATCCTGCAGTATTTCCCCGGCAAACCCTTTACCCCGGACAATTACCTGTCCCTGCAAACGGCGAGTGTCTGCAGCGAAGAAGGCCTGACCGCTCTCGGCGTAAATCCGACCTCATTGCAGAATGCCGGCGTGCGCTGGCTCACCCGGGCCGACAAGAACCGTCGGCGCAATGCCTTGCGCCGCCTGAGCGGTCGCTGAGAACAGACAGACCGACAATGGCGGAGGCATCTCGCCTGGACAGACCACAGCAACGACAAGGGTCCCTGGCCTTGCATATCAATCGCCCTTTGCTGCAGCAGTCAGACTATCCATGCTTGCCTTGCGCTCGGCAGGCAGTGCTGCAGCGATCTCGGCACAAGCTGCATGAAAAGCGGCCATGTCACCGTCGACTAGCCGCAGGATGAACCGGAAAGCCGGTTCCAGTGCATGGTAGGTGTTGATACTTGCCAGGTGCGCATTGTTCAGTGATTGGCCCATCCACCGGTCGTAACCGGCATAGCCCCCCCATGCCTGCTTCAGATCTGCATATTCAACGCGCAGCAGTTGCAGGATTTGCCTTTTGCGCAAAACCAGTTCGTCGGCACCGGCACCTTCGGCGTAGAGTGCGCTCAATCTTTGCCGCGTGCGTAAAAGCAATCGTAGAAAATCCAGCCGTCTATTTTCCCGGCGCTGATAATCGCTGCGCTGTTCGGCGCTACCGGCCTGTTGTAACCATCGCCTGACGCCTTCTTTCTCGACGACCGTGGCGTAGGCCTCGTTGAACGCACTGTCACCACGCACATACAGGGCCTCATGCGCCAACTCGTGAAACAGCAGGCCGGCGATTTCGGGCAGCGACCAATCGATGACAGTGCTCGGCAGCGGATCACTGAACCATCCCAGGGTCGAATACGCAGGCACCGGTTCGACTGCGGTATCCCAACCTTCGGCCGCCAGCCCGGCAGCAAAATCATTCGCAGCCTGCTGGTTGAAGTAACCCCGATAAGCCGCACAACCGATCACCGGGTAACACCACTCGCGCGGCTTCAGCGAATCCACCGGTGCCGCCACCACGTTCCAGACCAGGGCCTCGCGCTTCAGGTCTGCATACAGGCGGTAACTGCCGGATTCTGGCAGCGCCAACTGGTCGACCGCAAACTGTCGCAACAAAGGCAGGGCCTGCAGTTGCCGACGCACGGATTCCGGTGTCTTCGGGTCATCGATCACGTCCTCGACCGGGCGCGATGCCGCCATCACACCAAGCTGTCCCTGCACCGACTGTGCATAGTAGCCAACCGAACCGCAGCCGCTGAGCGCAAGCGCCAGCAAAACGGCGAGAGCGCGCGGCACTGCCTCAATCGGGGAGTAAAACGGCCGGTGTGACACGCCGGATCATGTCCATCGTCTGTCGGATGCCGCCTTCGGCAAGCACTTTTTCCATGCACAGCTGCAAAGCGGCCATGGACTAGAGGCGTTCACGCATATCTCGCGAATGGAATCCTGAGAGTTCCGTCTTTTCCGCACGCGCCAAAGCCATGACCTTAAAGCGCTCACCCATCTCGGCTGGCAGCGTGAGTTTTTTCACTCCCTGCATCAGCTGCATGTGCCGCTTCACATCGGCCGGATCAGATACCGACAGCATCTGTTCCAGGCCGCTGTCTATCAGAAAATGTGCCTGCGTGGTGTAACCTGACAGCTTGAATCCCTGCTGCACCGCGGCTGTCGCCAGCGCCGTGAAGTCGACGTTCGCTGTCATGTCCTGCAACCCCGGCAACAGGTAGGGATCGGCATGGGCACGATGGCGAAAATGACACATCAGGGTGCCCTGCCGACGCTCCGCATGGTAGTACTCGCGCCGTGTATAACCGTAGTCGACGAGGATCATATAGCCTTCGACCAGTCTGGCAGCCACCGCCTGCAGCCATGGCACAAGACGCAGGTTGACCTCAGAACTGTAACCGTCATCCACTGTTGCAGCATCCGGCCAGAGGTCGGCCAGTGCCTGCGCCAACCCGGGGCTCTTCAACTCGGCCCAGTGATCACGGAAATTCTCGGCGTCGACGGCCACCGCCAACTCCTGCCAAGTGTCTCCAGCGCGTCGGAACCGATGCACCGGCATCGCATCCAGCAGCTCGTTGCCCACCAGTACACCGCGAAAACCGGCATCCGGCAGATCCGCCAGCCACTTCACACGTGGCAGAAGATGCGGCACGCTGCAGTTCAGGGTGTCGTATTGCGTCTGCTGCAAACTCGGGCTGAGCTCCAGGATCTGATACTGCTCAGGCAAGGCATCCACCGTCGCCAGCTCCGCCAGTATATCGGCGGCCATGCGTCCGGAGCCCGCACCAACCTCCAGCACCGAACCACCTCCCAGATTGCGCAGGCACTCGGCCAGCTGCCGCGCCAGACAGCGGCTGAACAGCGGCGACACCTCGGGCGCAGTCACGAAGTCCCCGGCCTCACCGAACTTTCTGCGTCCGTTCACGTAGTAACCGAGCTCCGGCGCATACAGCGCGGTTTCCATGTAACGATCGAATGGCAGTGCACCACCGGCCTGTTCGATCTGCTCCATCAGCCTTGAACGCATCTGCCCCAGCAGGGCGATTTCGGGGTCCGTCAATTCAGGTAAATGCAAAAAACGACTCCTCGCAGACAAGCGACCGGCAAACAAACGCCGCCTGATATAGTTTCAACCCTATCCTAGACTGCATGTCGAATGAAGGATTACAGGCGGTGCATCGCCCCGCGACCCGAGGTTGCACCAACAAAAGACAAACAGGCAGACAAGCCGGGAGATACAGTTGCAGCAAACAGAGGCCTTGCAGGGAAAAACCGCCCTGATAACCGGCGGTGCCGCCCGCCTCGGCGCCATGACCGCACGTTACCTGCATGCCGCCGGTGCGCGGGTGATGATCCATTATCGCCGCTCAGCCGGTCCCGCAGAAATACTGTGTGACGAACTACTGGCAGCACGTGCGGATTCCTCGGCCACAGTTCAGGGGGACCTGATGGATCCGCAGACCTGGCCGCGGCTGATCGACGCAGCGGTCGCCTTTGGTGGCGGCCTGGACGTCTTGGTCAACAATGCCTCCAGCTATTACCCGACCCCGGTCGGCCAGGCAACCACGGCACAATGGGACGACCTGCTCGGCAGCAATGCGCGGGCACCCTTCTTTCTCGCCCAGGCGGCGGCCCCCGAACTACGCAAGCGCCAAGGATGCATCGTCAACCTGGTTGACATCCACGCCGAACGCCCGCTTGCCGACCACCCGATCTACTGTATGGCCAAGGCGGCCAATGCGATGATGGTCAAGGCGCTGGCTCGCGACCTGGCCCCGCAGGTGAGGGTCAACGGCATTGCACCCGGCGCCGCCCTGTGGCCCGAGGACTGGCTGGCAGATGCCGAGAAACAGGAGATACTCAGGCGAATCCCTCTGCAGCGCACCGCGGGGGCCGAACAGATCGCAGCGGCCGTGATGTTCATGGTGACCGGGCCGGATTACATCACCGGGCAGATCCTGGCGGTGGATGGTGGCCGCAGCGTACAGCAATAGCGCCCGGGTTCAGGCGTCGGCTGTATGGCCGCTGTCGGAATGTACCCATACGCGATTCCGCCCCGCATGCTTGGCCTCGTAGCATGCACTGTCTGCATCATGCAGGGCATCCTCGGGTGACGTCTTGCCGGGCACCAGCACCGTCAGCCCGATGCTGACCTCGACGCGGTGGATGCCTTTTTTCCCCATGTACTCGTAACGCTGCACCACGCCACGGATATTTTCAGCAATGGCGCAGGCATCGAGCAGGCTGCAGTCCTCGAGTATCGCCGCAAACTCGTCGCCCCCCAGACGCGCCACGGTGTCTTGGGCTCGAACCTCCCGCCCAAGCATCACGCCCACTTCGCGCAATACCTGATCGCCCGCGCGATGACCCTCCGCATCGTTGAGGTCCTTGAACCTGTCCAGGTCCAGGAGTACCAGCACATAGCTTGTCTCCGCCCTGGCCCGGCGCAAGACATCCTCCAGACGATCCATGAAGGCATGGCGATTCAACAGGCGCGTCAGGGGATCGTGTTTCGCCAGCCAGGAAACCTGCTCACGTGACCGCATCTCGTGACGCGCGCTGCTGATCATCATGCCGGTGAACACGACCACCCAGAGCAGGCCGACATCCAGATACAGGATGCCCAGATCGGTCTGCGCCAGGCTCGCCTCGGGCAACCAGGCCGCAGACAGCAACATGACACACAGGGCGACCACACCCAGCATCATGACCGGGACCTGATCGGCGCGCTGCGCAACAAGGATAAACACCGGGATCAGCAGGTACAGCACCAGCGGAGAGACGATATCGACAACCTGCAGCAATCCGCCGGCAGTTATCACGATCACCATGCCACAAGCGGCCAAAAGCTCGACCAGCGCACGCCCCCCGAAACGGATCGAACGCCGTGCCACAATGACCAGCCCGAAGCCGCCGGCGACCAGAAAACCGATACTGTTGCCCAACCACCACAGCAGCCACAGTCGCAAGGTATCAAATTCGGTGGCACCGAGCAGCTGAAACGCGATGCTGCCGGTGGTGGCACTCAGCAAGGGGCCGAATACCGGCCCCAAGGCCACAAACAACAGCGCGTCACGCAGGTGACGTAGCCCGGGATCGATACCGGCGCGACGCAACAGATAGGCCGGGACGCCGGCCTCGAGCATACTGCCGAGAGCAGATACCGCAGCCACCTCCAGTGGCACACCCAGCACCCAGCCGAGCGCCAGCATCGCCGGCAGGATGGCGATGACCTGGGCAAGGCCGAACCAGTAGACCATGGCAAATGCGAACCCGGAGGCCGGCCAGACCGGCGTTATTCCGGTTTGCGCCGACTGCAGTTGCAGACCCGCCATGCCGAGGACGAAATAGCCGGCAAGGAATGACAGGAATATGATCGCCTGCCGAGTGACAGGGTTTGATGTCCGTACCAGATCCCTACCCGAATGAATGTCCAAACGGCCCCCTAGCCAGCCTCATTCAACCACCGTGGATTCTCCAGCCGCCGCAGGCCCTCCCGGTTTGTTTTTACGAACTTTTTCCAAAGCGAATCATAGCTCTGCCCCAGCTCGGGGTGTAACTCCCCACCCGCAACATCAGCCAAGGGGGCCAGGACGAAGGCATAACGCAGGATCTCATCCCGAGGTAACGCCTTGCCGCCGTCGTCGGTGACGGCATCGCCGTAGGTCAGAAGGTCGAGGTCCAGGGTCCTGGCGGCGAACTTCCCGCCGCTACGCTCACGCCCGTGACGCGCCTCGATTTCGCGCAACTGGCGATGCAGGGTACCCGGTGCCAGTCCCGTATCGAATCCGGCCACCAGATTGAAGAAGGTATCGCCCTTGAACCCCACGGCCTCGGTTTCGTAAACCGGCGAAACGATGAGTCTGCCAAACATCTCCCGCAGATCGACCAGGGCCGCCCGGATATGCCGCTCTCGATCTATATTGCTGCCGATGCTGACCCAAACGTGCGGCATCAGTAGCGCTCCCCGCGCTCGATGATCACACCCACATCGGTGGCACCGCGCACGGCGCCCTTCTTGTTGAGGGTGAGACGCACCCAGCGCACGTCATACTCGTCGAGGATGATCTGGGCACAGCGCTCGGCCAGGGTCTCAACCAGCTGGAAATCACTCTCGCTGACAAACCGGGTCAGGCGTTTGGCCACGGATTTATAATTGAGAGTGTCGGCGATGTCGTCAGATGCAGCGGCACGGGCGATATCGGCGCTCATTTCCAGATCGAAAATTATGGTCTGACGGGTACGCCGTTCCCAGCCATAAATCCCGATCACGGTGTCGATACGCAGATCGCGCAGGTAGACGATATCCATCCGAGTGAAGCCCATTCATAAAGATTCGCCGATGTTAGCAGTTCAGATCGGCAACCGTGCTCCGGACAAGCTGGCCCGCACCGACTGCGCACGATGCGACCTTCCGTTTGATGTCTACCGCCGTACAATACGCAGTCCGATCAAGGAGCCCTCCGACCATGCTGGACCTGTCACTCGTTATCGCTGCCTATCTGCTGGGGTCGATATCCAGCGCTATCATCGTGTGCCGCCTGATGGGGCTTCCCGACCCCCGCACCGAGGGTTCCAACAACCCCGGCGCCACCAACGTGCTGCGCATCGGTGGCAAAAAGGCGGCTGCCATCACCCTGCTGGGCGACAGCCTGAAGGGCTTCATCCCCGTGTTTGCCTGCCACCTGCTGGACCGCAGCGAACTGGTATTCGCGCTGGTGGGCGGGGCGGCGTTTCTCGGTCACCTGTACCCATTGTTTTTCGGCTTCAAGGGCGGCAAGGGTGTGGCCACGGCACTCGGCGTCCAGTTTGGCCTGGGCTGGGCGATAGGCGCTGCGGTCGCTGCGACCTGGCTGTTCATGGCCAAGGTGGCCAACATCTCCTCGCTGGCCGCATTGATTTCGATGTCCCTGGCCCCACTCTACATCTGGCTGATCTGGCCCTCGGCCGAGCTGATCGTGATGCAGATCCTGGTCACCCTGCTGCTGATTTGGCGGCATCGCAGCAACATCGCGAACATACTCAAGGGCGACGAAGGCCGGATATCAAAGTCGCCAGGTGACTGAGAGCACCGCTTCCCCGAGCGGGCAATTTCCCGCATAGCGCCCGGCTTCAGCTGCGCGCAGACAGCTCCTGCATCGGCCAGCGCGGCCGGATACCGAACCCCAGAGGTTCGTGCTGGCCTTTTCGCAGCCGCTGCCAGCCGGCGTAGGCGATCATCGCGCCATTGTCGGTACACAGTTCGGCACGCGGATAGTAGGCACGCCCGCCCAGATCGGCCATCAACCGATCGACCCGTTGACGCAACATCTGGTTGGCGCTTACCCCGCCAGCCATGATCAGCGCCCGGCCGCCGGTCTGCTCGACCGCCCGCCGGCACTTGATCGCCAGGGTCTCCACCACCGCATCCTCGAAAGCCCGCGCGATATCCGCGTGCAGCTGGGCCAGCTGACCCTCCGGCGTCAGCTCGGTCTGCTGTCTCAGGGTGGTCAGGGCAAAAGTTTTGAGCCCGGAAAAGCTGAAATCCAGGCCCGGACGATCGGTCATCGGCCGTGGGAAGCGAAATCTGCCTGCCTCACCCTGCTGCGCCTTCTTCGCCAATGCGGGCCCGCCTGGGTAGCCCAGCCCGAGCAGTTTCGCCGTCTTGTCGAATGCCTCGCCGGCGGCATCATCCAACGATTCACCCAGCAGTTCGTAGTCGCCGATGCCCGCAACCTGCACCAACTGGGTGTGGCCGCCGGACACCAGCAGCGCGACGAACGGAAACTCGGGGACGTCGGATTCGAGCATCGGCGCAAGCAGGTGCCCTTCCATGTGGTGTATACCCAGCGCCGGCACCCGCCAGGCCCAGGCCAGGCTGCGCGCAAACGCCGCACCGACCAACAGAGCGCCCGCCAGACCGGGCCCCGAGGTATAGGCCACGCCGTCAATATCACTTCCCTTTAGCGCCAGCTCGGCCAGCAGTTGCCGGATCATCGGTGCCAGTTTACGCACGTGATCGCGCGAGGCCAGCTCGGGCACCACACCACCGTAATCCTCGTGCAAAGGGATCTGGCTATACACCGCGTGGCCGAGCAGGCCACGGTCGCCGTCGTATACGGCCACCCCGGTTTCGTCACAGGACGTCTCGATTCCCAGCACTCTCATGTCGTTGAAACCTTTGCATTTCGGGAAACGAGGCATTAGAATTTCGCGCCTTTCCCGGCTTCGGTGATTTTCCGCGGCTGCGAAATCCCTATTTTAAACTGTTTGTTGATCCGAGGAAGCAATGCCGCACGTACGCGTCAAAGAAAACGAACCCTTCGAAGTCGCCATGCGCCGCTTCAAGCGCTCCTGCGAAAAGGCCGGTGTCCTGGCCGAAGTTCGCCGCCGTGAGTTTTACGAGAAGCCCACCTGGGAGCGCAAGCGCAAGGCTGCTGCCGCAGTCAAACGCTGGCAGAAGAAGGCCGGTCGCGACGTCCGCCGGTTCGAACGCCTTTACTGATCCCCGCCCCGTGCTGAAACAGCAGATCACCGACGCCATGAAAGCCGCCATGAAGGGCGGAGACAAGGCGCGTCTGGGTGTTGTCCGCCTGATGCTCGCCGCGATAAAGCAACGCGAAGTGGATGAGCGCATCGAACTCGACGACAGCCAGGTGCTGGCCGTGCTCGATAAGATGGTGAAGCAGCGCCGCGATTCGATGCAGCAGTACGGCGACGCCGGTCGCGACGACCTCGCGACAGTGGAAGCCGCCGAGATCGACGTCATTCAGGAATTTCTGCCTACGGCGCTCTCCGAGACCGAGATCAGCGCCATCATCGAGGCGGCAATCGCCGAGACCGGGGCCGAATCCATGCGTGACATGGGTAAGGTGATGGGCATCGTCAAGCCGCAGGTACAGGGTCGGGCCGACGTTGGACAGGTGAGCGGCCTGGTCAAGCAGAAACTGGGCTGAAACGCTGTTTCGGCTGCATGCTAGGCTAGCACCATGCCCGGTGCCATACCCCAGCACTTCATCGATGAGCTCCTCTCGCGGGCCGATATCGTGGATATCATCGGTCGTCGCGTACCGCTGAAGAAGGCCGGCCGAGAGTTTCAGGCCTGCTGCCCCTTTCATAACGAAAAGACTCCCTCTTTCACGGTCAGCCCGACCAAACAGTTCTATCACTGCTTCGGCTGTGGCGCGCACGGCTCTGCGCTGAGTTTCATGATGGAATACGACCGCCTGAGCTTTCCGGAGGCGGTGGAGGAACTGGCCACCTCCATGGGCCTCGAGGTACCGCGCGAAGCCGGTTTCGAGCAGGGACCGGATCACCGCCCACTGTACGAGGTGTTGGAGCGCGCGGCCAACCAATTTGCCCATCAGCTGCGCCAGCACCCGCAGGCAGCACAGGCGGTGGAATACCTTCGCGGGCGCGGGGTCAGCGGCGAAGTGGCCGCGGATTTCCGGCTCGGCTATGCGCCCCCCGGCTGGGACAACCTGCTGCACACCCTCGGCGGTGACGACAAAAGCATCCGCGAGTTGCGCGACGCCGGCCTGATCAGCGAACAGGACGGCAAGCGCTACGACCGCCTGCGGGACCGGATTATTTTTCCCATTCGCGACACCCGTGGCCGCGTCGTGGGCTTCGGCGGCCGCCTGCTCGGTGACGGCAAGCCCAAATACCTCAATTCCCCCGAGACGCCCGTCTTTCATAAGGGCCGCGAGCTCTACGGGCTTTACGAGGCCAGGCAGGCGGACGCCCACCCTGCCCGCCTGCTGGTGGTCGAAGGCTATATGGACGTGGTCGCCCTGGCGCAGTTCGGTATCAGCAATGCGGTGGCCACCCTGGGTACGGCGACCACCAGCGAGCACCTGGAAAAGCTTTACCGCGCGACTCCGGAACTGGTGTTCTGTTTCGACGGCGATCGCGCCGGTCGTGATGCCGCCTGGAAGGCCCTGCAGACGGCGCTGCCTCTGATGCGCGAGGGCCGTCAGGCACGGTTTCTGTTTCTACCCGAAGGCGACGATCCGGACAGCCTGGTGCGCCGCATCGGCGCGGAGGCGATGCAGACCGAGATAGGCCATGCCCTGCCGCTGTCGGAGTTCCTGTTCGACAAGCTCGCCAGGCAGGTCGACATGGACAGCCTCGACGGTCGCGCCCGTCTGGGTGAACTCGCCAAACCCTTACTCGAACGCCTGCCCAACGGTATGTTTCGCGACATGATGAACCAGGCCCTGCATGAACGCATTGGCCTGGCCCCGACCGCCTTACCTGCAGCGCAGCAGTCGGCATCACGCCCAAGAATTAGACGACCACAGGGCAGCATCCCGCCCATCCGGCGCGCGGTTGCACTGCTGGTGCAGTACCCCGAGCTGGCGCGGCTGGACCTGCCAAGCGGCTGGGAGAAACTGGAATCGCCCGGCATCAGCCTGTTGCAACAGCTTATTGCGGCCGCCCGAGCCAACCCCGAAATCCGCAGCGCAGCACTGGTGGAACGCTGGGAAGACGCCACGACCCGCCAACATCTGGCCAAACTCGCCGTCCTCGATCTGGGCATCCTCGAGGACGCCCCGGAGCAGTTTCTGGGCACTCTGCACTCCCTCGCAGCGGATCAGCGGCGGTCGGAACGTGAGACCCTGCTCACAAAAACCCGTGCATCACAGCTTTCCGAAGAAGAGAAACAACGACTTAGGGAACTCTATCGCGCCCCGGCGGCCCAACCTACTAGTGATGATTAACTGGCGGAAGCTGCGAATTTCTGCTATCATGCCCGATTCAATTTTTCATTCTCGCGCTGTGTGCATAGCCCGGCGGGGGAATGTGCGTGCCGAACATTGAGGAACCCGATGGACAGCCAAAAGCAGCAATCCAGCATCAAAGACCTGATCGCGAAAGGCAAAGAGCAAGGCTTCCTCACTTACGCCGAAGTCAATGACCACCTTCCCGATTCCATCGTGGATCCGGAACAGATCGAAGATATCGTGCGCATGATCAACGACATGGGCATTTCGGTACACGAGACGGCCCCGGAGTCAGATGACCAGACCTTGTCTGATAATGCCGTGTCGGCCGACGATGACGCGGCCGAGGCCGCTGCAGCCGCGCTGGCCACCGTGGACAGTGAATTTGGCCGCACCACCGACCCGGTGCGTATGTACATGCGCGAGATGGGCACGGTCGAACTGCTGACCCGTGAAGGCGAGCTGCGCATTGCGCGCCGTATCGAGGACGGCCTGAATCAGGTCAGCGCCGCACTGGCCGCCTTCCCGCCGACAGTTGAGAGGCTGGTGGAGCAGTTTGATCAGGTGGACAAGGAAGAGGCGCGCCTAACCGATGTCATCGTCGGCTTCGCATTGCCGGATATCGGCGACACCATACCGAAACCCGCCAAGACGGTCGCGGACGCCACCAAGAAGCCCGATCCGAATGACGCCAGCGAAGATGATGAGGAAGAAGAAGATACCGGCCTCGATCTGGAGCTGGTTGCGGAGAAGGCGAACGAACTGCGCAAGCAGTACAAGGCATGGCGACGAGAACTCGACAAGTCTGGCAACACCGAGAAGTCACAGAAATGTTGTGACAAGACGGTCACCGCATTTCTCGAGTTCCGTCTGGTGCCCGCACTTTTCGTGGGACTGACCGAGACTCTGCGCGGGGTGGTCAATCGCATCCGCGAGCAGGAGCGCATGATCCTCGACATCTGCGTCAATGAATGCGGCATGCCCCGGCGTGACTTCATCGCGTCCTTCCCCAAGAACGAGACCAATGCCGACTGGGTATCCGAACAGGTCAAGAGCAAGAAGGCATTTGCCGGCAACCTCGAGGCATACAGCGAAGACATCCGTCGCGGTCAGCGCAAGCTCACCGAAATCGAAGAGCTTTGCTCTCTGACCATCAGCGACATCAAAGAGATCAACCGCCGCATGTCGATCGGCGAGGCCAAGGCCCGCCGCGCCAAGAAAGAGATGGTCGAGGC
>CAZCDY010000052.1:0-21735 GCA_964497145.1 uncultured Gammaproteobacteria bacterium
CGACGCAGTACCAGCGTCCGGCTTTTAATATACCCCGCTGTGCAATGCCCCAGCTGAAATGCTCGCCGTAGGGGTCATTGTTGCTATCAGGATAATAAACATAGCTGGTCAGGGGTATGCGCAGATTCCCGCTGCCGTCGTAAAGGGAGCGACGAAAGCCGCCTCTTGCAGACCAGCCGTTTTTCCCATTGGCACGACGACCTCCCCATCCGGCCTTACCGTAGGTGCCTGCGATACCGGGGAGCTTGCCGCCCACCGCCGGCTGCCAGTCATCGTTGAATTTGACGTAATAGCGAAAAAAAACATGGCTTGGCTCTGCCTTGTTCAAGCGTGAAAAACTGATCTCTTCATTCAGTCCCAGTGTCTCGCCCTTTGGAACGGTGACCCCAAGGGCCGGCCCATGATGTGGCGTCTCAACAATCTTGGCCATCCTGGGGAGCGTTCCGAGCACGTCCTCCCAATCCTGCCCTGAAAAATCGGTGGCAAAATACACGCTGGGGTCAGCGCTGATACCCTGGTCGCCGCTGTAGCGCTTCGCAAGCCCGGGAAGCGGCGCGACTTTCTGTATGCCATGCCCCGCCGCAGCCAGATACAGTTCAACAATTCCCTGTTGCTTTCCGAACAGCCTTGCGATCTTCAAGCGTAAAATCGCAGACTCAACGGTTTGATGATCTCGTCCGGGGGCGAGCGGAAACCGCATCAGCACGTTTGCGCTTCCTGGCTGAAGTTTCAGTTTTTTCGCCGCACCATCAGACCTGTACGAGCTCGAATGGATGGCGACGTCGGCAGATGGCTCGAACTGATCAGCAGAGCCGTCTGTATAGCGAACAATGAGCTGCGGCCTCAGCTTTGGGTTCTTCGCCTCCCTGGAATGCAAGACCAGCGGCGCTGAAGGTTTTATTATCCGGAGAAAGAAACCGTGATTTACGTTTGGGTTCTCAAGGTAATCCACATAGAGATCGGTGACGTCCAGATCCACGGTACTGCCACCTTTCCGGTATCGTCCTTCCGCCCAGGGCATTTTCCCTTGCGGGGTTCCCTCTCTGTCGACCCAGTCCCCCATTCTATTGGTCCAATCCAGGCCCGCAGTTCGGTTGAAACTATCGCGTGTAGCCCCAAGCGCTCGATGATTACCCTCGACCCATGTGTCCAAATCGGACGCCAGACAGACCGGTGAGGCCAGTAGGGCCAGCAAAAGCATTCCTTGAGGCAGCTTGATGCAACGATCATTCACGGAAATCCTCTCCGTTTTTTCCTTCGGCATCTTTTGCCGGTACCAGTAACGATAACCCACTTCGGCATGGCTACTCAGTCGCCGCGTGGCGACTCTCCAAGCTGCTCTATATACCGGACGACCCCATCCAATTCCTGTTCGTCCAGTATCTGCCCCCAGGGCGGCATCATCGGGCTTAGCCCGGTCGCAGCCCCCCCTTCCAGGATGACTTTGCGCAATGCGGCGTTATCACGCGATTTGAGAGATGCCGGATCCGTTAAATCAGGCATGGGCACGCCCATGTGTGGCCCATCCGGCCCATCTCCTTTCCCGGCATTACCATGACATCGGCTGCAGCTCACCCGGTAGAGTTCGGCCGCCTCGTCTGCCGAAACCGGTCTGGACTTAGATTCAAGGCTTTCGGACTGGCGGTCCGCAAGACCCTCTTCACTCTGTTTTGCCAGCCGGTAGACGACACCCGTGGCCTCTGAGGCCTTGCCCAATGCAGTAATGAGGATCTCGCCATCCGGTGATTGCGTAAAAGAGGTGATCCCGCGCTGGGCGACCATTGGCGCCTTGGTAAGATCGGCCACGCTTTCCACAGAGTCCTTGTCACTCGGGAGAGCGTAGATCTTGCCCGAATAGTTGTCCCCGAATACATAAAGCCCTTGCAGTTCAGCGAAGCGATCTCCGCGGTAAACGACTCCACCGATGACGGCTCTGTCATAGGCAGTATGGCGATAGGTATACACGGGGCCGGTCTCGATGCCGATAATGGTTTCCGGCTTGGCAATCCCGGTGGCTTTGCGTCCCTCGATATAGGGGAATTGATAATTGTGACCTTTGCGGACCACATTTACCTCTTCCCATATGGTGGAACCGACATCTCCAGCCCAAAGCTTGCCGGTTTGCGGGTCGAAGCTGATCCGGAAAGGGTTTCTCAATCCCAGTGCCCAGAATTCTTCCAGTGCGTCTGCCTTGCCGACAAAAGGATTATCGCTGGGAATAAAGTAACCACCCGAGGTGCCGTTGACCGGACGCCTGTTGATCGGTTGGCTGACGGTACCGCCCCGCTCGTCTACATCGATGCGCAGCACCCCGGAAACCATCGACTCGCTGATCTTCTGGTGGCTGTCGCGTGTCGCCATTTCTCCCAGAGCGACATAAAGGAAGCCATCCGGCCCGAACTCGACCGAGCCGCCATTGTGAAATCCGTCTTCCGGGCGATCCCATGAGATCAGCCGCTGTTCGGATCCCTTCCTGGATTCGGGGGTCGTCCCGCGCAGATCGAATCTCGAGAGATAATTAACCTGCTCACCATCCTGTACAGACGTGTAGTAGAGGTAGATGGCGTACTCGTTGTCGTCCCCCTTTTTTCCGAAGTCCGGGTGGAAGTCAAAACCAAGAGCACCGTTTTCGAATTCGATAAAACCCACGCGATCAGCAATATCCAGCACGGTTTCGGCAGAGCCCTCCATCGGCCAGGCAATGCGTTTGATAATTCCCCCACGCTCCAGAACGAATAATTCATCGTTTCTGTTCGGGGGAAACTGGACCAGAATGGGTTGCGCAAAGGTCTTCCCAGGCAAGGCATTGACGAGTGTCCACTGGTAATCCTCATTTAACGCGAAGGCCATGCGAATACGCGTGATCGTATTTGCCACGTCACGGTCACTCACAAACAATTTCGCAAGTATTCCCGGCGACACGGCAAGTACCAGAATCAGGATACCCGGGATCGAAAAAATGCGTGCAAAAAGCGCCTTGATGAATGCCAGCGGACCACCGTATCTCGATCCTGTGGCAACGACCGCAATGACATGTACGATCAGGACCAGAACCGCCGCAGTCACCGCAACCCCGATAAACAACTGGGGATCAAATGAGACAGAAGTGGTCACGAAGACGATCAACGCTGTAGTCGCAAATCCGGCAGCAACAATGAACAACTCATCCACGGTTCGCTTTGAATTGGCGGTATGCCATATGCCGGCAAGGAACTGCCCGAGTAGGAACAGCACCGCATAAATCAGGAGAAAATATTCTGCTATGGTCCAGAATTCTTGCCGGCTGTAAGAAACTTCTGGAAGTCGGATGAGCCAGCGCGGAATAAACTCGATGCGGGACTGCAGATAGTCACCTGCAAAAACTGCGGCCGTAATGATGGCCATTTCGAGAAGGAAAATACTCACTCGCTTCACGTGCGACTGCCTCCTGGTAAAGCGACGTCAAAAGGTCGCGTTGATCCTCAACGAAAAATTACGCCCCGGATTCGGAAAACCGACAGACTCTTCATAGTCGTCGTCAAGAATGTTCTGAATCTGGCAGCCGATGACGATATTCTCATCCAGCGTCCAGGATGCACCGACATCCAGATTGACATAGTCCGGCATCTTAACAATTCCCGTCGGCACGGAACTATCATAGTACTCACCCGTGTAATCAATCTGGCCGAAAAAACCCAGGTTATGAGTGAAACGCCAATCACTGCGGATCGAGCCCTTCCAGTCGGGGCGCCGTCTTAGTTTCACATCTTCACCGATGACTCTCGTATCGTTATAGGTGACGCTGGCATTGACCATCATCGTATCGGCCGAGCCGAGACTCAGTGCCAGCTCGGTTCCTTCTGCGCGAACATCGGATCGATTTACGTTTGTGAATGCAATGGGGTCGAAATCAACCAGGTTTTTGTAGTCGTTCCGATACACACTGAACGTAAACATGCCGCCCCAGGACTCCAGGGGTTGAGAGATACGCAACTCGTAACTCTTGCTGGTCTCCGGGTCGAGATCCGGATTGCCGACTATCGGGCTGCCCAAGGCGAAAAAGCTGGGCAGCTTGAAGCCTTCACTGTAACGGAGGGAAATACTGCTTCCCCAATCGGGGACCTCGTAACCCACACCTGCCCTGTATGTCGTTTGTGTATCAACGTCATCGGGAGAATCCACCCGGGCGGTGGCATCGACAGTCCATTGCGGCGCCGGATACAGCATCGTTTCGACGAATGCACCAAGCGATGACCGGTCCATTGTGAATTTCGACTCAAAGGGAAACCCGAAATCGATAACATCCCGGCTGTGCCCCTTCTCATGGACGAAATCCAGCCCTGCGACGGCATACGATTCCGCCGGCCCCGGAAAAGCGATGCTGCTGTACACATCCGTGCGTTCGTAATTCCGGTCACTTTTTATCGCGGGTATACCCTGTAAGACCCCGGGCGCAATTCCTGGATTTTCTATGTCCTCTTTGTTCTCGGTCCACGAGGCAGCCGCCTTCCAGAGTACGTCCGGCGAGACATCGAACTCGGTATTCAGGCTGATGGAGTGGCGTCGAAATGATCGATCTTCCGATGCACGAATCACTGCCAGGCGCGGACCACCGCTATCTTCAGGGTAGGCCTCGGCGTTTCCTTCAGAACTGAAAACATTCAGTGTCGAGCTGAAGTCATCGAAAGGTGAAACGGTCAGACCGCCGGTAAACTGTGTTCGCTCCAGATTGTCACCTTCGACTGCACTCCCGCTGTCACGGTAATTGGCCGAGAGTGACCAACTTGAAACCGCACCCGCCGGCGCACCGTAGAACGACACGCCGGTTTCGTAGGCGTCGGAACTTCCGGCACCTGCATAGGCGGTCGTTTTACTTTCTCCATACTTGCGCCTTGTCGTGATGTTGACCACACCTGCGAGCGCATCGGATCCCCACACAGAAGATCCAGCACCCGCAAAAACCTCGATTTTCTCGATCGACTGCGGATCAATGAAAGACAGGTCGAACGCCCCTCCCCGGGTATTGGTGGGATCATTCATCAATACGCCATCGACAACGAACGCCGTGAAATTGGGTTCGCCACCACGGATTGAAACAAACGTGAGGCCCCCCTCGCCGCCCGATTGAGAAACGTCTACGCCTGGGACGCCGCGTAGCAGGGCTATTGTCGACGTCACCTGACGAGCCTCAATCTGCTCCCTGTCAAGGTGGAACAAGCGGGTACGCGGACTATGGGATTCCGGCAGATGGCTGCCGGTGACCCGTATCGAGATGACATCGCCAGGATCGTCGGCCGAGAAAGCACTCAGAGAACTGCCCAACAACACCGGCAGAACCCCGAAAAAGCGATAAAAGATCAAAGGTTTCAATCCGTTACGACCAAAGATACCAGACGCCCACCGCTACGGGCGGACATAGACAAACTGGAAAACGTTCGACTCGACCCAGGGAAGATACCCGAAACAATCGCCTGGATTCCAGGGGCAACAGCAACTATGGCTGAACCGACCGCAGCCAGTGAAAAATCAGCGATGAGACTCTCTCATTTTCAGGGTCTTTGCAAGCAAACGGCCAAAGGATGGTAGCCGCTCTGTTATGCCCCCCAGAATCCCGGTCAAAAGGTTGCAACCGTCAGGCTTAGATGCCCCGGATTTTGCGGATAAGGGCGTGATAGGCGGCATCCGGGTGGGCTACGCCATTGAGCAGCCAGGTCTGCAACTCCGGGTCCTGCGCAGTCAGCAGCGCTGCAAACAACACCCTCTCGTCTTTTTCGGCCGCCTCAAAGTGTTCGTCGAGAAAGCGTTCGAGAACGAAGTCGAGTTCCAGCATGCCTCGCCGGCATTGCCAGCGCAGTTGCTCGCTACGCGGTGCGTCATCCACGAGCGCCAACCTCGGAAGCGGGGCGGACAACGGCAAGGCGCTGTCGAGCGACAGGCCCACGGGTACTTGGAGAGCAGGCAGCCATTCGTCAGCCGGGCATCAAATGGCGTTCTTAAGCATGAGATTCTTGATATGTCCGATGGCCTTCGTGGGGTTCAGGTTTTTCGGACAGGCCTCAACGCAGTTCATGATCGTGTGGCAACGGAAAAGTTTGTACGGGCCTTCCAGTTCATCCAGCCGTTCGTCGGTTGCCTGATCGCGCGTATCCGCAAGGAAACGCCAGGCAGTCAACAGCGCCTGGGGGCCATGAAATTTTTCGGGGTTCCACCAGAACGACGGGCACGAGGTCGAACAACAACCACACATGATGCACTCGTACAGGCCGTCCAATTTGTCGCGATCTTCCGGTGACTGCAGGATCTCCTGTTCCGGCATCGGGTCATTCCGCACCAGCCAGGGCTTGACCGCCTTGTACTGCTGGTAGAACTGGGTCATGTCGACCACCAGATCGCGGATGATGGGACGTCCCGGGAAGGGCT
Source organism: uncultured Gammaproteobacteria bacterium (assembly GCA_964497145.1). Classification (GTDB taxonomy): domain Bacteria; phylum Pseudomonadota; class Gammaproteobacteria; order Chromatiales; family Chromatiaceae; genus Thiosocius. The sequence goes on from CAZCDY010000052.1 coordinate 6,400, forward strand.
GCACCTCCACCGGTTCTTTCAACTCCGATACCGGCGTGATGCAGGCCAGCTTGTTGCTGCCGTTGACGTTGACACCGTCAGAGCCACATACGCCCTCACCACAGGAATGTCGGAATGCAAAAGACTCATCCTGACGCTTGATGTCGAGCAGGGCATCCCGCAGCATCATGCCACGCGTGACCTCCACCTCGAACTCCTGGATGTAGGGTGCGCTGTCACTCTCGGGATTGAATCGGGATACCAGAAACTTCATAGAGAGGGACTCCTCAGTACACGCGTTCTTTCGGCGGGAAGGTATCTACAGTCAACGGTTTGGTCTGAACCGGTTTGTAGTCCATACGATCGTCTTGCTTGAAATACAGGCTGTGCTTCATCCAGTCCACATCATCGCGATCCGGATGGTCCGGCCGCGAATGCGCGCCACGGCTTTCCGTGCGCTTCAATGCCGAGTAGGCGATCGCGATACCGGTATCGAACAGGTTCTCCAGCTCCAGGGCCTCGACACGGGCGGTATTGAACACCTTGGAGTGATCACCAAGCCTCACATCGGGCAGTTTGTCCCTGAGCGCCTTCAACTTCTCCACGCCTTCGGCCATGATCTCTTCGGTGCGGAAGACCCCGGCATGATCCTCCATCGTCTTGCGGAACTCGTCGCGCAGTTCGTGTACCGAGATACCCTCACCGGTCTGATCCCAACGGGTGAAGCGGGCCATCGCCGCCTCCACGCTGGTTTCGTTCATCGGACGGTGGTTGCGGTGCTCTTTCAGATTCTCGATGACATCCAGGCCTGCAGCGCGTCCGAATACCAGGATGTCCAACAAGGAGTTGCCACCCAAGCGGTTGGCACCGTGCACCGATACGCAGGCGCATTCGCCGGCCGCATAGAGTCCGGGGACCACTTCTGCACCAGTGCCATGTGGCACGATCACCCTGCCATAGGGATCGGTGGGTATACCACCCATCACGTAGTGCGCAGTCGGGAAGACCGGCAGAGGCTCATGCACTGCATCAACTCCGGCGAAGATCTTTCCACTCTCACGGATGCCCGGCAGTCGTTTGCCGACGATCTCCTCACCCAGGTGGTCCAACTTGAGCAGGACGTGGTCGGCATCCGGGCCGCAGCCGCGGCCCTCTTTCACCTCGGTGACGATGGCACGCGATACGACGTCACGGCTGGCAAGGTCTTTGGCATTGGGCGCATAACGCTCCATGAAGCGTTCGCCATCCTTGTTGATCAGATAGCCGCCCTCACCGCGCACGCCCTCGGTGATCAGCATGCCGCGCCCCGCGATACCGGTCGGGTGAAACTGGAAAAACTCCATGTCCATGAGCGGGATACCCGCACGCAGAGCCATCCCGTTGCCGTCGCCGGTGTTGATGTGGGCATTGGAGGTCGTGCGGTAGACCTGTCCGCAGCCACCGGTAGCAAGCACGGTGGACTTCGCCTCAATCAGCAGCGGCTCGCCGGTCTCGATTTCCATGACGAGGGCGCCCAGCACGGCGCCCTCGTCATCCTGAATCAGGTCAATGGCGAAATATTCATCGAAAAAGTGGGTGCGGGCACGCACATTCTGTTGGTACAGGGCATGCAGGATCGCGTGTCCGGTGCGGTCGGCGGCTGCACAGGTACGTGCCGCCTGGGCTCCGCCGAAGTCCTGGCTCTGGCCACCAAAGGCACGCTGGTAGATCTTGCCGTCGTCCAGGCGCGAAAACGGCACACCGTTGTGTTCGAGCTCATAGACCGTGGGTATGGCTTCACGACACATGAACTCGATCGCGTTCTGGTCGCCGAGATAATCCGACCCCTTCACGGTATCGAACATGTGCCAATGCCAGTTGTCCGGCAGTACATTGGCCAACGCGGCGTTCACGCCACCCTGCGCGGCAACGGTGTGCGACCGGGTCGGAAAGACTTTTGATACCACCGCCACCCGGGCATCTGTATTCGCCAGCTGGATGGCGGCGTTCAGGCCGGCACCACCGGCGCCAATGATCAATGCGTCAAAACGTCGTTTATTTAAAGCCATTATGTTTTTTCTCAGACCAGGCGGACAAGGATGAGCGCCTGCGCGGCCCATAGACCCATGGCAACCAGCGACAAGGCAACCAATCCGAGCACAGTGGCACGGATCGCGATTGGATGGAGGTAATCGATCAGCACGTCGCGCACACCGATCCAGGCATGCATCAGCACACTGGCGATAAACAGCAGCATCGCGACACTCACCAGCGGACTGCCGATCCAGGCCTTCCAGGCGGCATAGTCGACCGGCGCCGAGAACAAGAACGCCAGAACGAGGTACAGACTGAACAGCCCGATGTAGATCGCTGTAAGGCGTTGGATAGCCCAGGCCTTCAGCCCTGATGCCTTGCGACTCACAACACACCTCCGGTCAAAAGCAGGCCAAGTATCGGTCCGGCGATCAAGACCCAAAGCGCCGTTTTCCCGGCAATCTCTTTCTCTACGCCAAAGTCGACATCGATCAGCAGATAACGGATACCGGCAAGCAGATGATGAGCCAGCGACCACATGATCAGGAACACGAATATCACGCCGAAAAAGCCGTGCACCGCTTCATGCACCGCTGCATAGCCGGCAGGACCCGACAGCGACTGATCAAGCCAATAGATCAGGATCGGCAGGGCCAGGAACATGAACATCCCCGTGGCGCGGTGGATGATTGACATGAATCCCGCGACAGGGAGCTTTATTTTCAGCAGGTTGAGAAAAACAGGGCGCTGGCTGGTTGTTGTCATAGGTTTCGTGTTCACACTCTGGCCTGAATCATCCGCGGATTATGGATGCGCCCCCCCACGACATCAATGCTTCGTACGGACGGTCGTCCTAAACAAAAGTATTGCGCCGCAACAAAACTGTCGTAATTCCGCGAGCTTACGAGGCTTCCCCTGCGATGCTCGCGCCTAACTATTTAATTTTCTTAGTTTGAACCCGGCAGAAACTCTCTCAGGTAACGATAAAGCCTGCGCCCCGCACCTGCGGGTTTTCCCGTTTCCTTTTCGCGCGAAGCGTCCCGACACAGCTGGCGCACGCGTTGGCGATCGAGGCCCCCATAAGTGTCGAACAATATCTCCAGGCCGGCATCACCCTCGGCAATCAGGCGGTCGCGCCAACGTTCGATCTCGTGGAACCTGCGGTTCACCTCTACCTGCTGCGAGTGCCGATCATCAAGATAAGCGAGCACCTCCGCGAGTGCCCTCATATCCATGAATTTCACGCAGTGTTTGAGCTGTCGATTGCGTGCGCCCGACGGCCGCATCGGGCGAACCAGGTCGATTGCTTCACGCAGCGATTCATTGACACCCAGGCGCTGCAACTCATGGTCGCTCAGCCCCGCCATCTGATCTGCAAGGGTCTGCATCGCCTGGATTTCGCGCTTGCGTGCCGACTTGCTCGGTTTCTCTGATTCCATCTCTTCGTGCATGCCTTAAGAGGCCTCCTGCATGTATTCGATACGTAGTTGCAGACTGATCCTGCCCTGCCACTCGTTTTCATCGAGTCGGTACGCCGCATGAACCCTCTGAGGCATCACCGGCAGCGTTTCGCAGGCATTGAACGCGATAGCATCGATAGCCAGATCGCCGCCGGCCGGGCACAGCAGCAGTTTCCAGTGTTTCTCCCCGACCACCCGGCTGCTCAGCACCTCGAACAGGCCGTCAAACAACGGTTCGGCAAAACCCTGCCCCCACGGCCCCCCGTTCATGATTTCGCGCGCGGTGTCCAGAGTCATCTCGTTCTGGGTGATGGCGCCGTCTGAATGGAGAACGGCATTGAGGTCGTCGGGCTGCAGATGTGTCCGCACCACTTCATCGAATGCCTGTGCAAATGCGTTGAAGTCGTTCTCCCGGAGGGTCATGCCCGCCGCCATGGCGTGCCCACCGAATTTCTGCAGCAGCGCAGGCCGCTGCACGGCAAGCTCATCCAGGACATCACGAATGTGCAGGCCGGGAATGGATCTGGCCGAACCCTTGAGTAGACCATCTCCTCCGGGGGCAAATGCAATCACAGGGCGGTGATAACGCTCCTTTATCCTCGAGGCCAGGATACCGATGACACCCTGATGCCAACGCGCCTGGTACAGGCAAAGTCCCCAGGGAAGTTCATCCGTGTCATTCGGGGACCAGGTTTCCAGCACGGCCTCGGCCTGCTGTTTCATCTCGCCCTCGATCGTACGTCGTTCCCGATTCAGGCGATCAAGCTCAGCAGCCAGTTCATGCGCTCGATCCGGGTCCTCGGCCAGCAGACATTCGATCCCCAGCGGGCCGGCAGTGACCACTGCGGATACGCTTCAAACCCTGGTGGACCAGAATCCGGTTGTTGCGATCCAGCGGAACGACGTCAGCCACGGTACCGAGGGCGACGAGATCGAGAAAATCCGCCATGTTCGGAACCGTAATGCCTCCTTGTTCAAACCAGCCGGCACTGCGCAACCGACTGCGCAGACCCAGGAGCACGTAAAAGATCACTCCCACGCCGGCCAATGCCTTGGAGGGAAAGTCATTGTCAGGCAGATTGGGGTTCACCAGGGCCTCGGCCTGCGGCAACACCGGCCCCGCCAGATGATGGTCGGTCACCACGACCTGCCAGCCCAGCTTGTTTGCGGCAGCGACCCCGCTGACGCTCGAGATGCCGTTGTCCACCGTCACGATCAGTTCAGGATTGAGATCGCGTGCGTGTTCGACAATCTCCGGGGTCAGCCCGTAGCCAAACTCGAACCGGTTCGGCACCAGGAACTGCACCTGCCTGTGACCGAAGGCGCGCAGAACCAGGACAGCCAGGGCACAACTGGTCGCACCATCGGCGTCGAAATCACCGACGATCAGGATCCGCCTGTCGTCCCGGATCGCGTCAAACAGGACCGCTACCGCTTCTTCCAGGCCGCCCATACGGTCCGGCGGAATCATGGACGCCAATTCACGTTCGAGTTCAGTTTCTGCAGCAATACCGCGGGCACGGTATATGCGCCACAACAACGGGGAGGTCCCGTCGGGAGGGGTATCGTCGGCAGATAAGTCGGGTTCAGACTGTCGAACGATCGATTTCAGCATGGGCGGCAATGTCTGAGGTTCGGGTTCTTCACAGGATATCAGGAAGCATTGTTATCATGATGCCATTGCCTGCCCGAGAGCGCCGATGCATCGAGAGATCTTTCCACAATGGAGACCGCACCCACATCCCCCCAGTCTGGGTGAAGACCATATCGATATCTGGCGAATCGACCTCGCTGCCGCATCGGAGGAACCGCCCGGTCACGCTGCCGGCCCCGGCCAAAGTGCCTTTGCCAGTCCAGCGCGTACCCGTGCCCACAACGCAATGCGCGCGATACTGGGCGAATACCTTGAGTGCCCCGCCGGCGAACTGCAGTTCATGGTCCAGCCAGGTGGGAAGCCCTACCTGAGCGGACCGGGGAATCGGCTCGAATTCAACCTGTCGCACAGTCGCGGTATCGCGCTGCTCGCTGTGACCACGGGCGCTGCCGTCGGAATCGATGTGGAGACCTATCGTAAAATCGATGACCCACTGCGGCTTGCACGGCGGGCAATGTCTGCCGCGGAATGTGCCGAACTCGCGTCGTTGCGGGATGAGGAGCGGCTGGAGCGTTTCCTGATGCTATGGACGCGCATGGAGGCCAGGCAGAAGGCGGTCGGGCGCGGAATATTTGCGCAACCCGCCGAACCGGACCTGTTGTCCAATTTCAGCTTCCGCCCTGGCCCGCGACAATGGGCCAGTCTGTCTGTTTCACCCGCCGTCACCGGCCGCGAGCTGCAGTTCCTCGACGTCAGTCCGTTGTGAAATCAATGGGGGCAACGGTTATCATTGCCCGCCTGTCACGATCCAGAACAACAAGGAAAAGAGATGTCTTCCAGTTCAATCCTGGTCACCGGTGGTGCCGGTTATATCGGCAGCCACACCGTTCGCCAGCTTGGTGAGGCGGGTGAAAAAGTGGTCACCCTGGACAACCTGTCCAAGGGGTTTCGAGACAACGTGCTGTATGGAGACTTCGTCGAGGGTGACACCTCCGACAAAGAACTGGTCTCCACGCTGCTGCGCGACCATGAGGTCGACACGGTCATCCACTTCGCTGCACATACCATCGTTCCCGAATCGGTCGCCGACCCACTGATGTATTACCGCAACAACACCTGTGCCACGCGCAATCTGTTGGAATGTTGCGTCGAAGCCGGGGTGAAACACTTTGTGTTTTCGTCGACCGCGGCGGTTTATGGCACGCCGGATTCGGAGCAGTGCTGGGAAGACACCCCGACCCGGCCGATCAATCCCTACGGTATGTCCAAACTGATGACCGAGCACATGCTGCGTGATCTGGGCGCGGCGAGTGATCTGCGTTATGTGATCCTGCGTTACTTCAACGTCGCCGGATCGGATCCACAGGGCCGGATCGGCCAGTCGACGCCGGGCGCCACGCTGCTGATGAAAGTGGCGGCCGAGCAGGCGGTCGGCAAACGCGAGGCGCTGTACATCTTCGGCACCGACTACCCAACCCCTGACGGCACCGGCGTGCGCGACTATATCCATGTCGAGGATCTCGCCGATGCCCATCTCAAGGCAATCGACTATCTGCGCGTCGGCGGCAAACCGCAGATCCTCAATTGCGGCTATGGCCATGGCTACAGTGTGCGCGAGGTGCTGGATATGGTCGAACAGGTGCATGGCGCACCGCTCAACATTATCGAACAGGGCCGACGTGCCGGTGATCCGCCCGCGCTGATCGCCGGCGCGCAAAAGGTGCGTGAGGTACTGGGCTGGACGCCGCGTTATGACGATCTCGAAGAGATCGCGCGCAGTTCGCTCAACTGGGAACGCAAACTCAAAGAACGCGGGCAATGACTGAACTGCAGATCCTGGTCCTTGCAATCGTCCAGGGCCTGACCGAGTTTTTGCCGATTTCGAGTTCAGGACACCTGATTCTGTCGCCGTATCTGTTCGGCTTTGACGATCAGGGTCTGGCCTTCGACGTCGCCGTGCATCTGGGTTCGCTCACGGCGGTACTTGCCTATTTCCGCCATGATGTGTGGCAGATAGCGACCGGCTGGCTGAGGTCATTGGCGCCTGGTGGGGCCGGATCGGGCGAGAGCCGCCTCGGCTGGGCCATCATCGTCGGCACGCTGCCTGTCGTGGCGGCAGGCCTGTTGCTGAAGTCACTGGTCGAGGGCGAACTGAGGGCACCTTGGGTGATCGCCGTCACAACCATCGGCTTCGGTCTGCTGCTCGGCTGGGTCGACCTGCGCGCCCGTCGAGAGCGTGATATCGGACAAATCAGCATCCGCGATGCACTGGTGATCGGTGCCTTTCAGGTGCTCGCCCTGGTGCCCGGCACATCCCGTTCCGGTATCACCATGACCGCTGGGCTCTGGCTCGGCCTGAGCCGCGCAGCCGCCTCGCGTTTTTCTTTCCTGCTGTCGATCCCAACGATACTGGCATCCAGCCTGTTGGTCACCCGAGACCTGGTGCAGGAGGGTATGGCGGTGGACTGGTCAGCACTCGGACTGGGTGTACTGCTGTCGGGCATCACCGCCTATCTGGCGATATTCTTTTTTTTACGTTTCATCGAACGCATCGGCATGTGGCCGTTCGTGATCTATCGCTTATTGCTGGGCGCTGCCATCATCATGCTGGTCTACTGACTGGCCTTTTTCAGCAGGTCACGTACGAAGCGGACCGGAATCGCGTAACTGATCCCGGACGGTTTTTCGAGTGCGGCCTCTTTGTTGCCCTTTACCAACACGCTGTTTACGACGCCGATAACCTGTCCGCTGCGCTTGTCATAGACAGGGCTGCCGCTGTTGCCCGGGTACGCGGTCGCATCCAGCTGCATGACATCGTAGGGGTCACGCATGGCGCGGATCATCTTCGCTGAAAGCACCCGCGAACCCAGCTGCGGGGGCGCCATGGGACTGATGGCCGACACGATCCCCCGATGCGTTACAGGATAGAGTCCCAAGGCCATGCCAAGCGGGAAACCGGTAAACGCCACCTCGGTGCCTTCTCTTGCCGGGGACTTTTCAGACAGGGTCAAGGCCGGAAGCGGCATGCTGATATAGAGTACGGCCAGATCGTGTACCGCATCGCTTGCCAGGATCCGGGCCGGATGAAACCGGGCCTTGCGGCCTCGGCCTGAAAAGACCGCGAGTTGCTCGCGATTGTTCTCGTCCAGCTTTTCCGGCAACACATGGTAATTGGTCACCACCAGATGCCCATTGCCCACCACGAAGCCGGTTCCCCTGAATTGTTGGCGCGGACTGCCGCTAGGTTGATAGATTCCGACCGCCACTATGGAGGGCCTAACCTTGTCGATCGTATCCGGCAGGCCTGCAGCGGACGCCGCTGTGCGAGCCAGCGCGACCAGTGCCAGCAGCAGAAGCAGCCTCAGCAGAACACCCCGGCCGGCAAGTTTCTTCGCGTTATAATCGCGCCTTTGTAAGGATGGCAGCTGTTCCATGGCTTTTTTGCTCCACCAGTTGATTCGGGATTCCGCACAGGTTACACCGGATGCCCCAGCCTTGTTGTTCAAGCAGGAGACCCTGAGCTATCGGGCACTCCAGGAGGCCGTGGACCGGGTCGCATCAGGCCTGCGTGCGCTCGGCGTGCATCGCGATGAACGTGTCGGGGTCTATCTGCCGAAACAGTTTGAAACGGTTGCGGCAATGTTCGGCAGCATGGCGGCCGGTGGCGTCTTTGTGCCCATCAACCCCATCCTCAAGCCGGAACAGGTCGGTCATATCCTGCGTGACTGCGCGACCAGCATTCTGGTCACCAGCCCGGATCGTGCGCGCCTGTTGCGTGACACCCTCGCCGGATGCCCAGACCTGGTCCGGGTGATAGTTACGGGCGACGAGGGGCCCGGGTTGTCGAGCGAACAAAGCATACCCATATCCGGCTGGAAACAGCTGCTGGGGCGGGCGCAAACGCCTGAGCTAAGGCGCATCGACAGTGATATGGCCGCGATTCTGTATACCTCAGGCAGTACCGGTCGGCCCAAGGGTGTGGTGCTGTCACACCGCAACATGCTGGCAGGTGCCGAGAGCGTTGCCAGCTATCTGCACAACCGGGCCGGCGACCGTCTGCTCGCGGTCCTTCCGTTCAGTTTCGATTATGGCCTGAGCCAGCTGACCACGGCCTTTCTGCACGGGGCCTCGGTAGTCCTGATGGACTATCTGCTGCCGCGTGATGTGATCCGGGCGGTGGCCCGCTACCAGGTAACCGGACTTGCGGCCGTGCCCCCCCTTTGGAACCAGCTTGCCGATCTGCCCTGGCCCGAAGAGGCCGTCGCCTGCCTGCGCTACATCACCAACTCCGGTGGCGCGATGCCGGTGGCAACCACCGAACAGCTGAAGGCGTCACTGCCCGATACCGATATCTATCTGATGTACGGCCTCACCGAGGCCTTCCGTTCCACCTATCTGTCACCGGAGCAGGTGGGTTCACGCCCGGAATCCATGGGCAAGGCGATTCCGAATGCCGACATCATGGTGGTTCGCCCCGACGGCAGCGAATGCGGGACCGACGAAGCAGGCGAACTGGTCCACCGTGGCGCATTGGTCGCACTGGGTTACTGGGGTGACAAGGAAAAGACCGATATCCGGTTCAGGCCGGCGCCCGGCCAGCCAGATGGCTTGCCAAACCCCGAGATCGCGGTGTGGTCTGGTGACCAGGTTCGCCGCGACGCCGATGGCTATCTTTATTTCATTGGTCGCAATGATGAGATGATCAAAACCTCCGGCTACCGCGTGAGCCCCGGCGAGATCGAAGAGGTCGTATTCGGCATGGCCGGGGTTAAACAGGCTGTGGCATTCGGTGCAGCACACCCGCAGCTGGGCAGTGGCATCGTGCTGGTGGTGCAAACGCTCTCGGCATCACCGGATATCGATGCGGTACTCGCGCATTGCCGCGTGCACCTGCCGATGTTCATGCTGCCGGGGCACGTCGAGATCGTCGCAGAACTGCCTCGCAACCCGAACGGCAAGATCGATCGGAAATCCCTGTCGACCCAATTCGCCAGGGTCTTTACCGCACCGGAAGAATCCGCATGAGTCAAAAGCCCGAACATGCCCCGCTATTGCAGTTTCCCGTTGTCGGAGACGAAATCATGGTCGGCGGGCTCGCCATGAGGCAACTTGCCGCACAGCTCGGCCAGACGCCATTCTACGCCTACGACCGCGAATCCATGTCGCGCCGGGTACGTGAATTGCGCGAAACCCTGCCCGAAGGCGTCTCGATTCACTACGCGATGAAGGCGAATCCGATGCCCGCCGTCGTCGACCATATGGCAGCCCTCGTCGATGGACTGGATGTGGCCTCACTCGGCGAGTTGCGGGTAGCGCTGGACAGCGGGACTCCCGCGGCCGAGATCAGTTTTGCCGGCCCTGGCAAGGGCAACAACGAGCTACGCAGTGCGGTGGCCGCCGGCATCACCCTGAATCTAGAATCTGCGGGGGAGCTGGAACGGGCTATCCGTGTCGGGGAGCAGCTGGGCATTGCTCCACGGGTGGCAGTCCGGGTCAATCCCGATTTCGAGCTCAAATCTTCCGGCATGAAGATGAGTGGCGGACCGAAACCCTTCGGCATAGACGCCGAGCAGGTACCGTCCGTACTCAAACGCATTGGCGAATCGGGTGCATACTTCCGCGGCTTTCACATCTTCAGCGGATCGCAGAACCTCCGCCCGGACAGTCTGATCGAGGCGCAGAACGCGACCTTTGAACTGGCATTGCGGCTCGCAGACGACGCACCTTCTGCGATCGAAATGCTCAACATCGGCGGCGGATTCGGCATTCCCTACTTTCCCGGTGAACAACGCCTGGACCTGGCCTCCGTCAGCGAGAACCTGCAACTCCGTCTGCAGGAGTACCAGAGCCGCCTGGGCGATACCGAGATCGTGATTGAACTCGGGCGGTACCTGGTTGCGGAGGCCGGCATCTATGTCTGCGAGGTGATCGATAAAAAGGTGTCCCGCGGCCAGGTCTATCTCGTTACCAACGGCGGCCTGCATCACCATCTGGCGGCCTCCGGCAATTTCGGCCAGGTCATCCGCAAGAATTATCCCGTGGTGACGGCGCACCGGGTGGCGGGAGAACCACGTGAACTCGTCAGCGTTGTCGGCCCTCTTTGTACTCCGCTCGACATCCTGGCGGATAGAATGGAGCTTGGCGAAGCCGAAGTCGGTGATCTGATGGTCGTACTGCAGTCCGGGGCCTATGGCTATACCGCCAGCCCGCATCTGTTCCTGGGTCATCCTCCACCGTTACAGGTCCTGGTCTAACCTGCATATTGCACGAAGGCGGACCCGAATATTCAGGCTCAACCCCTCGCTCAGGGGGAAAGATCGCTCAGGGGGAAAGACCGAGAATCCAGTCGCGCGACCAGACTGCAACCTGATCACGCCACAGCGCACGGGAAAATGTGTGATCCGCCTCCTCCAGCCTGCATACGGTCACCCCGGCAGAGGCCATCCAATCCTTCCACTCAAGCGATTCGGCAACCCGATTCTCGTATTCCCTTGCGGTAAGGTCCTGACCACTGAGAATCAACAAAGTCGACCGGGCGTAGCCGATCTGTGCATCGCGCAGCCGTTCCGGCAACGGGCGCTGATCCGCATGCACGGCCGCACGGGCGCCGCCGCGCCTGCTTTGCATGAGCTTGTGCAGAAAATCCTTCAATGCTCCAGAGGCATCAAACTTCAGGCCCAAAACCTTGCGCCAGAAGTCACGGCTGAGTAACCGTTTGAGGTAATAGTGCCGGATATATGCCTCGGCCTCTCCCTCGCTGGTGCGTACCCAGGGGTTCAGCGCGATCTGCCCGACCACCCGTTCATCCGAAACGGCGTAGAAGGCATTCGCCGTTGCCGCGTCACACAGGCCCCAGAGCACCACGCCGGCGACACCCGGCTCCCTTTCGCGAAAAACATCCAGGGCAACACGGATATCATCTGAGATGGCCTCGAAATCACGTGCCTCACCAACACTGTCGCCCATGCCACGGTAGTCGAAACGGAACACCGGGATACCCGCTGAAGCCAGCTCCCTTGCCAACAACACGAACTGCCGATGGCTTCCGACCCGGTACTGGGGTCCACCCACGACCAGCAGGACCCCGACACCCGGCACCCTGCCCTGCGCGTGATGAAGGATGCCCAGCATCCGCTCACCCGCATATTCGAAAAAAATGGGTTCTTCGCCATACATGACAGATCAGCTTACGAAGTGCTTGATGGTCTCATCTATGATCCCGCGGCAGGGTGCAATCTCCTGGGTTGCCCAGAACTGATCGCATACGGCAACCGTGCTATCGACCACTACGCCGTTGTCGCGCCAGCCGTCAATGACTTTCTGGCTGACCGGCATCAGCATCCGGCCGGGCTCTGGTACTACCTCTATCCAGTGGACCTGAGCGACATCGGCCGGGGGGCATTTTGCCAGCGCCAGTGTCTCCAGATCCGCGGCCAGCTGCCCTGACAGCCCGTAACCCGCGATCTCCAGACACTCCCCACTCGCCAGTCTTTGCTTGAGCTGCGATGTTGTCTCTTTTTCACCGCCACCCATCAGTCCACCTGCCAGCCGCAGCCGCAGCATCTGGGTGAGCTGCTGCTTCCCATCGACCAGGGGTTGCAACAGGGTCATTGATTTCACCTCGTGTCTGCCGGTGACATCGGCGGCCAGCAAGGCGCCCGCTCGCAGGCCGATTAACTCCAGGGCCCCGGCAGGATCGAGGCGCTCGATAGCGACGTCCAGATCCGCCCTCCAGGTCGCCAGCGTCGCCTCGCTGAAGTCACCCGCACTGTCACCGGTACCGAAAAGATCGGGCATCAGGACATCGTGCCCGGCATCGCCGATCGCGGCTGCCAGCGCGGCCAGGACATGGCGTGATTTGTTCATCTCCTCCGCGAAGGGGGGCACGATCAGGACTTTGCGCCGAGGATTCTGCCCGAGCTCGTGTAAGGAACCGGTGCAAAAAAGCTTCCCCGCGACACCGTCAAGAAAAAAAGCCAAGGGCATGATTTATCTGAAGGATCAGATCTTGGACTGTACGAAAGCTGTGAGATTTGCCAGTGTCTCGAATGTCTCGCCGGTGATGTCATCGTCTTCAACAATAATCCCGAGTTGTTCTTCCAGCGCAGTAATCACGCCTACCACCGCCATGGAATCAAATTCCGGGATATTTCCCAGCAACGCCGTTTCCGGTTGGAGCGTTGCCGTGCGGTCACCCAGTTGCAGAACATCACCCACTATTTGCCGCACTTGTTCGAATGTCGCCATCAGAAATCAGATCCCGTTAATCTTCATTGAACCAGATAGGCCGCGGAGTATACCAAAGCCGGCCGAGCGAACACTGTTGGGGCCATGATCGGCCTGGTGCATAATCTCTGCCCAGTGAGGATTTACACCGCTCCGGCCTTGCCACCCAGGGGTGACAGGCGTGTATACAAATGCGGTTCTTGTTGACCCCCTTGGAGTATTGATCGTTTGATTGTTCCTGGAATTGCCGGTTGTATCGCACCCGTCGTGAGTAAGCAGACCGGGCCCGGGTTTGCAGACGCCATGGATTCACTGGCCACGGAACACACCTGGAAACGGTTTGCCGGGCCTGGCGTTCTGGCCGGCGTCGTCGATGGATGGGCGCTGCACGATGCCGACATTTGCTGTGCAATATCCGGCAATGTCGACTGGCTGCAGTATGAGTTCGCCGATATTCAGCTGAAAAAAGGCCCCGCACATGCGCTCGTGGAGGCCTATCGGCGCCTCGGTAGCGAACTGCTGTCCGTGATCGGCGGGCGATTTTCCCTTTTCTTGACCGATAGCAAAACCAATTTGGCGCTGATCGCGTGCGACCGGTTCGGCCAGATGCCCGTCTACTGGGCGCGCGGTCGCGACAAGGAATTGCTTTTCGGGCCCACAGCCACTGCGGTCAATCGGCTCTTGGGTCAACCGGCGCAGTTGTCGGATCAGGCCATTTTCAACTATCTCTATTTCCACATGGTACCCGGGCCGTCGACCGCATTTGAGGGCGTCAACAAGCTGCTCGCTGCCCACGCGCTGATTGCAGAAGATGGCAACTGGCGAACACAACGCTACTGGGAGCCGGACTTCCGCGAACACGCGGACACGTCTCTGGATAGCGCAAGCGAGGAGATGATGGGCCTGCTGTCCAGTTCGGTAGCACGGTTGGCAGACGGCGCCGATTCGGGTGCCTTTTTGAGTGGCGGCCTCGACAGCTCGACGGTTTCAGGCCTGCTTGCCCGGCACGAGCCCAACCCCAAAACCTATTCGATCGGATTCAATGCCGAGGGCTATGACGAAACCAGCTACGCCCGACTCGCCGGCGAGCGCTTCAATACCGATTTCAAGACCTATTACGTAACCCCGGAGGATGTCCTCGATGAATTGCCCAGGATAGCCGCGGCCTACGATGAACCCTTCGGCAACTCGTCCGCCTTACCCGCCTACTTCTGTGCCCGCTTTGCTGCAGCCGACGGGCGCGAGCGCCTGCTGGCCGGCGATGGCGGTGACGAACTGTTTGCAGGCAATGAACGCTATGCAAAGCAGGAGGTTTTCGAGCACTACGCGAAACTGCCTGCATGGGGCCGCAGGTTTATGCTGGAGCCTCTGCTGTTCAAGGCACTATCTGCAAACAAGGGAGGCCTGATCGGCAAGGCCAGAAGTTATGTCCAGCAGGCGAATGTTCCGCTGCCGGACCGGCTGCAAACCTATAATTTTCTGAACCGCCTGGGTGCGCGTCAGATCGTGACAGACGAACTCTGGGGTGCCGTCGACGGTGAACTACCCCTGAAACTCGACCGCGAAATCTACAATCACCCCCGATCGGCGTCACGGCTGAACCGAATGCTCTATCTGGATTGGCACCATACCCTTGCCGACAACGATCTGCGCAAGGTCAACCGCATGTGCCAATTGGCAGGCATCGGGGTTGAATACCCGATGCTCGATGATCGTCTGGTCGAATTCAGTACCCGAGTATCTTCGCGCCGGAAGATGCCCGCCAACAGACTGCGTGATTTCTTCAAACGCTCAGTGAGCGACTTTCTGCCGCGAGAGATCATTGACAAACCGAAGCACGGTTTCGGATTGCCGTTTGGCGTATGGATGACCGAACATCCAGGCCTTCAGGAACTGGCCGCGGACAACCTGGCGCGCATGAGACGCCGTCGCTATGTGAAGCCGGAATTCATCGACAAGATCATCGATTTACACGGGGACCAGCATGCCGACTATTACGGCGAAATGATCTGGATATTGATGATGCTTGAACTCTGGCTGACGGCGCAGGGATACGAGCCCTAG
>CAZCDY010000053.1:0-21712 GCA_964497145.1 uncultured Gammaproteobacteria bacterium
GCCCTGCTGCTCATGCAGTGAATTCGATCCTTCCCTTGCCTCCGCCAGCGACAGCTGCGCAGGGCGCCAATGATCGAAGAGAATCGCGCCGTTTCAGGTACGCCGGGTGTTCCGGTGGGATACGGCTGGCGCCTATCCCACCCTACGCTTTGCCCTTCGTCGACCGGGCTCGTTTCATCCGTCCTGCTGCGCAATCACGGACGGCAGGGTGACCTTGGCAACGCGCTTCGCGAGCGTGTAGATACGTCGCATCTGGTCGACAAACCCCATCTGCAGCCTCACCAGTTCCAGATAGTCCGGATCTTCCGCAGAGAGTCGCGCGGCCTTGCGGCCCAAAAGACGGTTTGATTGTTCGCGGAAGGTATCTTTCAGCATCATCACCGACTCTGCTGCGTTCTGGTCGTTGTCCCGTATCGCCTTCACAGCCAATTCAACCGACTTCAGCGTAGAGTCGTAAAGTTCAGTGAGCATCGCCCGGGTCTCTTCTCCGGTAACGGATTTGATATTGGCCGCCCGTCGCGCCAGGGCGACTATATCCGTCTCGATGACGTCGGCCATGTTCTCGATATTGTCGGTGGCGATCATCAGGGCCTGAAACTCGTCACTCTCCTCTTCGGTCATCATGCCCATACGAACCCTACCCAGATAGTCGAGGATCGCCGCCTCCAGGATATCGACCTCGTCGTCGCGCCTGGCAATCTCTTCGATGGCTGCAAAATTCCGGCTTTTCAGTGCCGGCCCGACATCCCGCAGCATGCCAGACATGATCTCTCCTAGCCGCCCGAGTTCGAGACGTACCTGCTGCAGCGCGACGGCCGGCGCCTTCAATGCTGCCTCATCGAGAAACTCCGGCTGGATGATCACACCCTCTGGTGCCTTGCGTTCGGGCACCAGGCGTTCCGCCAGTTTCGCGAACACCCCCGTAAAGCCGATGAACAACAGCGTGTTGATAACGTTGAACAGCGTATTGGCGTTGGCGATCTGACGCGGCACCTCGGCCGCCGCCTTGGCCGCCCCATCCAGACCGGCGCTTGCCGGTGAAGCCCAAACCGCAATATCCACCAACAGCCAGATGAAAGGCAGCCAGATCAGGGTCCCCAGGACGTTGAAAACCACGTGAACCACCGATGCACGTACGGCATCCGTCGACTTGCTGCTCATGATGCCCATGATCGCAGTTGTGACCGCGGTGCCGATGTTCGCCCCGAGTGCCAACGCGATTCCGGCTGGCAGTGCCAGCAGACCCTCACTCGCCATCGCGATGGCAATACCCACGGTGGCCGCAGAGGATTGCACGACCGCCGTGAACACAGCACCGGCGAGGATACCCGCCAACGGATTCTCCAGGCCCCGCAGAATAGCCAGAAACGGCTCATAGGTGCGCAGCGGGGCCATCCCCGAGCTCATAAGCCCCATGCCGTAGAACACCAGGCCGATGCCCATGATCATCATGCCGTAGTACTTCACCTTTTCGCGCTTGGCAGTGAACATCATGAAGAAACCGACCGCAACCGGGCCCAGTGCATAGGCCGAAAGATTGAAGGCCAGCAACTGTGCGGTCACCGTACTGCCGATATTCGCGCCCATGATCACGCCAACCGATTGCGCCAGGGTCATGAAGCCGGCGCTGATGAAGCCGACGACCAGCAGGGTGGTTACGGTGGAGGAATTGAGTATGCCGGTGACGAAGGCCCCTGTCAGGGCCCCGCTGAAACGATTGGTCGTCAGCTTTGCGAGCACTGTCTTCATTGTCTGGCCGGCGGCTTTCGTCATGCCCTCCGACAGCAACTGCAGACCACCGAGAAACAATGCCAGCCCACCAAACAATCCAAGAAACAGCTGTACCCAGTCCGGCGATACGCCTGCAGCTTCCGCTTCCACGGCAAAGGCCGAGAAAGCGAGCGCCAGCAACGCAACCGGCAGCACCGTCCTGGCGAGTTGGAAACCGATGTTCTGGTATGACAGATAGTCTGTTTGCGGTGGTCTCATCGGCAACCTCTGAAGGGATACGTTGACGGAAAAACACCGCCAACGGACGATTGTATATACAAGAGAGTCTGCAAAACACCCTCGACATCACCGATCATCAAGCAAATCTATAGCCTGCAGGCAGTGAAATCAGTCTGGCATCTCATGGTGTGACAGCAACATGCGGAAAAAAGAAAGGGCGCCAAGGGCAAACCCTATACTGGACACGACATCGTTGAAATTGGGATTGCCGAACAAGGTCCGGCGGTCGGCAAACAGATGGTAGCCATGATCCTGCGGGATGGGTCCCGGCATAGCGGTAACAAAAACGACCACGACCAACAAACTCAGCAGGGGCCCAATACGCTGCCCGAAAGCCAGGTCACCGAGCGCTCGCCTTTTGCTGCCTGAACTCAGCTTGGCTGCCTCAGAATCGTGACACAACCTTGATTGGGCGGAGACTTTGAATCAGCGGGCGGGCCCGCGTATCGCGCAGTCAGCAGCCCTCACAGCGGACCAGCACGCGCGCGCAGTTCGCCGCCTCGACCGCCGAGTTGTCCAGGAACCTGCCGCCGCCCGAGTGAATCCGGGTCGCATTGTTGCAGTGCCGGACGCGCGAAACAAATTCGACATGGGTCAACCAGCTGACGTTGCTGCAGGCCGGCAGGCCTTTGCCCAGCTGCACCCCCACCTCGTAAATCGCACATCCGAATCGGGCATGCGAAATCTCGGACCGGATTTGCCAGAACCCGAGTTCATCCACCCAACCGGCGACATTGAAATCCTGGAAAGTCCACCGGGAGGGCTCGCCCTCGACAATCAGTGTCGGTGGCCGCAGCGGCAATTCCAACGCCCGGATGACGCGCGCCTGTGCCCCCGCAACACTCCCGCCGGAAGCCGATTGCTGAGGATCAGTGGCAACGCAGGCAACCAGCAGACAAAGGGGTAGCAATCGCCACATCGGGAAATCTCCGCTTAGGGGCTATTCAAGCTATGAGTTCAAGATCTGCCGGGTTTGATATCAGCCGGGCGCAGCACAGCTCGGCTGTGCACCACGGCTGCCATCATCAACCGCCGCCAGCAACCCGCAGGACATAAAAACTGACTGCCCCCGTCTCGCCAAACTGATCGCCCTTTGCGTTCTTCACCCGGGCCAACAACCGGTGTTCACCGCGGGAGAGATTACTCAGATTGAATGTCAGCCTGGACCCTGAATACACCTGCCCCCCGTCTTCACCATCGAGAATGAGTTCGATCGTGTGGCCCGGCGCCAGCGCGGGCTCGAGCAACAGGGAGACCGTTACACTGCCGTCATTGGCCCTGACACTCTGGCCATCTGATGGCGCTGTGATCGCGAACCGGCTATATGCAGGGGCCGACCCGCTGCCATCGCCATCGTTACCCCCGGGTCGCCGCACCCTGGCCGCACGCGGCGACACCGGCGGCACGCTGACGGTCTGTGCAGGGGCCACGTTTACCCTTTCGGCATCCGGCGAAGGCGTGTCGGAAAAAGTCACCGTGCCATCGGGACCGACGTGCCGGAATACCTCGGCGCCGGCGGAAACACAGGCCGCCAGCAGGATTAAGGCCAGGAATCGCTTCATATCCTGACATTAGCCCATGGTCTGGCAGACAACAAGCGAACGAACAGACTGCAGCGAAAGGCGAGAGTGAATTCCTGGAGTGTAGTTCACACATTGCGACTTTCGCCCCGCCCCAAGTCAGGCATCAAGCCGTGCTGCGAGCAGATTGATGTGTCGGCTCCGCAGCTGCTCGAGAACATAGACTGCCAGCCACGCGTACAGCGTGACCGCGAGGAACAGTCCCATGCGCACCAGAAATGCCGCGTAGACATCCTTGCCGCTGTCGCTGTCCTCGACTGCCGGACCCAGCAGGATCAACATGGTAATCCCGACATTGAGCCAGTAAGAGGCAGGATAGCGACTTGCGATCAGCTGATAGAGCTTGCTCGCAAAGTACACGCCGAACAGGAGCATCAGCAGGAAGAACATCCACAAGCCCGTGTGGATACCCAGCATCATCCAGAACAGAATAGCGAAACAGCCGGCCACGAAGGTGGAGCCGAGCAACTCTTTCCCCGCACTCTTGGCGTTCACCATTGAGCTCTGCTGACCCAGGGAGACCGACTTCATAACGATGGGGAGATAGGCCAGCGGATCGGTCAACACCAGCAGGTAAACAGGAAACACAATCAAGGTCCCGCGCAGCGCAATCCAGTTTGAGTTTTCTATACCGGTGACTGGAGCCGGCGCCGGCTTGCTGGGGGCCGGATCTTCGGGAAACCAGGGATAGACCAGCCACTGGCAGGCGATCGCAATCGTGATCCCGATCACCAGCGATTTGATGATGGTCGTGGAAAGCGCGAAATCCACGGTTCCCGCCGCAGAGATCAGAGTAAAGCCCATGGTGAGAAAGGTGCCCAGCAGCGCCTTTCCCTTGTGCACCGTGAGGTAAGAACTCAGGTACAGACCCAGTGCGACCAGCAACAGCCCCACCAGCGGGTACTTCAGCAACAGCGGGATCAACACCAGGCCGATACCGAGCGACAACAGCACCACCAGAACCAGGCCGAACAGCCCCTTCAGGCCCATGGGCGGCTTCGGCGGTGCGGTTAACATCAAGGCAAACAGCGGTGCCAGGAAAGGCAGTGGCAGCTGCATGGCATAGCTGGCCGCCAATGCCAGGGCCACGGTACCGCTCAAGCGGAAAATGCGCCTTGCCTGAATATGCATGTTCAATCGTCAGTAAGCGTAGGACAACCAGCTCATGAAGCGGATGTAGGCCTTGCCCAGAAGCCTGAGCAGTGGATGCCCTTCGCTGTAGGCCATGACATCCACCTGGCCACCGACGCGCACATCGTTGCGCAACTGTTCCGCCTGACCCGGTTCGAATTCGATGATCACCGGGAAGCGCTGAGACTGGCGCAACCAGTCCCGATTGTTCTGAATCGTCGGCAGCTGGCCCGGTGGTGGCAGCGTCTGGCCATCACTCACGCCCAGACCGATGCTGCGTATCCTGCCGGCAAACACTCGACCGGGGATCGAGTCGAGCACCAGGTCCACCGGGCTTCCGACGCGCAGATGACCAAGGTTGTTTTCGGTGAGTTCGGCATTGATCCACACGTCATGGATCGCGATCAGGGTCATCACCGGGGCGCCGGCGCCGGCATACTGGCCCACATCGGCCCGCAAGTCGGTGATGACCCCGCGCGATGCCGCCTTGACGACAGTGTTGCTGAGATCCAGTGCGGCCTTGTCCACCGCACTCATGGCAGATTTGAGTATGGCGTTGTTGTCCTCTGCACCACCCTGCTGCTCGATCGCGCGCTGAATCTCCGCCTCGGCCGCCTGCACCTTGGCCTTGGCCTGTTCAAGCGTGGCGCGGGCGACCTCCAGCCGACGTACCGAAATGGTCCCGGAATCCTCACGGTACAGGCGCTCTTGGCGAGAGGAATCCTGTTCCGCCTTCAGCTCGTTGGCCAGCGCCGCGCGCAGATTCGCCTTCGCGGACTCCACCCCGGCAGTGCCGGCGCCGACCTGGTTGCGGGCGTTCTGCAGATCGGACTCCGCACGCTGCAATGCAATCTGGTACTGAGAGGGATCAATCTCGAACAGCCGCTCTCCCTCCTCCACCTCCTGGTTGTTCTTCACCCAGACGTTGGTTACCAGACCGGCGATCTTGGGGGCCACGCCTACCACGAAACCCTGCACGCGTGCCTGACTGGTATAGGGCGTGAAACGGTCGGCCAGCAGATACCAGGCGAGGCTGAGCAGCATCACCAGCAGGATCAACAGCACGCCTTTTTTGACTGTCGTGGCTGCAGCCTGCTCCTGCGCTTTCTCCTCCGGCTTGACCTCTTCGTCAGCCGCCTGTTCCGGTTCGTTTCTCTCACTCATTTTTGGGAAGCACCCGAGGTGGCTGATGTGTTTACCTGATTCGTGGGCAGAGGCGCACTGAGCAGATCACCCCAGTCGGTGCGTTCCTGCATGCGGTCGCGCGTATCCGCGGGAATCAACTGCTCAACCGGGGTGTCCAGCCAACCACCGCCGAGTGCCTTGTACAGGCTGACCACGGCACTGATATGACTGCCGTGATTGACCAGCGCATTCTCCGCCTGCGCAAATTTCGAACGCTGGGCGTCCAGCACCCGCTGAAAATCCGAGTAGCCCTCGCGGAAGCGACGGTTCGCAATATCCAGGGCGCGCTCCGATGCCTGTACCGCCTGGTCGCGGTATTGCTGCTGCTCGGCCGTCTTGACCACGCCGATCGCCGCATCATCGATCTCACGTGCAGCCTGCAGCACCGTGTTCTGATAACTCTCGATCAGCTGCTGCAGGCGCGCGTCCTGCAAGCGAACATTGTTGGCGATGCGGCCATGGTCGAACAGGTTCCATTGAAATGCGGGACCCACACCCAGGCTGCCGACATCAGGACTATCATCCAGGGTACTGCCCGACCAGCTGAGGTTGCCGAGCAGGGATATCGACGGATAAAAATCCGCCTCGGCTATCCCGATCTGGGCCGACTGCACCGCGACTTTCGATGCCGCGGAACGGATGTCGGGCCGGCGTAGCAGCAGGCTGGCCGGCATCGCCGGGATATCTGCCGCACCGATCTCCGGCAGCCTCTTTACCTCGCCGGCCAGCTCAGGCAGATCCCCCGGTGCCCGGCCAAGCAGGGCGGACAGTGCATTCCGGGTCTTATTGAGGGTCAATTCCAGATTCGGGATGGTTGCCAGCGTCGCCAGATACTGGGTCTTGGCCTGCTGCACGTCCAGCTCCGAGCCATTGCCACTCTTGAATATCTTGTCGGTGATCTCGAAACTGCGTTTCTGGATAGCGGCATTCTCGTGTGCGATGGCGATACGCAACTGCGTCGTACGGTAGGCGAAGTACAGGTCTGCGACCTGCGCACTGAGCAGCACCTGCACATCCTGCTGATCCGAAATCGAGGCAAAGAAAGCGGCATCGGCCGATTCGATACCGCGCTTGAAGCGGCCCCAGAAATCCAGCTCCCAACCGAGGTTGAATCCAACCTGGTAGCCGACAAAACTCTGGCTGTCGTCCGGCGCATAGCCGCCGTGGTAATTATTGTTCACATAGGTGACAGCACCGGTCCCCTGCTGCACCTGCGGATACAGTGCACTGCCGGCGATACCCAGTTGGGCCCGACTTTCGAGGATGCGCAGGCCGGCGATGCGCAGCGAGGGGTTCTCCTGCCTCGCCAGCCCGATCAGCTGGTTCAGGACCGGATCATTGAACTGCTGCCACCAGAAACGAAAGTCCGCCTCGCCGGCCCCAGCCACGCTGTCTGCCTGCCCGTAGGCTGCAGAATGCCAGTTCTGCAGCCAATCCACTTGCGGTTCCTGATAGTCCGGGCCCAGGGTGGTGCAGGCGCCCAGCACCAGGGCACCGCAGAGCAGAACAAGGCGCTCCAACACCAGACTGGCTGAACCACGCATCCAGTCGGCTATTCGCTGACGGATGGTGCGGGTTCTTCGGCCGCCGCCTGCTCACAGGGCTCTTCGTCGCCCTCGGCAACCCAGGCCATGAAGATCACGTAAGCGAGGGCCAGAACCACCGCGCCCACGAAGAGCCCGATCAGACCTGAAGCGACCATGCCGCCCAGCGCCCCCAGCAGGATTATCGGCATGGGGGCATCGACGCCCCGGCCAAGCAAAAGCGGCTTGAGTACGTTGTCGGCCATCCCGGCAACCAGCAGATAGACAGTGAAGACGATGCTCATCACGGTGGAATCACCACTCCACCAAATGTAGCCGATCACCGGCAGGGAAAGCAGCAACGCCGGCAGCTGCAGAATGCCCAGGAGCAGGACCAGTGTTGCCAATACCCCGGCCCCGGGAACGCCGGCCGCCATGAAACCAAGACCCAGCAGCAACGCTTGGATGAAGGCCACGCCGACCACACCCATCGAGACCGAGCGGATAGTCGCGGTCGACAGATCGTAGAGTCCCGGGCCCTTTTCCTTTCCCGCCAGGCGGCAGATGATGCGCGACATGGCCTCGGCACCCGACTTGCCGTAGGCCATCATGATCCCGGCGATGATCAGCGAACCCAGGAACTTGAAGACACCACCCGCCGTGCTCGCCACAATCGCCAGAATCTTCTTGGAGAATTCGGCCAGTTCCGGCTCCATGTCTTTCAGCAAGGCGGGAAGGTTGTGCGACGCCTGGTTCCAGAACGCAAACAGCTTTTCGCCAATAAACGGCCAGCCTTCAACGGACGCCGGCGGTAACGGGATCTGGAGGCTGTGGTTCTGCAATCCCCCATGCACTTCAGATACACGATCCGCGAAGGACATGCCCAGCATCACCGTCGGGACACCGATCAGCAGCAGACCGGCCAGTACCAGCAGCGTCGCGGCCCACCCCTGGCGATTGCCGATCTTTGCAGCAAGACGCTGGTGCACCGGGTAGAGCGTGACCGCAAGAATCAGCCCCCACAACATAAGGCCCACAAAGGGGGCAAAAACATGCAAGCTCAGGTAGATCATGACCGCAATGATCCCAACGCGAATCAAGATCTCCGTAAGATCCTTGGCCATTACCTGTCGAAGCTGGCTGTTGTTCAATTCCATTCGATTATTCCCGAAGAATGCAAAACACAAAGGGTATCAGGAATTGCGGCAGTGGAAACCTTCGATGCCGCCAGGACAGCGGCATCCAACTGGGTAACGGCAGATGCTCAGAATTCGTAACGCAGGGTGCCGCCTACGAACAGCGCATAGTTGGTATCGAATTCACCCTTGAAGCGCACGCCCTGGGCGGTCTGATCGACCTTGCCTTCCCCCAGGTAGATCAGGGTGGCCCCGAGCGAGTAATCGAAGCGATCACCCAGCCAGCCATAGGCCATGGAGAACTTGAGCTGCTCGTCGACCGGCAGGTCGATGGTGCGGTCTTTATCGTCCACCGCCGAGCTATCGTAGGAGACGCCCATCGAGAACATCTGTCCCTCGGAACGACGCACCACGCCGACCCCCAGGTGATAGGTGTCTTTGAAGTTGCGATCAAGCTTGACCACCGGATTAAGAGCACCGCCCTGAAAGGCCAACTTATTATTGCTGAACTCCGACCAGTCCTCCCAGTCGGCATCAACGAACAGGGTGTACTTGTCGTCCACCTTGTATTGCAGACCTACCTGCAGCACCTGTGGGTTGGTCCAGTCGACGTCGATCGAGTCCGCAGTCGGCGTCGGACCGGCGAAATTACTGAAGTTCAAGTCGCCCTCAAGATTGGCGTCGAACTCGGGACGGTAGACCACACCGATCATGGCCTTGTCATTGAGCTGGTAGGTCAGGCCGTAAAAACTGCTGAAGCCCCAGTCGTCCACCTGATTGATACTGACCCGGCCGTCGGCGCTGCCGGGCTGCCGCACCGCGATATCCTGATCGTAGGTAGTGTAAACGGCAGACACCCCCGCACCGATCGAGAAGTCGTCACTGACTCGGTAGGCGATCGACGGTGACAGGGCGACCGCGCCCAAAACGGCACGGTAGGACGCGTAACGTCCGACGAAGTTGTTTCCAAAATCGAGACCGCCCCCCATGGTACCGACCATCGAGAACCCCAGTTTGACATCGTCGGTAATTGTCTTGACCAGAAAGTGGCTGGGGATCACCGCGGCGAGGCCCGCGTTGCCGCCGTCACTACCGCCGCCATCGGCAACGGAGGAGTCGAACCTGTTCTGCGGGATGACCACCTGGACACCGGCCAGCCCACCGTCCTTCCTCACACCCATCATGGCGGCGGGATTGGTCCAGGCTGAATCGGCCGTAAGGTTGTT
This sequence comes from uncultured Gammaproteobacteria bacterium, assembly GCA_964497145.1. Taxonomy (GTDB): domain Bacteria; phylum Pseudomonadota; class Gammaproteobacteria; order Chromatiales; family Chromatiaceae; genus Thiosocius. The sequence continues at coordinate 9,792 of CAZCDY010000053.1, forward strand.
GGTCGGGTTGGCCGCGCCGGCCGTGCCCAGGCTGCCCGGCGTACCGATCTCCGAAATGTAAAACCCCCCGGCCCCGGCAGTCTGGCTCAGCGCCAGAAGACTTGCTGCCGCCGTTAAACAGACGCGAATACCCATGTACTGAATCTCCTGAAAGACCCATACGCTGCAACCCGGCGGATTGAGTGGCGGGAGGGGACATGTTCGCAGAGCGGACGGCAGGCGCCACCCGGTAGCGTAGCCGCTGCGGTACCACCGCAGCTTCAGTAAATGCTACGCAAGCTGGACGAAAGAACCCATCCAGCCCGCTCTGCTGTTTTCGTCGCTAAACGCTTTAGAAAGTGTAGGTGACAGCGACGCTTGCAGACAGCTGATTGCGGTCGCCCACGTCATCGACCAGCGGACTGTCCTTGGCATCATTCAGCAGACGGTAGTAGCTAAGGCCGCCCTGCAGACCCCATTTTTGACTGAGTTGATAGTCAGCCGCCACCCTAAGCCCGTAGTCCTTGACGCCACTGTCGGCACTGTAGTTGGCGAGATTGCTGCTGCCCCGGTTACCCGGGTTTACGCCAAAATAGGTATCCATGTAATCGCTATCGGCATAACTGGCGCTGGCACCAAAGGTCAGCGCGAACTTGTCGTTCATTGGCAGCTTGTACGAGCCTGACAGCTCCGTCACCTCACCATCGTGTTCGTCCGACGCGTCCTTCGCGAAGGTCAGGCTGGCAGCCCAGGGGCCGCTCTTGAACCCCAGGAAGGCGCCAAGTTCTGTTGCACCATCGATTTTTTTCATTCTGTCGACTTGATTGTTGTCGACGTCGTCACGCTCCATGCGGTACTGGACAACAGGTCCCAGTTCCCACATCGGGCTCATGTCGCTGCTGATGAGATTGGCCTTGAGCCTCAGGGCCTTGCCCGCTTCATTGGTCCCGCCAAGGGCCACATACCTTCCGCTGTCCCAGGCGTAATGACCGAACAGCACCGGCGAGCCCTCTGAATCGTCTGAGCCCTCGTAATCAGGAGACATCGCGACACCGAGACCGATCTTTCCGGCGGCCATCGCCGATGACGACAGCATAACGGCTGCGAGCACGGTCATACCCGCACCAAATGTGATTTTGCGCACTTTGAGAATCCCTCGTAGATAAGTGGGGGAATTATAGTCCACCAGACGGAATTGTTGCAACTATGCAACGAATCGAAATTGTTGTGAAAACACCACGTTCATGCAAACAATCGCGCGCCGCCACCATCGATGGGCAGATCTTTTTTGGTTCCGAACTACTTGATTGCAAGCCAACCCTCGAAACAGACGAATTTGTATATGGTCATGATATCGACGAATCCGGAACGCTTTAACAGGTCCAGATTGCCCTGGGTGGAAAATGGCTCCAAAACTCCCTTGAGACTTTCAGACTTGTTCCAGATATCCTCTGGCGAGAAGCCATTGTCAAACTTTATTCGGTTGTAAACCTGCATGGAATAATCCTGAAAACGTGCATCGGGAGCGCGAACTTTCTCAAATAGAAACAATGCGCCTCCCCACTCAAGATTCTCGTAAATTTTATTAATCACATCCTGCCTGTATGCAGGGTGGATGAATTGCAGTGTGTAATACGAAACAATTACGGTTGTCGGCTTGAGTTCATATGTGACTATGTCCTCATTGACGTAGCTGACTCTGGCCTCACCCACATGAGCCTGGCGAGCATACTCGACCATGCTCTCCACCGGATCGATACCGACATAGCGCAACCCTGCGCGTTTTTTGTTCCACTCCAAAAATTTTCTGGCGAGCGCCCCCGTCGAAACCCCTATTTCATGAACGATCGAATTCTCTCGAAGAAAAAAATCTGCATAGCGGCATATCAGCTCATGCCCTTCACGGTAATTGGGTACGGATTTCTCAATGTGGGCTTCGAAGCTGTCACTGATACCGTCAAAAGCCCAGTTGCTTTGCGGCGTTGAAACATCGTGCTCAGGATCGTCCAAGATTGCGGACCTCTCTACGATAAAACTTGAGTTTTCAAGCGCTTATTTTGGCAGTCGACCTTCTTTCTGCGCAAAGACAGAGCCCGGCAAGCGATGTCGCGCCATCGATGCAGTCGCCTGCTTGCGTTTCAGCTTTTGCCGCCTCAGGCACCGTCCTGTCTGCGAAAGCCTGCCGACCGGCATCCCCGAGTACGGGTAAACGCCTTTGTCAGACGATCTCCGGTTCCTCGACGATTTCAGGCAGGCTAAACTGGTCGCCATCCTGCATCGCGTCCAGGTGCTCCTCGACCAGGGAGGCCTGCCTTGTCCGGCCAATATGGAAAACCGCCTCACCCTCGTAGACCAGGGGTAGATTTGCACGGCCTATGATCACGCCGTCGAAAGGGGCCAGTATCGGCTCTTCCCCGAGCCCCCCCGCGTCACCCACGTGCGCCAGGACGTCACCTTTGGACACCACATCTCCCAGTTTGGACAGCATCCGGGCGATACCGCTGCTGGGCGCCCTCAGCCAGGAGGTCGAGCGCAAGACGACACTTTTCTTCGGTGGCTTGCGTTTCAGCGTCAGCATCCCCAGTTGGCGCATGACATTGACCACGCCACGCAGGCCGATGCGAATCGAGACCTCATCGAAACGCAGGGCCTCACCCGCCTCGTACACCAATATCGGCACCTGCTCATCTGCAGCACAATGTCGCAAAGACCCTTCGGGAGGCGCGGAGTGAATCAACACCGGCGCAGCGAACACCTTGGCCAGGGGCCCCAATGCATCCAGGCTCATATCTGCCCGGATCTGCGGCAGGTTGTCGCGGTGTATGGCCGCCGTATGTAAGTCGATACCGAAGTCCGCACGCATAATCACCTCGGTGAGAAAGATATGCGCCAGCCGTCCAGCGAGCGAGCCCTGTTCGCGTCCCGGAAAACTGCGGTTCAGATCGCGCCGGTCGGGAAGGTACCGCGACTGGTTGTGGAAGCCGAACACGTTCACGATCGGCACGATCAACAGGGTGCCGCGCAATTTCTGCAGTTGCGGCTGAAGAATCAAACGACGGATGATCTCCACGCCGTTGATCTCATCGCCATGCACTGCGGCGCTCACGAACAAGGTAGGCCCCTCACGCCGGCCGTGTACCACATGCACCGGCATGTTGACGGTCGTCTCCGTATAGAGCCCAGGCAGCGGAATATCAACCACCGCCCGCTCTCCCGGCCTGACCTTTACACCATGAATTTCGAAATCTGATCGGGCCATGAGCTCAACCCCGCCCCCGGGTTCTGGTCTTGTTTGGCTTGGCGTTCTTCTCGATAAATGCGATCAACATTCCGGCTACATCCTTTTGCGTCGAATTCTCGATACCCTCAAGACCCGGCGAAGAGTTGACCTCCATGACCACCGGGCCGTGATTCGACCGCAGTATGTCCACACCACAGACGTTCAGCCCCATGATGCCGGCCGCACGCGTCGCGGTTGACCGCTCCTCCGGCGTCAACCGGATGACGGTTGCCGATCCACCACGGTGCAGATTCGAGCGGAACTCACCTTCCTTGCCCTGGCGCTTCATCGCCGCGACCACCTTGCCACCCACCACCAGACAGCGGATATCGGCCCCCCCCGCTTCCTTGATGAATTCCTGAATCAGGATGTTGGCCTTCAGCCCCATGAAGGCCTCAATGACGCTTTCCGCCGCTTTTCTGGTCTCGGCAAGAACCACGCCGATGCCCTGCGTGCCCTCCAGGAGCTTGATTACCGCGGGGGCGCCGCCGACCATATTAAGCATATCCTGAACATCGTCCGGTGAGTGCGCGAACCCGGTCACAGGCAGGCCGATCCCCTTGCGGGCCAGCAACTGTAACGACCGCAGTTTGTCACGCGAGCGCGTGACCGCGACCGACTCGTTAAGCGGGTAGACCCCCATCATCTCGAACTGACGAAGCACTGCCGTACCATAGAAGGTCACCGAGGCACCGATCCTGGGAATAACCGCGTCAAAACCGGTCAACTCCTCGCCCTTGTAATGAATCGACGGCCGCATCGAGGTAATGTTCATGTAACAACGCAGGACATCGAACACATGCACCTCATGGCCGCGTTTCTCTGCGGCCTCGATCAGGCGGCGGGTCGAATAGAGGTTTTTGTTGCGGGAAAGGATGGCAATCTTCATGTTCCACTCTGCTTCAGCTTGTGCTTGAATTTGTGGCCGGTCTGATAGGAAAGCGCCGGGTTGACCAAAAAACCGCCCGCTGTCATCGTCGTGCGGCCGAGCAACATACGAAATAGCATATTGTCACGACCGGTCAGGGTCATCTCCACCATCTGTTCCCAACTCCCGACGCGCAGCCTGGTACAGATGACGTAGCGTTGTTCGGTATGTCCCCCAGAGTCCGTGACTGCCCTTTGATCGCAGATCGGCGCCTCGCACTGAACCACCAGGGTCTCATCCTTCTGCGTCGGGTGCACCTTGAACCGAATCCAGGGTTGTCCGTCCTTGTCGAATGGTTCGAGTTCGAACGCATGCAGACATGAGGTTCTTGCACCCGTGTCCACTTTCGCCTTGATCCGACTGAGCGCAAGCTCGGGCAGATCAACCCATTCCCGCCAACCCAATACGGGCGTCTGATCACTCACTGGTATACCTCCACGGCACGCCGGGCAGATCTGGCAACCGCCGACGTCAACATAGTGCACCCTATCAATTCAATTCGAAAGCAACAGCAAAACACCGGCCATCCATTTGTAGCATCAAGCATCGACCGAAACGCCTTTTCCATGCCAGCGCCGAGCCCGCATACGAGACAATCGGAGTGCACGGTCGCCCGGCACAGCGAATACCAAACCGCTATTAGACGACGTCCGGACCCATAGGGTCACGTGCAATCAGGGCTCCCCTCTTTGATAAGGCGCAAAGGAAACTGTCACTCCGGTCAGAGAAGGATCAGCGACGCGAGGCCGAGGAAGCTGAGAAAGCCGACAATATCGGTGACCGTGGTAAGGATGACCGCACCTGACAGTGCGGGGTCGATACCAAGCCGGGTCAGCAACAGCGGGATAAGCACGCCCGCAAAGGCCGCGATCAACAAGTTCAAGACCATGGCCGCAGCGATGGTCACCGAGATGCCGGTGCTACCGAACCAGACATAGGCCACTGCAGCCACCACCAAGGCCCAGGCGATACCGTTGAGCGCGCCGACGGCAATTTCCTTGCCGATCAGCCAGCGCACGTTCGCGTTGGCAATTTGATCGAGAGCCAGACCACGGATGGTCAATGTCAGGGTCTGGCTGCCCGCGATGCCACCCATACTGGCGACGACCGGCAGCAGTACCGCGAGGGCCACTACCTTGTCCAGCACCTCCTCGAACTGACCGATGACCGCGGCGGCCATGAACACCGTCAACAGATTGATGCCGAGCCAGAAACCACGCCGTCTGGCACTGGGCATCACCGGCGCAAACAGGTCCTCATCCTCTTTCAGACCGGCGCTGTGTAACAGGGTACGGTCCGACTCCTCGCGGATGATGTCGACCACATCGTCAATGGTGACGCGTCCAAGAAGGCGATCATCTTCGTCCAGCACGGCGATGGAGATGAGGTCCCGGCGCTCGAACAGGGACGCCACCTCATGTGCGCTCATACTCGCATGCGCGAGGTTGCCACCCTGAACCATGACCTGTTCAACAACGAGATCGGGATCGCTGGTAAGCAGATGGTCAATCCCGAGTTTTCCCAGATACTTTCCTTCGTCGTCGATCACCATCAATGCATCGGTGTGCGGTGGTAGCGAAAGGTGCCGACGAAGCCAGCGCAAAACCACGGCAAGACTCACATCGGGCCGCACGCTGATGACGTCGGTGCTCATCAGGCGCCCGGCTGTCCCCTCCTCGAAATTCAGGATCGCCTCCAGGCGCCGTCGATGGTCCTGCTCCAGGTCGAGGAGCAGGGCCGTGTGCCGCTCATCGGGCAGCTCTTCGATGACCTCTGCCAGGTCTTCGGGCGACATCGACTGCGCCGCTGCGGCCAGCTCCTCCTGGCCCATTTCCCCAATGATGCTGGCCCTGGCCTCCTCACGCAGATGGGAGAGTACCTCCCCCTCCTGCGCGGCGGGCACCGCATCCCACAATTCCGTGCGATGTTCGGGTGGCAAAGATTCAAGCAGGTCGGCGACCTCAGCAGGGTGGCTGGATTCGATTCGCTCGGCCAGCTCATCCTGCCGGCCGGCGTCCAAGTGCTCTACGACCTGCTCAAGCAGTTCCACCTGGGTCTGTTCGGTTGTCGGTGTTTCCATAGTTGATGGTGTATTCCGTCGCTATTCTTCCAATTTTTCGGAACCTGATGACGCGTAGCGTGCTTCGGCTGGCGCCAAGACCTCAGCAGGCAGATGCGAAATGCGGGCCCGTCCGACTCGGCGTTCTTTTACTTCCGGCGCCTTGCGCCCAAGAGATGGCTGCCGCGTCCGTTGATACTGACTCAGGTCATCCTGTATTGATCGAACGCGCGCCGTGTTCAGCGCACAAGCAGATTGTGCCATGACATGAGGGGAGTTCCATCGACATGATTTGCTTGGTCAATGATTCCGACCCTGCCTCGCCCATCTGTCTGCCAAGAAGAAACCATGCAAAAGCAGTTAGCAGCATGAGGACAACAACAAACAGGTGCCGCGGTGAACGAAAAAACATCGCCAATCTCCCGGAGCGCCTCCATTGATACACTTCCTGGGCCGGGACTGGAGGAGAAGGTCACATCGCCGCAGCGGGCGGACGCTTCACTTACAACCAGCGTACGCGCTTGAACAACAATAGCAGGCCGGCGGCGATCGCGGCCATGACACCGAGAAGAACAAAATAACCGTTTTGAAACTTCAACTCCGGGATGTATTCGAAGTTCATACCGTACATGCCCACCAACAGGGACATCGGCACGAAAACCACCGTGACAATAGTGAGCACCTTCATGATCTGGTTCAACTGGTGCGCATTGAGGCTGATGTAGCCTTCGATGAGGTCGTTGATGACGCTCTGGTACATGTCGGCCAGGCTGTGGAAACGCTCCATGACGTTGTGGATATCCTCGAATTCCTCATGCCAATACGGATCTGCGGCGGCAGGAAAGTGATCACGCAACGATTGGTAGGCATTGGTATGGTAAGCAAGGATACGACGCATTTTTCTCAAGGAAGTGTTGTAGCCCACCAGTTCCTCCATCAATCCGTCGGTGTGGGCCACGAACAACAGGTCTTCGATCTCGTCGAGACGATGCTCCAGGTCCAGCAGGATCCGGCCATAGCGATCTGCAACGCGCCGGGTAATGGCTGCGAGCAGGCCGAGCGGTGACAAACCATCACTGCCATGCTCCCGCATGCGCTCATGCTGCAGGGTAATGAAGCGCGAATCCTGGCTGTGGCGGGTCACCAGCAGGCGGTCCGCGGCAAAAACCGCCATCTGCTGGGTGGCAAACTCCAGATCGTCGGTCTCCGACGTAAGCGGCTTCAGCAACAGGTACAGATGGTCCGGAAAGACGTCAAAGCCTGGTGGATGACGCGGTCGCTGGGCCTCGGCAACGGCATGCGCATCCAGGCCCAGTTGACTGCACAACAGGTCCGTTTCGGTCTCGGCAGGTTCGTCCTGCAGGTCAATCCATAGCCATGATTCTGGCTGCGAGCGCCATTGCTTGAGCAGTTCTGGCCCGCCTTCCTGCGCCGCACCATCCTGGCAGAGTGTAAATAGCATCATGTTGTCCCTCCGTCTGACTGTGGGCTGCGCAGGGCCGCTGCCAGCGTCTGCAAATCACTTTCACCCAGCATCGAGCGCAGGTGCAGGTCGCGCTGCGGGTAGGGGATCGAGATACCGTTCTCGTGGAAGCGATCCCATACACCCAGCAGCACCTCGCTGATGACATTGCCGCGGCCGTTCTGGGGATCGTTGATCCAGACCCGCAGTTCGAGGTCGACCGAACTGTCACCGAAACGGACCACCTGGCAGCGTGGCTCGGGTTGCAGGATAATACGTGGCACCATCTCGGCGGCCTCAACGCAAAGCGCGATCGCGACACGTGGATCGGAATCATACGAGATGCCGATCGGGATCCGCAGGCGTACGAGGTCATCGCTGTACGACCAGTTTTCCACCCGCTGGGTGATCAGTTCCTCATTCGGGATCAGGTGCTCGCTGCCGTCACGGGTGATCACCGAGACATAGCGCGCCCCGAGGTAGTTGATCCAACCATAGGTGTTGTTGATCGCGATTACATCGCCTGGCTTTATCGAGCGGTCCATCAGCAGGATCACACCGCTCACCAGATTGGAGAAGATCTTCTGCAGGCCAAAGCCCAGACCCACACCGAGCGCGCCGCTAAACACCGCAAACGCGGTAAGGTCAATGCCGACTGCGGAAACGGCGATAAGGATCGCCGCAATGATCAGGCCGATACGGGTCAGTTTCGCACCCAGTACGCGCATGGTCGGGGCGACTGACGGGGACAGTTCCAGCCGGCGCTCGACCAGGGCCGCCAGACCATTGGCCAGCCACAGGGCAAACCAAAGCGACAGCCCAACTTTCACCACGGTCAAAGGCGAGACCCGGACCTCGCCAACATTTACCGACCAGCTGTCGAGCAACGCGCTGGCTGAATCGATCAACCCGAAGATGTTCAGGGCCGCGATGGTCCAGGCCGCGATCGCGATAAACCTTGCCAGCGCCGCATTGGGGACCAGCAGGGTGGCCAGGCGGATCAACAGCCACGCGGTAAGCAGGCTGGCGACGACGGTCAGTGCATGGTATGGCCATTCCAGGGCTCTGGCGATCCCGTTCGCGATCCACTGCAGACCCAGCCAGGCGATCGGATTTGCGACCGAGGCCAGAGCCGCAATCGGGCGGCGAAAGCTGGGCACGCGCGTGCAGCCCGCCGCCAGGCGCTCGAGGCCTTTTTTCAGCAGCGGCGTCACCAGCCAACGGGCGAGCACGAAAACCACGGCTATAACAGCAAATTGCGCCCAGAACAGTGGATCATTCACGCGCGCATAGGCCAGATCGAGGACCGGCTTGGCACTGGCCTCGAGCTTCTCTAAATCAATGTAGTCTTGCATAGAACCACCGTCGTCCGTTCATTGCTCGGGTCGTATCTTACCGCCCGTTGGTCGGGGTGGATCCAAGGCTGGGACCGATCTCTATCCGGCAACGTCAAAGCTTCCGGACGATACAGCAGATCCAGATGGGACACCGAGACGCCGATCGAAGTCCCTGAACTCCTGGCATTCAGGCCAGGTCGGCCGGACGGCACTCCGGACCAACCACGTCAAATACAGGGGACTCACATGAACCCGTCCACGAGCGGTTCTGTACGACGCTGGACTTCCAATTCCAGCAGCTTCCCGACGTGAATTAAAGGCGCGAAAAGGCGGGCACCAGGCGGCCCGACAGTCAGTTCACATCGGCCTTGTAACCCATGCGGAAGCCGCCCCAATGACGACCGTTTACGTAGATCGGCACGGATACGTCATGCATAACCTCACCCGTATCGCGCTTGTAGGTCTGCAACAAGAAAGGTTCGGTGCTACTGCCACAACGACTGCCTGTACGGTCGCTGAATATGCGTTTGGTGCGATTATTGACCAGGTCGACCTGATAGTCTCCAGTCAGCGGCTTGGCGTAACGCCGGTTGTGCGTGGGAAAATAGCCGTTGTTGTCCACGGCTCCAGCATAGGCCACTTCCGGGTTGAGCTCCAGAATCGGCTCCTGAACGGCCGGCAGCACCTGGTCGGTGAAATCGTCAAAGCGGGTCTTGTGCTTGGGTGGGTTGGTGTTGGCAATCGTTTCATAGTTGCGATCGAACAGCGCACTGTCGCTGATCCGTCCCTCTTCCACTGCCGTCTCGAACAGCTGTTCGATCGCCAGCGCCGCATTCTGTGCAGTACGCAGCATGCACGTGTGTAGCGACTCGACGCCTATTGCCAACACCCGACCATGAATCAACTCAGCCATACTGGATAGTTGCTCGGCCTGCCTGGATACGAATCCGACCTGCGATTCGGTCTCCTGCAAGTGGGCGCCGACAGCCTGGATGGCATTCGAGATATTAGCGACTTCTCCTCGGTTGGCGGACGCGCCGTCCGCGATGGCCTGCACCCGCTCGTGTACTGTTTCGGCGTCGGTGAAGATCTCCTGCAGGTGCTTGCCCACGTCGACAGTGCGCTCAGCACCATCGGCGATGGCCCCGGACAGATCGGTCATGGTTTTGGCTGCTCGCCGGATATCGGTGCTGATTTCATGCACCATGGTGCCGATCTCGTCGGTGGCTTCGGCGGTCTTTTGCGCCAGACCGCGCACCTCGTCAGCCACAACGGCAAACCCGCGACCCTGTTCGCCGGCGCGTGCAGCCTCGATGGCGGCGTTGAGCGCCAGCAGATTTGTCTGCTCCGCGATGCCGCTGATCACCGTCGTGATGCGCTCGATCTGACCCGATTTGTTCTCCAGCGCCGCTACCAGTTCGGACGAGTGACGAGCCTGCTCATTGGTGGCGCGCATCTGCTCGGCGGCCCCCTCTACCGCCTGCTGGCCGGCGGAACTTGCCTGGCGGGCACGTGCGGCGTACTCCGCTGCGGCCGCAGCGCTGTCTGCCGATTCATTTACAACGGCCTCGATACGGCTGGCAGCGTCGGTGATGCCGCCGATTTGCCGGCTCTCGGCCTGAACGTCGACCTGCAGGCGGTCTGCCGCGAAGGACACCTCTGCTGACGCAATCGCAATGTGACTACCCTGGTCGGCCAGGTCCTCGGCCATGCTCTTGAACTCATCGATCACCCGCAACATGCGACCATGCGGCTCTCCGGTCGGGGCTTCTGCGCCCGGTGGTCCATCACCGCTCGTGGGGGCCGCACCACGATCTGCAATCAGCAGACGGTCGATGAGCTCTTGGTGGCGGACGTTCATTGGTGCGATCAGGCGGACATTCAACAGCACGCCTGTCAGCATCACCGCCAGAAGTGCTGAAAGCACCGCTATCGCCACGCTGCTGCCCCAATCCGGCAGCCACCAGCCGATGGCAGCGGCGCCAGCCATGCTGGTAACAGCTGCAGCCAGCATGGTTAACCGTAAAACGGATTTGGGGTTTTTCTTGCGCATGGGAGAAGCCTCGTAGCGAACGCCAGGCGCGGCGGCGATGCCGCCTGACTGTGGGTAGCTAGCTTAGCGGCCGCCCAGATTCCGGCTTTAACTTGGGAAAAAGTACACTCGTGGCCCACCCAGGAAACCCAAGACGGGGCCTCGTGGCGCTGTGGGGTTTTCACTGCCCAACGGTATCCTGCGGGCAGCGATAAGACCGTGGAAAAGGCAGGCGGCTAAGTCTTCATATCCTCCGGGCGATACCACCACGGTTCCTCTTCCAGGTCGAGTTCGACGGGCGATGCTTCACGATTGCCCGGAAGTCTGGCTTCCTTGCGAACAATGCCGACCGAGCCGGGTGCGTCGATTCCGATCCGCGCATGTTCTCCATTGAGATAGGCAAGTTTCAGTTCAATGGGACCATCGCTGGTTTCAAGGATCAGGGATTGGCCTTCACGTCGTGTAAACAGGAGCATAGCTGCCAACGCCCTTTCGTCTCGGTCCGAGACTCAAGGGTAACTTGCAATTCGCCTGTGCGGGATGTTTTTCGTGGCACGGATAATTGCCGCATTGGCGTGACCCCAGGCCCAGGACCCACTTGAGTACAGGCCTGCCTGATGTTTTAGCGGACAAGAACGTCCCACGTTCGTTAGCGATATCCGATCTTGTCTGGCGGAATACGGTTGTAGGGATCTGGGTGCTTGGCCAGCGGCAGGTCATGACCTGGACCCAATTGAAACGGTTTTTTTTTCACACCTGAGCCAGCTGGCGTCCCACCTCGACAGGATTTGGTGGAGCCGAGGGGGATCGAACCCCTGACCTTCGCATTGCGAACGCGACGCTC
>CAZCDY010000054.1:0-3800 GCA_964497145.1 uncultured Gammaproteobacteria bacterium
AGCATTTCAGCGGCGGTATACGCTGTCCACTGCACAAACCGGCGCGCCGGGAGGCCGGTTTTACCGAATCTGAACTTGGACGCCTGGAGGCACTATGCAAAAAATCCTGATATCCCTGGTGCTGCTCGGTCTGTCGGCAGCTGCGGCTGCAGGTCAGGCGGGCATACTGGTGTACCAGGTCTGGGAGGAGGGCACCGAACCCTACGTCAGCCGGATCATGGTTACCGAGGATTATGTGCGGCTCGATGAAGGCAGTGATACCGGGGCCTACACCCTGTTCGACCGTCAGCAGGAGATCATCTACAACGTCCAGACCGAGGACCGTTCGATCCTGGTGTTGAGTGCGCCGGAGCCCTCGTCAGACGGCGCTGACAGCCTGATCCTGAACGAAGAGGTCAAGGTGGACGAGGATGCGCCCAAGGTTGCCGGTGCGCAGCCCATTGAGGTGCGTCTGTTCGCCAATGGCGAACTCTGTAGCGAGATGGTGGTGGTGGAGGGGGTCATGGAGGATACGCTGGAGGGCTTGCGTGACCTGAAGCTGAGCCTTGCGCGCATCCAGTCCGCGACCCTGGAATCGACGCCTCTGAACATGCGCACCCCTTGTGATCTCGCGGCCAACCTGTACGCGGCAGACCGTCCGTTGAACTTCGGCCTTCCTCTGCAGGAGCGCAGCAGCGCACGCAGCCAGTCGCTGGTGGATTTCGCGCCGGATTACCAGGCCGAAGATGCGTTGTTCCAGCTTCCCGCCGATTTCAGCCGACGTTCGATGTTTGCACCGAACGCTATCTGATCAGGCAGCCTCGACGCTCACTTGGGCGAGCTTCGTGCCGTCGTCCACCCAGGCGATCGCGTCGTCCTCGTGCCACTCCGGCAGGACAAGCCGGGTGGCGACGGCGTCGTCCGGCAAACGGTGTTCGTGCCTGGCAGGGCGATGGGTATGTCCGTGTATCAGATGTTTGACACGGTGCCTGTCCAGGTAGCGGATGACCGTATCCACGTTCACATCCATGATTTCGGCCGGTTTGAGCGCCGTTAACTCGCGACTGCGTCTGCGGTACTCGGCCACGATACGCCGCCTTTTGTGCAATGGTTTGCGCAACATGACCCACTGAAACAGCGGGTTACGGAATCGGCGCCGTGCCTTCTGGTAATCGACGTCATCGGTACACAACAGGTCGCCATGCATCAGCAGGGTCGCTTGTCCGGCAACCTTGGTGACGAAACAGTCGGGCAGGAGCTTTGCCCCGCATTCGTCCATCAGACGTTTGCCCATCATCAGGTCGCGGTTTCCGCGCTGCATGAACAGGCTCACACCGCGATCTGAAGTGGCGCGCAGCGCGGTTCGCACGCGTACGGCGAGTTCCGCGTCATCGTCGTCACCGATCCACACATCGAACAGGTCACCGAGGATGAACAGGCGATCGCCCGGCTGTGGGTAGCTGGCGAGAAAGTGCTCGAACAGGGTCAGGGTACGCGGGCGTTCGATTGCCAGGTGGAGGTCGGAAATAAACCATTGCTTTGTCATAGCAGGGAATTGTACCGATTCGCAACGCGGGTGTTTTCAATTGTGGAGCGGCGCCCGGGCTTTTATGCTCCGCCATTTACATCGCCATGGATGAGTCATGTTCCAGGTCTTTGAGATTGTATTTCCGATCTTCGCCATCGTGGGTCTGGGCTATCTGTACGCGCGCCGCTTCGGGCCCGATATGGCGTCGGCCAACCGCCTCAACCTGGAGATCTTCACCCCTGCACTGATTTTTTCTGTGCTGTCTGGCGAAGGCTTTGAGCTCGCCCTGTACGCCGAATTGGCATTCGCGGCAATGCTGGTGGTACTGGGCTCGGGCCTTATCGCATGGCCGTTCGCGCGCCTTTTCGGCTACGGCAACAAGGTTTTCCTGCCGCCGATGATGTTCAACAATTCCGGCAATATGGGGCTGCCGCTGGCCCTGTTTGCGTTCGGTGAGGCGGCCCTGCCAGCGGCAATGATTCTGTTTCTGGTCGAGAACACCCTGCATTTCACCGTCGGCAATGCGATGCTGACCGGCCACGTTAACCCCCTGAAGCTGATTCGGATGCCGATGCTGGCGGCGACCCTGGCTGGGCTGGTGGTGGCCGTGTTCGAGGTCCAGGTGCCCGGGCCCCTGCACGGGGCAATCGACCTCCTGGGGCAGGTGGCGATACCGCTGATGCTGTTTGCGCTCGGGGTACGCATGATCGATGTCGATCTGTCGGACTGGCGGATCGGCATGGCCGGTGCGGTGCTTTGTCCGCTGACCGGGCTGGTCATGGCCTGGCTGGTGGCCATGATCATACCTTTGCCGCAGTTGCAGCTGGCGCAACTGATCGTGTTTGCAGCGCTGCCACCTGCGGTTCTGAATTTCATGTTGGCCGAGCGATACGACATCGAGCCGCACAAGGTGGCGGCGGTCGTGCTGCTGGGCAATTTTGCGAGTCTGCTGGTGCTGCCGGCGGTGCTCTTTTTCGTCCTGTGACCGGCGCCTGAACAGCGGCCTGCCGGAGCGGCAGGCCCGGCTGTTTTCAGACTATTCCGGGTCCGAGATCTCGGCTTTCTCGATCACAATGGGTTCGGCTGGTACGTCTGAATGACCAGCCTTGTTGGTGGTTTCGACCGTTTTCATCTTCTCGACCACGTCCATGCCGGACGTGACCTTGCCGAATACGCAGTATCCCCAGCCGTCCTGCCCGGGATGATCGAGGAATCCATTGTCCTTCACGTTGATGAAGAACTGTGCGGTGGCCGAATGCGGCGCCGCGGTACGTGCCATGGCTATGCTGCCGTTGACGTTGCTAAGGCCGTTGGCGGCCTCGTTCTCGATCGGGTCACGCGTCGCCTTCTGCATCATGTCGGGCATGAAGCCGCCGCCCTGGATCATGAAATTGTTGATCACTCGATGAAAAATGGTGCCGTCATAGTGGCCGTCGCGGACATATTGTTCGAAGTTCTCGCAGCTCTTGGGCGCCTTTTCGTGATCCAGTTCGATAACGATATCGCCCATCGATGTCTTGAGGGTAATCATGTGCTTGCTCCTGGTTTTGCAGTCTTGGAAAGGGGCGCGGTCTTCAGGGTAGACGCGAAACGGATTCGATGAGCACCGTTTCGCGCGGCACATCCCGGCGTCCGGAGACCGTGCCGGTGCTAACCGCGGCGATGGCATCGACCACCCCCATGCCGTCGGTCACCTTGCCGAAAACGGTATAACCCCAGCCGTCGCGGCCCGGGTAGTTCAGGAAATCATTGTCCTTGAGGTTGATGAAGAACTGCGCGGTCGCCGAGTGCGGGTCATTGGTGCGTGCCATGGCGATGCTGCCGCGAACGTTTTGTAGCCCGTTCTTGGCCTCGTTTTCCACGGGATCGCTGGTCGGCTTCTTTTCCATGTCCGTTCCAAGTCCGCCGCCCTGAATCATGAAGCCGGGGATCACGCGGTGAAAGATGGTGTCGTCGTAAAATCCGGCATCGACATAGGCGAGAAAGTTGGCCACTGACTTTGGCGCCTTGTCGTTGTCGAGTGCGATGGTTATCTCCCCCATGCTGGTCTTCATCAGGACCTTCTGTGGTTCTGCTAAAACCTGGGTGGAGGCGAAAAGGCAAAGAATGCTGATCAGCAGTCGGGTTGGGAGTTTCATCTACGGACCTGGTTTGAGAAATGGGTCCGCTAGTGTATCTGTGCGGGCAGCGCGGAAAAACCCCAAAGCCGGCCCCTTTCGATGGTTCAGCCCGCTGCGCCTTCGTGGAGGACGAGTTCGATCTGCTGTGGGTGTATCTCGTAACAGTTTCTGCC
>CAZCDY010000054.1:3900-21656 GCA_964497145.1 uncultured Gammaproteobacteria bacterium
AGGAAGTTGTCACCGAGGTCGTGTCCGTGTAGGTCGTTGACCTGCTTGAAGCCGTCCAGGTCCATGTAGAGCAACGCGAAACTGTCTTCCTTTCTGAGCTGCTGCTCGATCATCTGGGTGATCGCCGTGCGATTGAGCAGGCCGGTGAGGCTGTCGTGCAGCGCCATGTGGCGCAGATTGCCGACGTTGTCGCGCAGCCTGCTGGTGATCCTGCCACTCGCCCGATGCATCAGCAGTCCGATGGTGATACTGACGATCAGGCTGATCAGCATGGCGATGATGCTGTTGCGCAGGGTCTTCCGGTACGCGGCATTGGCGGCCCCGATGGCATGCTCCGCCGCCTGGGTCTGCAGATTGCGCAGGGTCTCGAATGTCGCATGGCCGACCTCATGCAGCGCGGCCACCCGATCCATGAAGATGGCGCGCGCCTGCTCGTGCTGCCCACTGCGGGCCAGGTCGGCGATGGTCTCATGGAGTTCCACCGCTTCGGCGATGATCGTGTCCTGTTGTTCCAGTATGGCTTTTTCGCGATCGCTGGAGAGTAGCGCCCGGATGCGGTTTCTGCCGTCGCCGACCTGGAAACCGGATTTCAGGTAGGCCATGAAGATCTCGTCCTGTTCGAAGGGATCCGTCTCCAGTATCAGCAGCTGAACCGTATCCGCACGGCGATAGGAGGCAACCTGGGTCTCCGTGATCAGGCGCACCTTCTGGTTGTGCCTTGCCATGACCTGCTCGAGGTGTTGGTGTGCCGACTGGACCTTCCAGATGCCGAAACCGACGGTCAGTGCCAGTAGTGAAAACGCCACCAGATAGGCGACCGCCGTCGCCGTACGCAGGCTTCGGATGTTGCGCTCTGTATGAGATTGAAATACGGGTTGATCGCTCACCTTGTGCTTGTCCCTTTGCGCCCCTGGCGGGGATGGCGTTGACTTCTTGTCTGTCTGGTCGCGACCGCCGACCCTGCGGAGGCCATGCCGAGCCGGTTTTTTATCGCCCGGACCGCGTCAATGCACCGATGATCGCAACTATTCGGTTAGTATGCACCCCTTCGACCAACAATACCGTGAACCCTGTTCCTGAAGTGCCATGCTGAGCGTTTACAACGACCTGAACCGAAAAAAAGAGCCTTTCGTCCCGTTGATGCCGGGCCGCGTCAACATGTACGTGTGTGGAATGACCGTATACGACCTCTGTCATCTGGGCCATGCGCGGGTCCTGGTGGTATTCGATGTGATCGCCCGCTACCTGAGGTCGCTGGGATATGAGGTCACTTATGTGCGCAATATCACCGATATAGATGACAAAATCATCAATCGAGCGAACGAGCGTGGCGAACCCTTCCGCGTGCTGACCCAGCGGTTCATAGATGCCATGCATGAGGATGCCGGGGCGCTCGGGGTTTTAAAGCCAGATCAAGAGCCTAGAGCAACTGAGCACCTCCCGGAGATTATCGACATGATCTCCCGCCTGATCGAGAGGGAGCATGCCTATGTGGCGGAAAATGGCGACGTATATTACGACGTCAGGAGTTTTCCGGGATACGGCAGGCTGTCGGGTAAATCGATCGAGGATCTGCAGGCCGGGGCGCGCGTCGAGCCGGGTGACGTAAAACGTGATCCTCTCGACTTCGCGCTGTGGAAAGCCGCGAAACCGGGCGAACCGGCATGGGACTCGCCCTGGGGCGAGGGTCGGCCGGGCTGGCATATCGAGTGTTCGGCGATGTCGACCCGGGCCCTGGGAGATACCTTTGACATCCACGGTGGCGGAGCCGATCTGACCTTTCCGCACCATGAGAACGAGATTGCACAATCCGAGGGCGCGACCGGCCATCCCTTCGTAAAGTATTGGATGCACAACGGTTTCGTGCGTATCAACGATGAAAAGATGTCCAAGTCCCTGGGCAATTTTTTCACCGTGCGCGAGATCCTGCGACGCTACCGTGCCGAAGAGGTGCGTTATTTCATCCTGACCAGCCAATATCGCAGCCCGTTGAATTACGACGATGAACACCTGGACAATGCGCGTGCGGCGCTGACGCGTTTCTATACTGCGCTGCGGGATCTGCCGGATGCCGAGCCCGCCGGCGGAGAAGAACTCGAGACCAGGTTTCACGCGGCGATGGAGGATGACTTCAATACGCCGGAGGCGCTGGCGGCATTGTTCGAACTGGTGCGCGAGATCAATCGCTCGCGCACGGCCGACCCGGCCCGTGCGGCGGCGCTGGGCGCGCTATTGCGTCGTCTCGGTGATGTCCTGGGGATACTCCAGGATGACCCGGAGGCCTATCTGCGCGGCGCCGAGCCGGGCGGGGAAGGTTTGACGGATGCCGATATCGACGCCCTGATCGCATGCCGGGTCCAGGCCAAAAAGGACAAGAACTGGGCAGATGCGGATGCGATACGCGACCAGCTCAAGGAAGCTGGGGTCGTGCTAGAGGATTCTCCCGGCGGTACCAGCTGGCGTCGCGCATGAACGGCGCGCGTGCCCACCGGGTTTTGCAGGTGTTTTACCGCGACTATCTCAATGCGGTGAACATATCCTCCGCCCAGCCGGAGGCTTTGCAGGCCAGCCGGATCGTGCCGCTGGCCGATCGCCTGCTGGTGCCGGGCGACAACTTCCTCGGTGTGGTTGATCGCAACGATGTTGTTCTGCAATGCTATGTTGCCGATGATCCCGAAGAGATTACGCTGGAACTGGTATTTCCCGAGGCCACCGGCTGTATGCGTCTGACCTTGCCCAGGGGACACGCCTTCGCTCGACTCGATGACCTGCCTGAGCTGTTCGACGAATCACTCTTACAAGGTGCGCAGTATATTGACTGAACAACTGCAGGCGCAGGATTTTGTAGGCTTGGCACCTGAGCGCATCGACAAGGTGCGTCCGATGGTTCTGAGCGGTGAAATCGACGCCGGTATGGATCTCAGCGGCGCCGTCGTGATTGCCGATTTTCTGGTGATGGGCGCGGATGAGGGGCACCAGCTGCAGATCTTCAGGCATCACCCCGGGAGCGGTTCCTGGCGTCTGCAGCAGCGGCTGGCACTGGCCAAGCGTGACCAGGAAACGGATATCGAGGCAATCACCTTCGGTGACGATTGTCTGTACATCGTCGGTTCGCATTCCTATCGCCGCCGGCGGATGCGACCCGAGCTCTCGGCGCGCAGGAATCGCGAGAGACTGCAAGAAATAGACTCGGATCCGTCGCGCAACTGCCTGTACCGGCTCCCGTTCGACCCGAAGAGCGGGAAATTGGGCAAGGTCAATCGAATCGACCTGTCGAAACGCCTGAGCAGGGACCCGTTGCTGAAGCGTTTCTTCGGTCTGCCCAGCAAAGAGAACGGCATCGATATCGAGGGGATGGCTTTCCGCCACAAAAAGCTTTATCTCGGTTTTCGCGGGCCCGTATTGCGTGAGAATTACGTCCCTGTGATGGTGTTCCAGTTTGAGCGGCCGAAGGACTACCGATTGCGTTTCATTCGCCTCGATGGTCAGGGGATTCGGGATATGGTGGCCCTGAAAAAGGGTTTTCTGATTCTCTCGGGGCCGGTGAACGATTCACCCGGGCCGTTTTGCCTGTGGTGGTGGGACGGGGTTGACCAGATTCCCGGCAAGGATCGGATCGTGCAGGACACGGTGTTGTTGGGCGCGGTGAGCACGCCGGGTGGCGCCAAGGCGGAAGGCCTGGCACTGCTGGGCGAGGCCGATGGCCGCGCCGATGTCGTCGTGGTCTACGAGACCAATACCGCGGCGCAGGCGGTCAGCATGCGCGTCGATCTGCGGACCTGAGTGAACTCAGTCGCCGGTGGCGACTGGGCGTCCGGGATCGCGGATCCACTCACTCCATGAGCCGGCATAGAGCCGTCCACCGTGCAGCCCGGCCACTTCCATCGCCAACAGGTTATGGCATGCGGTCACTCCCGAACCGCACATTGCCACCATGCTGTCTGGCGGCTGCCCGGCGAAGGCGTCGACATACATGGCGCGCAAGGTATCCGCGGTTTTGAAACTGCCATCGTTTTCCAGATTGTCCTGCAGCGGCAGGTTGATTGCTCCCGGTATATGGCCGGCGACCGGGTCGATGGGCTCGGCGTCGCCGCGGAAGCGTTCACGCGTTCTCGCGTCTATCAGCTGCAGTCGGTTTTCGCCCCGACGCAACTGTTGTTCCAGGGCCTCGCTGGTCACCACCTGCCGCCAGTCCGCCGAGCCTTTGAATGATACGGTTTCGACCTCGGGCGCTGCTGTTTCCTGCAGCGGCAGGCCGGCCTGTGTCCAGGCCTGCCAGCCCCCGTCCAGCACAGCCACCCGTTCGTGGCCCAGCCAGCGCAGCAGCCACCACAGGCGCACCGCCATGGTGCCGCCGGTATCGTCATAGACCACGACCTGGGTGTCAGGGTTTACGCCATGCTCGCCCAGCCATGTGCGCAGACGGGTGAGCTCCGGCAAGGGGTGACGGCCGCTCTGGGGCGTGATCGGGCTGGAGAGGTCCCGGTCGAGGTGGGCATAAAAGGCACCCGGCAGATGTGCCTGTGCATACGACTGTTCGCCACGCTGCGGTGCCGCAAGGTCGAAGCGGCAGTCGAAGATGCGCCAGTCGGGCCGACCGAGTTGGGAGGCGAGTCGATCGCAGTCCACCAGGGTTCTGAAGCTCATGGGTTCATTTGCCCCCGAGTAGCCTGATCGTCTTGTCGTTCAAGGTGCTGAGGCGGTAGGGCTTGGCGACATAGTCGTTCACCCCGGCCTCGATAGCCGCCTGGACGAATTCCCTCTGCTGGTTCGCCGTGACCATCAGAAAAGGGGTGGCACTGAGCGATTCATCCGCCCGCACTGCACGCAGGACATCGATGCCACTGGTGCCGGGCATATCCCAGTCGCAGATGATCAGGTCGAACTTGCGGTGTTGCAGTGCCTCCAGTGCCTTCGAGCCGTCGGTGGCCTCGGTAATCCCGGTGTAGCCGGCGAGCGCCAACGTGGATTTCACCAACTGCCGTGCGGGCTGGTTGTCATCCACCACGAGAATCCGGATCTTGTTGCGGTCGGTCTGCATCCCGATTACTCCAGGCCCAGTAGCAGGTCCCAATGGGCCTTTGTCAGCGGTATGATCGAGAGTCGGTTTCCCTTGCGCAGCAGGGGCAGGTCGTCGAGACGCGGATCCTGCAGGGCCTTCAGTTCCTGCAGCGATATGTTGCGCTTGAGATGGCGCTTGTACTTCACGTCGACCATGTACCAGCGCGGCTTGTCCGGATCGCTTTTCGGGTCGTAGTACTTTTCATCCGGATCGAAGGCCGTGTGGTCCGGGTAGCCTTCCCGCACCACCTCCATGATGCCGACGATGCCCGGCTCTTTGCAGTTTGAGTGGTAGAAAAAGACCTGGTCACCCTTCTTCATCTGGTCGCGCATCATGTTGCGGGCCTGGTAGTTGCGCACGCCGTCCCAGTGTTCGGTTTTCTTCGGCATGGCCTTGAGGTGATCGATGCCGAATACATCGGGTTCGGATTTCATTAGCCAGTAGTTCATGCGTTGATTCCCGCTCGCCCAGGGCGATGCTGTTTGTTTTGCCAAACGCGGTTGAGGCGAAAAACTGCCTTTATATCAGGGTTCGATGAATTGTGTCTTGTTTGCGGCCGCGGTGATGTTTGACATCTTCCGGGCAGATCGTCGTAAGCTTAGGCCACTATGGCGAAACTCCTGGTCACCAATGCTGAGGAAGGTACTGAGGTCCCTTTTCTAAGAGGGATGCTGACGCGCTCGCTGCAGGACATAGGCCTGGATTTTGACGAGGCCTATGATCTGGCGTCGGACGTAAAGGACGCCCTCAGTGACCGAACGACGATTGCGACCGGCGAACTGAAGAAATGCGTGTCGGCCCGGTTGCGCGAAATTCACAGTGATTACCTGGCCAATCGCTACGAATCACAGATAGACGCAACCCACCAGGTCATGATTCGCACTGACGAAGGTCAGCTGCTGCCTTTTTCAGGCGAGGCGCACAGCAAATCACTGGAGTTGTGCGGCATCAGCTATGAGGATGCCCGCAACCTCAGCCGGATACTGGGCCGCCACCTGGTGGCGCGCAATCGAAGGGAGATCGACACCTCCTACCTGGGCAGATTGACCTATCGCGTGTTGCTCAGGGAGATCGGCAAGAAGGCGGCTCAGCGTTACCTTTTGTGGAGCGAGTTCAGCAAAAGCGGGATGCCGCTCCTGTTGCTGATCGGTGGTGCCCCGGGTTCGGGCAAGAGCACCATTGCGACCGCGCTGGCCAGCCAGCTAGATATCTTCCGCACCCAGTCCACCGATATGCTGCGCGAGGTCATGCGCATGATGATGCCCGAACGCCTGCTGCCGGTTCTGCACCGGTCGTCGTTCGATGCCTGGCGGGCGCTGCCCGATGCCGAGGGCTCCTGCGGTCAGGAGGACAGGGTCATAACGGGTTATCGCAGCCAGACGGAGCTGTTGACGGTTTCGTGTGAGGCGGTGGTGCAACGCGCCGTGCGCGAACGCGTGTCCATGGTGCTGGAGGGCGTCCATATCGATTCCTCGCTGGTTCGAAGGCTGGAGTGCGACGATGATGTCGTCGTGGTACCGGTCATGCTGGGGATACTGAAGCAGGGTCAGCTGCGCAAGCGGATCCGTGGGCGCGGTGGCAAGGTGCCGCAACGCCGCTCGGAACGTTATCTGAAGAATTTTGATGCGATCTGGCAGCTTCAATCCTTCCTGCTGGCAGAGGCAGACAAAGCGCAGATCGCCATTGTTGCCAATGAAGAAAGGGATTCCACGGTCGCCGAGATCCTCGGCATCATTGCTGACGCGCTGTCGGCCAAACTGAAACCGACACTGAAACAGGTTTTTCCCGCCGCAGGCTGAGGGCTGGGTGCCTTGGGAGGTACAGATGGTGCGACACAAGGGCTTGATGATCATCCTTGATGGCCTGGGGGACCACAGCTGTGCGAATTTGCAGGGGCAGACTCCCCTGGAAGCGGCGGCCACCCCCAACCTCGACCGGCTGGCCCACGAAGGCCTCACCGGTCTGGTCGATCCTTTATATGCGGGTATCCCGGTCGGTACCCATACCGGGACCGGGGTGTTGTTGGGGCTGGCACCGGCGGATGCGGTGTTGCTGGCACGTGGTCCGGTGGAGGCGGCCGGCATCGGGCTCGATCTTCATCCGGGCGAGGTGGTCCTGCGGTGCAACTTTGCCACCCTGAGCGCAGCCGACGAGTGCCTGACGATCCTCGACCGCCGCGCGGGCCGCATCAGCGAAGGTACTGTCGAACTGGCCGAGAAGTTGCTGAATCTGCCGCTTGGCGACGGGATCACCGGCGATCTGTATCCTGCCACGCAGCATCGCGCGGTGCTGCGCTTGCGCGGAGCCGGCCTGTCGGGCGGGTTTACGGATACCGACCCGGGAAGCGGGCATGAGGCACGCGGTGTGCAGTCGGCTAAGGCCCGGGACGGACGCGACCAGTCCGCGGTGC
This sequence comes from uncultured Gammaproteobacteria bacterium, assembly GCA_964497145.1. Taxonomy (GTDB): domain Bacteria; phylum Pseudomonadota; class Gammaproteobacteria; order Chromatiales; family Chromatiaceae; genus Thiosocius. The sequence continues at coordinate 11,373 of CAZCDY010000054.1, forward strand.
GGACGGCCGATGCCGTCAACTGTTTTGTTCGCGAGGCCTATCAGAGGCTGTCCCGTCACCCCGTAAATCTGGAGAGGGTGGAAAAGGGCCTGTTGCCGGCCAACGGCATCCTCACCCGGAGTGCCGGTGAATGCGCACGCCTGCGCAACCTGGTCACACATTTCGGGCTGGATGCGGCCGTTGTCGCCGGTGAGCACACCGTTGAGGGCCTGGGGCGCCTGTTCGGTTTTCATACGATCACCGAGCCGGGGTTTACCGCTCTGCCGCATACCGATCTTGAGGCCAAGCTGGCGGCCACGCTGAAAGCACTCGAGAGCCACGACCTGGTCTTTTTGCACATCAAGGGACCGGATATCAGCGCGCATGATCGTGACCCCGTGGGCAAAATGGCCTGTCTCGAACGTATTGACGGGATCGTCGGCAGATTGCCCCGCTCCGAACTGGTGATTGCGGTGACCGGCGATCACTCCACCGACAGTAACTTCGGGCGACATTGCGGAGATCCCGTGCCTGGTCTGTTGGCGGCACCGAACGGGCGTCGGGATCTGACGGGGGTGTTCGGCGAGTCGAATTGCATGGCGGGCGGGCTCGGACGGCTGTCGGCGACTTCCTTCCTTATAAGCATGCTCGACGCCATGGGTGCCATCGGCAACTTCAGACCGGCCGACCGGGAATTCATCTTACCGACCTGATCGGTCGCGTCGCTTGTAAGGTGTCGCCGGGCCTCGGCGATCCCCTCTGACACCATTTAAATGCAAACTGACGCCTGTTAAAAAAAACTTCATAAATCTTTAAATTCGATTTCATTCCCCGGAAATACCTTAGCAACCCTGGTGAAACAAAGTTGCAAAGCTGGAGATGGTTCCCGCGTGTGGCGAGGCCTTTGAATCGGGGACGCTTCCCGGTCGCTCCAGGCATACAAAAATTACCCCTCCGGAGGAATGTGAAGATGAAATTACGCAAGTCGACGATCGTTTTGGGCGCCATGCTGGCCGTGGTTGCCACCAGCGCAGGTGCACGCAATATCATTCAGAACAAAGGTTCGGACACCCTGGTGAACGTGGCCCAGGCCTGGGCCGAAGCCTATCAGGGGATCAATTCCGATATTGCCATCGCGGTGAGCGGCGGCGGTTCGGGCACCGGTATCGCGGCCATGATCAACGGCACGGTGGATATCGCCAATGCCAGCCGCAAGATGAAGGACAAAGAGAAGAAGATGGCCAAGGATCGTGGCCAGAATCCGGTCGAGCACGTCGTCGGCTATGACGCCCTGGCCGTGTTTATCCACAAGGACAATCCTGCCAAAGAGATGACCATCGAGCAACTGGCCGACATCTACGCCCGCAAGGGCAAGGTGACCAAATGGTCGGACATGGGCATCACCGTACCGGGCTGCGACGACAAGATCGTTGTCGTGAGCCGCCAGAACAACTCGGGCACCTATGCGTACTTCAAGAAGGCCGTGCTGGGTAAGGGCAACAAGTTCCGTCAGGGCACCCTCGACATGCACGGTTCCAAGGACGTCGTCGACCTGGTTGAAAAGACACCCTGCGCGATTGGTTACAGTGGTCTGGCCTATGCCACCGACCACCTGCAGATGGTCTGTATCTCCAAGGGTGGTGCTGATTGCGTGGTGCCCAGCGTCGAATCTGCCGGTGACGGTTCGTACCCCATCGCGCGACCGCTGATGATGTACACCAACGGCGAGCCGCAGGGCGATATCAAGACCTATATGGACTGGATCATGAGCGATGAAGGTCAGTGCATCATCTTCAATAAAGGTTATGCCCCCGTTCGCCCTGTGAAGTGCAACTGAGTCAATAACGTCAATCGCAGCAAGTCAGCGCATCGGGACTATAGCCATGAAGCATTACGAAAAACGTCTGGAACAGGACGAACAAAACATTCGTGACAACACAGCGGCTATAGCCGCGATGGTCAGCGAGGCCGTGAAGAACGCGGTGCATGCAGTGCGCACCGGCAATCAGAAACTGGCCAACCTGACCGTGCTGGGTGATGGCGAGATCAATCGTGCGGTGCGTGCAGTCGATCGTGACTGCCACCGTTTCATCGTGCGCCATCTGCCCAGTGCGGGCCATCTTCGACTGATGTCTGCGACCATCCGGGCGGTCATCGCCCTGGAACGCATCGGCGACTATGCGGTCAGTATCTCGCGGGTGGCGACGCGCCTGTCCGCGCCACCGGACCATAACCTGGCCGCCGCCATGGACAACATGGCGGCGGATGCCGGCGAAATGCTGGAGCGGGCCATGCAGGCCTTCGTTGAGGGCAATGCCGAACAGGCCAAGGCCATCAAGGTGATGGCCGACCAGGTAGAGCGTCTGCAGGCCAGCGCACTGGTCGACCTGGCCCATGGGCATGCAGAGCGATCGACCGATGACCTGTTCGCGATGTTTACCCTGTTCAGCATGCTCGAAAGGGTATCCGATCAGGCCAAGAACCTGTGTGAAGAGGCGATATTCGCCGCTACGGGTGAGACCAAGGCGGCGAAGGTCTACCGTATTCTGTTCCTCGATCAGGACGACACCAGACTGGCCCCTATGGCCGAGGCCCTGGCGCGGCACAATTTCCCCAACAGCGGTGAATACGAGAGTGCTGCGCTGACACCTGCAGAAGCGCTCGACCCGGCCATGGTCGAATACATGGCGGCACGTGGTATCGACGTCAAGGGCGTGAAGCCGCACCTGCTGGACAAAGGGCCGCTGGAACTGGCCGAGTTTCACGTGGTGGTCAGCCTGCAGGGGCCGGTCGGCAATTATCTGCAGGATATCCCGTTCCATACAGCGACCCTGGAATGGGACGTCGCACAGTCGCCCGACGACTCGTCGCTTGACTATGAGGCGGTGTACCGTGCGCTCAGCGTCGAAGTGCGCCAGCTGATGGAACGGCTGCGTGGCCCGGAGGCCGACTGATGGCTGCCGTGGAAGAGGCCGTGCAGCCGGCACCGGGCACCGGTGAAGACGGGGGTTTCGACCGCCGCAACACCGACTGGTACATCGACAAGGGCGTACAGGGGTTTGTGTTTCTGGGTGGCGTATCGGCCATCCTGTTCATCGTCGGCATCTTCGTCTTCATCGGCAAGGAAGGCCTGGGATTCGTCTTTGAGACCCTGGACCTGACCGAATTCTTTACCTCCGAGTACTGGGAGCCAAGCGATGAGGATGCCCCGGAATATGGCATCCTGGCGCTGATTGCCGGTACCGCCAGTGTCACCGGCTTGGCCATGATCGTGGCCATACCCTTCTCGCTGGGCGCCGCTATCTATATTGGTGAGTTCGCCACCGGCAAGACCCGCGAGGCGCTCAAGGTCCTGGTGGAACTGCTGGCCGCTATCCCATCGGTGGTCTGGGGCTTCATCGGTCTGACGATCATGAACCCGCTGATCATCGAGATTTTCGATGTTCCTGTCGGTTTGACGGTACTCAATGCCGGCATCATTCTGGGCCTGATGGCCGCGCCGATCATGACGTCTATCGCGGAAGATGCGCTCAAGGCCGTCCCCGATCGCTATCGTGAGGCGGCGGAGGCCATGGGGGCCACGCGCTGGCAGGTGATCTACAAGGTGGTGTTGCCCGCGGCCAAAAACGGTCTCCTGGGTGCCGTGCTGCTGGGCGTCGGTCGTGGCTTTGGTGAAACCATGGCGGTGCTGATGGCCACCGGCCACGCGGTCAATATCCCGACCAGCGTGTTCGATTCGGTCCGTGCACTGACCGCGACCATCGCTGCGGAACTCGGTGAGACCGCGGTAGGTTCCGACCACTATGGTGCCTTGTTCACCATCGGCATCTTCCTGTTCGTTATCACCTTCATCATCAACCTGCTGGCCGATCTCGTGGTCCGCGGTGTGCGCAAAGGATGACCGCCATGTTCGAAGTGTCCTCATTGAATCAAAGCAACAAGCGGGTGGAGAAGCTCTACCGCATCCTGTTCCTGACCATGGTGGTGCTGCTGGTTGCGCCAGTGTTGATCATTCTCAGCACCCTGGTCATGAAGGGCGGCTCTGTTATCTCCTTTGAGTTCCTGTTCTCCAATCCGACCGATGGCATGACGGCGGGCGGGATTTTGCCGGCCCTGATCGGTACCGTATGGCTGGTATCGGTCGCGCTGCTGGTCTCTGTCCCTCTGGGCGTGGCCGCGGCCATCTACCTGAACGAGTATGCCGGGGACAACTGGTTTACCCGCATTATCAACCTGGCCATCATCAACCTGGCGGGTGTTCCCTCGATCGTGCATGCCCTGTTCGGGGTGGGTGCCTTCGTTATCTTCTTCGGCTTCGGTACCAGTATTCTGGCCGCCAGCCTGACCCTGGCGATCATGACCCTGCCGGTGGTGATCGTGGCGACCCGCGAGTCGCTGGCCGCGGTGCCCATGGCGTTCCGCGAGGCCATGTGGAACATGGGTGCCACCCGCTGGCAGACCATCCGCCGGGTTGTGTTGCCAAATGCGATCTCGGGTATTTTGACCGGTGTCATCCTTGAGGTATCGCGTACCACGGGAGAGACGGCGCCGATCATGTTCACCGGTGCGGCCTTCTTCCTGCCGTTCCTGCCCGAGAGTGTTTTTGATCAGACCATGGCACTGTCGCTGCACCTGTTCGTTGTATCGACCCAGGTGCCCGGTGTGCCCGAAGCGCTGCCCTACGGTGTCGCCCTGGTGCTGGTGGCATTGGTACTGATCATGAACAGTCTGTCGATTGCGTTCCGCATGTATCTGCGAGGTAAGAAAAAATGGTAAGCGCGCAGGGTTCCAAAGAGGCGGTGCACACGGAATCGGAGGCACCGATCAAAATGTCAGTGCGGGATGTCAACATCAGCTACGGCGGTGAACCCGCGCTGAGCAATGTGTCCTTTGATATCAGGGAACACGAGATCTTCGGCATCATCGGTCCCGCCAATGCCGGCAAGACCTCTTTTCTGAAGGCATTGAACCGCATGGACCCGTTTACCGACGGTATGCGGGTCGAGGGTGATATCCGTTTTGACGGACGGGCCGTGAACCGCCTGCGCAATGTGTATGCCCTGCGTAAGCGCATGGGCGTGGTATTCCCGCTGCCTGTCGGTTTGCCCATGACGATCTATGACAACGTGGCCCTGGCGCCGCGATTGTCCGGCATGAACAACAAGGCCGAGCTGGACGTGATCGTGGAGCGCTGCCTGACCCGCGCCGCGCTCTGGGATGAGGTCAAGGATCGTCTGAGCTCACTCGGCAGCCTGCTCTCGGGCGGGCAGCAGCAGCGCCTGACCATCGCCCGCGCGCTCTCGCAGCAGCCGGAGGTATTGATGCTGGACGAGTTCTCGATCGCGGTGGATCCGGTCACGACCATGCGCATCGAAGAGGTGCTCAAGGAACTGCGCAGCGAGATGACCATCATCATGGTGACCAACCTGGTTCAGCAGGCCGAGCGCCTGGCAAACCGCACCGCATTCTTCCTCGGTGGTGAGTGTGTTGAGGTGGGCGACACGGCCGAGTTGTTTGCCGGCAAGGTCGAGGATGGACGCACCCGTGACTACATAGAGGGTAAATTCGGATGATGAATGCCGCGACCAACCCGACAACTTCTGCGGAAGACCAGACCATGAACACCGAACAGCACGAGCCTTACGCCATCCAGACCGAGGATCTTAACCTCTGGTACGGTACCTTCCAGGCATTGTTCGATGTCAACCTGAAGATCCGCAGTGGTCACATCACCTCGCTGATTGGCCCTTCCGGCTGTGGTAAGTCCACTTTTCTGCGCAGCGTAAATCGGATCAATGAGCGCCTCGGCTACGTGCGTATCGATGGCAGCATCAAGGTTCTGGATCAGAATATCTACGACCCGTCATGCGAACTGGTTCAGGTGCGAAAGCAGATCGGCATGGTGTTCCAGCGGCCAAACCCGCTGCCACTGCCAATACGCGACAATGTGTTGTTCGGTCACAGGATCCATAACACCACCGCAAAGGGTGCGCGTGCCGAGGAAGACGAGGTGGTCGAGAAGGCCCTGCGCCAGGTGCTGTTGTGGGACAAGGTCAAGGATAAGCTCAGGAGCAAGGCCACCGGCCTGTCCCTGGAAGAGCAGCAGAAGTTGTGTATTGCCCGCCTGCTGCCGGTCAAGCCGCGTGTACTGCTGATGGATGAGCCCTGTTCGGCGCTCGATCCCAAGGGTACCGAGGCGGTGGAGGAACTGATCTGGGAACTGGCTGGAAAATACACCATCCTGATCGTGACCCACAACATGGCCCAGGCACGGCGTGCCAGTGAAGAGTGTATATTCATGCTGATGGGCAAGGTGGTGGAGCACAGGATGACGGATGAGCTGTTTCTGGCGCCCGACAAGCAGGAGACGGCAGACTATATCGAGGGGCGTTTCGGCTGACGCCTTTGTTTCCAAGGAGCTGGCGTGGGTGCTGATCATCCGACAATCCTGATCGTGGACGATGAGGCGCCGATCCGCGAGATGGTGGATTTCACCCTGTCCGCAGACGGCTTTGGCTGTGTCGGGGCAGGGACCATCGCCGAGGCACGTACGCTGATTGCAGAGATCTCCCCGGATCTGCTTCTGCTCGACTGGATGCTGCCCGGCGGCCAGTCGGGTCTGGATTTCGCCAAGGCGTTGCGTGCCGGCAGTCAGATACCCATCATCATGCTCACCGCGCGCGCTGACAACGTGGACAAGGTCGCCGCGCTCGATGCGGGTGCGGATGATTTCATCAGCAAGCCGTTTTCACCATCGGAACTCAAGGCCCGGATCCGGGCTGTCCTGCGCCGTAGCGGATCGCCAGCCCAGGCCAAGAGCGGCGACGTCATCGAGATCGACGGCCTGTGCCTGCAGGAGAGCACCCGGCGGGTCAATGCCGATGGTGTCTTGGTCGACCTGGGTCCCACCGAGTTCCGTCTGCTGCATTTTCTGATGCATCACCCGGAACGGGTGTACAGCCGCGGCGAACTGATCGGTTATGTCTGGCCGCCCAATGTCTATGTCGAGGAACGTACGGTGGACGTCCATATCCGCAACCTGCGGCTTGCCCTGGAGCCATCTGGCCGACGCGGGATGATCCAGACCGTGCGCAGCGCCGGCTACCGTTTTTCGGGCCATTGAGATTGAGGCAATGAGCAAAACCGTGGTACGCACCCGATTGCGGACGCTACGGCAAAAGGCTTTCAGGCAGGAACTGCTGTGGGCGGCCCTGTTGGTCCTGGGGGTTGCCATGGCGATAGCGATGGGCGCCGACCGCGTGCTGGCTTTTGCTGTTGGCCTGAGTGTCTATGCCGGCTGGCATCTGCTGCAGGCGGTCCAGTTGCTCGGCTTCCTGCTCACGGGCCGCGGTCCCCGGACAAGCTGGGTTTGGGGTGTCTGGCGCGAGGCGTTTGACCAGGTACAGCGGCTGAAGAAGCGTGAGTACAAGCGCAAGCGTCGCCAGCAGCATGTGTTGTCCCGGATCCGCAAGATGGCCGAGGCCATGCCCGATGCGGTGCTGACCCTGGGTAGTGGCGGCGAGATCAGCTGGCTGAATCGTCAGGCCGAGGTTTATTTCGGTCTGGGTGGTGAATCCGCGTTGGGACACCGATTGGTGGAGCTCGTCGAGGATCCAACGTTGCGCGATTATCTGCAGGGCAGCAGGTTCCTGCGTGGCCTGGAGATCGAGGCACCGGGTGATCCGTCGACCATGCTTGCTGTCAGTGTCAGCCGTTTCAAGAAAGGGCGCGAGCGCTACCTGCTCGTAGCCCGCGATATCACCCGGCAGTATCACCTCAACCGGACCCAGCGTGACTTCACGCTCAATGTCTCGCATGAATTTAAAACGCCTTTGACCGTGCTGCGCGGCTACCTGGAGACCATGGTCGAGACCGAGGACCGGCAATCACCCAAACGCCTGCCGCTGCTTCGGATGCAAGAGCAGGTGGACCGTATGCAGGGGGTGATCCTGGATCTGTTTACGCTGTCGCGCCTGGAATACGGCAGCGAGGACCTCAAGCGTGATCCCGTGCAGGTGTTCGAGATGCTGACAGATGTTATCAGGGATGCCGAGGCGCTTGCGGAGAACTCGCACCACGTGCTCAAACTGCATGGCGATCCTGAGCTCGAGGTCGCAGGTGATGAATCGTTATTGCGCTGCGCATTTTCCAATCTTGTCTCGAATGCCGTTCGGCATACGCCAAGCTGCACGGAGGTAGAGGTCAGCTGGACAAGGAATGGTGACCAGGCACAATTGTCTGTTCGGGACAATGGTGCCGGTATACCTGCGCGACATCTGCCGCGTCTGACAGAACGCTTCTATCGGGTGGACGCCGGCCGCTCGAGTGACGCCGGTGGCACGGGGCTGGGTCTGGCCATCGTCCGGCAGATCCTGGATATGCATGGCGCCCGTCTGTCGATCAGCAGTGAAGAGGGCAGGGGCTCCACTTTTACCTGCCGTTTCCCAGGACAGATGGTCTCCGAGTCGTCGAGCGGTCCGGCCCTGGCGGGGACGGGTTCATAGGCCTAAAGCTGGTTGGGGACCACGGGGGGTGGCCGCCGGTACTTTCAGGATACGTCTGACTGCTGTTGCATTTCGACAGCGTCGTCTTCTGCAGCGAGTTGATTGACCAGGTCCCGCAGGGGTTCGGTGGGATACTTCAGCGGCCACATATTGCCGCCGACCCTGGTGAATGTGCCGACCCAGTTCTCGTGGGCGCTGTAGACGATATGGTGGTTCTCTGCCGCACCGACGTTGAGCCAGTAGGTATCTATCGGGTCCATCGGGGTATGACCGACGATAAAGGGGGTGTCGGGATCCAGGCCGAGGGTCTTGCGGAACCGCCGTACATCACCCTTGGTATAGCCGCCGGGCCGATTGGGTCGCGCCATGCGGTTGGTAATGAGTTCCGTTATCAGCCCCGGATAGCGATCGATCTCGATCAACATTTCCCTGGATACCTTGCTCCTGGGTGGTGCCGCGTGTGCTGCACAGAAATCGGGTGAGGACACCGCGTAGGGCAGCAGGTCATAGTAGCGCTGCATCTCCTTGCGGTACTCCTTGCCACGGGCCTTTTTCAGTGCCCGCTTCCAGAACAACCCTTGCGGGATGCCGCCTTTGGAGATTTCCTCGAGGAAACTGTCGTGGTTGCCGCGGATGAAGAAAAAGTGTTCGGGGAAGCGCAGCTTGAGGCGGAAGATCAGATCCATCATCAGGATGGAATCGTCCATCTGATCCAGTTCGCCGTCGCGCTCCGAATGCACGGCATCGCCGATGAGCACCATGCAGGCCTCACCCTTTTCCAGGGCATTGAGAAAGCCGTTGTGACTCAGGATTACCAGCAGGTTGTCGATCTGGGCATGCAGATCACCCACCACGATCGGGGTCAGCTCTGGCGGCAACTCCAGCAGGCCGCCTGGCAGACCGCGGCTGTCGCGTGGTCGCAGGGCCTCCTGCTCCATGACCTGGTTCACCTCCCGGATCAGAGCCAGGGCTGCGTCCGCCGGCAGGGCCTCGAGCGGGCCGCCATAGATCTCCAGGACGCGCCGCAGGCAGTTGATGCGCTCTGTCTTGTCCTCGTTCAGCGCAGGCGAGATGCAGGTCCCGGAGGAAGACTTGTCCTCGAAGATCACGGCATCGTCGTCATGGGTCAGACGCAGATGCCTTTGCGCGACGTCTTCCGGATAGTTGAAGAGGGCCTGTTGCCCGGGGTCACGTCGGCCCAGGGTGATCGTCTCACCCGGCTCCAGGCGAAGGAAGCCACCGATGGTCGTCCCGATATGATCCGGATCTTCAAGCAGAAAGCACGGTGCGTCGGCGGTATCGCCTGCACCTGCTGCAACCTGTCCATCCCGCCGTAACGGATATTCCGGGTACAGACGCAGCCGCTTACCTTTGTTTGTACCGAGTATCAGCTCCATAGGGAAGCCTTCGTAAGGCACCCGAACGCTTTCGTCCGCCAGCCGGTAGGCGTCGCGCAGCTTCAGCAGACGACATCGGCTGAGGCCGGAAAAGGCCCGGCGCAGCTGCTTCAGCAGCCCTGGCTTGGCCTTTGCTGAAGGGCTATTCATTGCCGCCCCTCTGGTCAACGATGCAGGTGGGATTCCTTTCGGTGCCTTCGCGGATGTAAACGCGCAGGCCGTTTTGCGACAGATAGACGGCACACTGTCGAAACACCTCGAGTTGTGCGCTTACCAGCTCGAAACTGATGTTCCCGTCGACGGGGTGCGTACCATGTTTGGCACGACGGCTGCGCTGCGAGAACAGTTCCTCGGCCGGTGGCAGCAGGAATTCGAATACATACCGCTTGCGCCAGTCTACGGAC
>CAZCDY010000055.1:0-456 GCA_964497145.1 uncultured Gammaproteobacteria bacterium
CGACCTGAAAGTGATTCAGATCCGTAACAAGGCCGGGACCGAGTACTATGGTACCAACGCCAGCTTCACCGCTCCGGGGCTCACGGACGTCACGGCGGCCAACAATGGCGGTGCCGCCACCCTGGTGTTCGAGGAGGATCGCAACCGCATCCACAACCTCGGCAGCTCGTTCGACTATGCGACCCAGGCCGGCGATATCCCGCTGGTCATCCGTGGCGAGTTCCTCTACCAGAAGGACGTCAACCAGCCGGTGGTCGACCGTGGGGCCCTCGCCGATGGCAACCTGACCACGAAGGCCGCCGACGGGGAAAGTCATGATCGCGTTCGGGCCGAGCGTTTTGCCGATGCGGAATGTCCCGTCGTCGTTCAGCAGCGCCAGTTGAAACCCCAGCCAGCCATCGGAAAACTCCCGATAGCGGGGCAGTTGCGCCAGATCACCGGCAATCCTGTGCCCCT
>CAZCDY010000055.1:466-4057 GCA_964497145.1 uncultured Gammaproteobacteria bacterium
AGAAGGACGTCAACCAGCCCGTGGTAGACCGCGGGGCCCTGGCCGACGGCGACCTGACCACGGGCCTGAAGAGCGAAAAGGCGGACTTCTTCAAGTACGTCATCGGTCTCGACGCCACCGTGTTCACCAACCTGCTGGTCAGCGGTCAGTTCATACAGTTCCGCAACCTGGACTATGTCGATAAAGGTTGCAACTACACCACCCAGGGCGGCGCCACCGCGAGCTGTGCCAAGTACACCGGCGACCCGGCCACGATGGGCCTTGACAACGGCATGAACAAGGCCGAGGAGAACAAGGAGTTCTACTCGCTGTTCTTGTCCAAGCCCTTTGGCGAGAACCAGCTCGGTCGGGTGAACAACATCATCATCTACGAAGAGGGTGGTGGTTACTGGAACCGTCTGGATGCCGAATACACGCTGTCCGACGAAATCGTCCTGACCGGTGAGTTCAACCACTATTGGGGCGACGAGGACACCACGTTCGGGCAATTTAACAACTCATCGAACATCCAAGTGGGTATAAAATACATCATAGAGTGATCGCCACTTAGGGGAATCTCCGCAAAAGCGGCGTTCGGCACAACCGGCGCCGCTTTTTTTCCTTCCCCGCCAGGAAAACGTCGACTAAGGACTAGGATCATGAAAACAAAAGAAAATGCCTGGGCGAACGGCTATGCCGACTTCGTGCTGCGCAACCGCTGGGTGATCATCATTCTGCTGGTGTTGGCCACCATCGCCGCCGCACTCAATATCCACAAGCTGGATATCCGCAACGACCCCGACACCCTGTTGCCGCCGAGCAACCGCTACGTGGCCACCAACCTCTACGCCGAACACAACTTCGGCATGGGCAACCTTATGGTGTTCGCCCTCAAGGTAAAGGAAGGCGATATCTGGCAGCCCTGGTTCATCAACAAGGTCCAGGAGATCCACAACAGGCTGGAGGCCCTGCCCCACTCGCGCCCGGCCAATTTCATCGATATCGCGGCCCAGAAGATCAAGTACATGGGCACCGACGAGAACGGCCTGGTGTTCAAGCGCCTGATCCCGACCGAGGGCATCAGCGACGATCCGGCCAAGGCCGAGGAGCAGCTCGCCTTCCTGCGCGAGGGTGTCAAGAACAACCCCGTCATGGCGCCCATGCTGGTGTCGATGTGGGACGCAGACGGCAATCGCTGCGCGTACGAGGACTATGACAAGGACCACTGCGTCGCCAAGGCGGCCTACGTCATCGCCGACTATACCGACGAGGTGAAGGCGATCTACCTGCCCTGGGTGCGCGAGGTGCGCGCCATGATGGATGAGTTCGGTCAGGACGATCGCATCGAACTGCTGGTCGCCGGCGAGCCCTACTTCCTGGCCTGGATGCTGGCCGACCTGGTCGACAAGTGGTGGCTGTTCGCTATCTCCATTGCGATCGTCATCGTCGTCCTGTGGCTGGAATTCAAGAATTGGCGCGGCGCCCTGTTCCCGCTGATCGGGGTCGGCATGACTATCGCCATGACCCTGGGCCTGATGGGCTTCACCGCCTTCAAACTGACCACCATGATGGTCCTGACCCCGATGCTGCTGCTGGCGATCGGCATCGGACACTCCGTGCAGGTCACCCGGCGCTTCCTGCTGGAGCACGGGCATAGCGGCGACTGCATGACAGCCGGCCGCGAAGCGATACGCCACACCATCGTCCCGGCCACGCTGTCGATCGTGACCGACATGGTGGGCTTCGCCACCCTGGCCACGGTGGATATCTCTTTCTACAAGGCCTACGCCTATTTCGGCATGTTCGGCATGCTGACGCTGCTGGCGACCACCACGACCCTGATCCCGCTGCTGCTGACCGTATTCCCTCCCTCGCAGGAATCCTGTCGGGACATGGAAGGACACGGCTGGGAGGTCGCCGTCGGTGGTTTCCTCACCCGCCTGATCACCGGGCCCGGCAAGTGGGTGCCGATCGGCGTGGTCGTGCTGGTCACGGCCGGTTCTTTCTACTTCACCAATCTGATGAACTGGCGGGGCATCCCGGAGCACGAGGTCAGGCTGGTCGAGGAAAACGACTACATGCCGGGTGTAGAGAAAGGCATCAACTATGCGCGTGCGGCGTTCAAGGGCAGTTCTGACACCTGGATAGACCTCGTGCAGTTGAACGAGATCATGCCCGGTGTCATCTCGGTTGCCGTCCCGATCCGCGGCAAGGAGGCCAATCTAGACGGCTGTCTCGACGAATACTTCCCGGACGAGATCTACGACATCGAGGATCCGCAGGAAAAGGCCCAGGCCTGCTACGAGGCAAAGACCAGGCTGGGCTGCTGGGACGCCGAGGCCTGCGGCGCACAGGGCGTGTTCAACACCGTGGAATTGCATACCGATCTCGAGAAGATGGAGAACTGGATGCGCGACCACGAGTTCATCGGCTACACGGGGTCTTATACCCAATACGTGCGTCTGGTGAACATGCTGCTGACCGCCGAGCCGGGCGAACCGACCAAGCTCAGCGATCTGCGGGTGCCCAACAAGGACTACCTGCTGGCCATCAATCCGGACGACGACCGCAGCCCAACCGAGATCGTGCGGATGTTCAACGGCCTGCTGGAGGCCATGACCTCCGCCGGCGATATGGACTCCTTCGTCAATACCGAGACCTGGAACGAGGGCGTGATTCTCGGCTTCGTCAACACCATGGACCCGGTCGAGACCCACAAGGTGACGATGGACATCCAGAAGTACATCGAGGAACACAAGAACGATCCGGGCTTCTCCCTGGTCAACTTCGGTCTGCGCAATGCAGATACCTCGGGTGACAGCAATGAGCTTGCCACACCCGGTCCCGGCTACATCGAACCCGGTATCGGCGGCTTCCTGGGCGCGACCGAGGCTACCCGCGAGGTGGCGATGGACAGCTGGCTGACCGGCCCGCTGCAGACCGCCCTGGCGATCTTCCTGATCGCCGCGCTGATGTTCCGCTCGGTACTGGTGTCGGCGATGCTGACCGTGACCCTGCTGATCACCCTGTTCGCGCAATACGGCCTGGGCGGCTACTTCACCTCGGTGGAGAACTGGTCAGGCAACCTGGCCTTCCACCTGCTGGTGACCCTGTCGATCGCGATGGGCCTCGGTGTCGACTACGGGATCTACATGGTCTCGCGGCTGCGCGAGGAGATGCAGGCCACCGGCGGCGACTGGCTGGAGGCACTGCGCAACACGCAGAACACCACGGGCTCTGCGGTCATCGTCTCGATCGTCGTGCTGCTGGGCAGCTTCATCCCGCTGGTAGGCACCACGCTGGCCAACACCTGGGGGCTGAGCATCTATATCGGCTGGGCGTTGATCATCGACGTGTTCACGGCATTGATGCTGTTGCCGCTGATGGTCAAGTGGTTCAAACCGAAATACGTGTTCGGTAACGATTGACCTTTGAAACAGAACCCCTCCCTGGCTTCCCGGGGAGGGGTTTTTCTTTGTCTTCAAGAACTGCAGGGGGAATAGCGCAGGCGTATTTCGCCGGACCGGAGCACCCGGCACCCAGCGGCGCAATTCTCTTCGTTCATTGCGCCCTACGCTGGGGCGTAGGGTGTGATAGGCGAAAGCCGTATTG
>CAZCDY010000055.1:4067-21536 GCA_964497145.1 uncultured Gammaproteobacteria bacterium
AAGGCATTCATCGCCTGCTGCAGCTCTCCCGCCTGGATCAGGTCCCATTGTCGCAGGGCCTCGCCGATCCCGGCCTGAATGGCCGCATGCTCGGTCTTGCCCGGTCGCGACAGCACATAGCCGACCACGGCCTCCTTGTGCCCCGGATGGCCGATGCCCATGCGCAGGCGCAGAAATTCCTTGCTACCCAGGGCGGAACAGATATCCCGCATACCGTTGTGACCGCCATGGCCACCGCCGCGCTTGAGCCGCATCATGCCCGGCGCCAGGTCCAGTTCGTCGTACACAACCAGCAGATTGGCCGGCGGGATGCGATAGAAATTGCACAGGGCGCTGACCGAACGGCCACTATGGTTCATATAGGTCATGGGCTTGAGCAACCAGCAATCGCCCGCCGGCCCGCGGATACGGGCCAGCTCGCCGGAAAACTTGTTCTCCGCACGCATGAGGGCGCCGTTGGTCCGGGCCAGTTCATCGAGAAACCAGAACCCGGCGTTATGACGGGTGTCGGAATATTTCGGCCCAGGGTTTCCCAAACCGACCACGCATTGGATCGCTGACACGATCTATCTCCTAAAAAAAACGGCGGCACAAGGCCGCCGTCCCTGATCCGCGTCCGGAGACGCCGACGAATCAGTCCTCGTCGCGAGCAGGCTCGGCGCCGGCTCCTGGTGCCTCTTCGCCACCTTCCTCGGCAGCCTCGTCTTCCTCCTGGCCGCGCATGACCTCGATCGTGATAACCACCGGATCGTTGTCCTCGTCGATCTGGTCCGCACCAACCAGGGTGACCCCCTCGGGTATAACCACCTCGGAGAGATGGATAACGTCATCGATCTGCATCTCCGATACATCGAGCGCGATGTACTCTGGCAGGTCTTTCGGCAAACACTCGATCTCGACGTCACTCATGCCGTGCAGAACGGTTCCTCCGAGCTTGACGCCGGGGCATCCGTCTTCACCGTCGAAGTGCAGCGGGACAGTCATGCGGATTACCTCATCCATGACCACGCGCAACAGATCCAGATGGGTAACGAATGGCTTGGAGGGATGACGCTGGAGGTCTTTCAACACAACCTGCTGCGACTTGCCGTCCATTTTCACATCCAGGATATGCGAATAAAACGCCTCATTTTCCAGATGGTGGACCAGCTCGTTGTGCTTGGTGGCAAACATCTCCGGGTCCTTGCCACCACCATAGATGATCCCCGGAACCAGCCCCTCGCGACGCAGGCGGCGGCTCGCACCCTTGCCCTGATCGCCACGGGACACTGCGACAATCTCATAATTCTCTTGCATGTCTCGATTCTCTCAAAAAACGTAAAAAAAAACGGCGTCCGGAGCCCGCGACCAGGCAGTTACCAGATACGCCTCGTTGGGGAAAACTCCCCGTTTACCGTCAATCCACAAACAGTGAACTGACCGATTCCTCATTGTTTATCCGGCGGATAGACTCGGCCAGCAGGCCGGCAATCGACAACTGGCGGATCTTGCTGCACGCGATCGCATCCGCACGCAGCGGTATGGTCGATGTCACCACCAGTTCATCCAGTCGCGACGACTCGATATTCGCCACCGCAGGCCCTGAAAGCACTGCATGGGTACAGTAGGCCACCACCTGGGCCGCACCGGCGTCCTTCAGGGCGCCAGCTGCCTTGCACAAGGTGCCCGCCGTATCCACCAGGTCATCGACAAGGACACAGCTGCGCCCCCTTACGTCACCGATGATGTTCATTATCTGTGCGACATTCGCCTTCGGCCGTCGCTTGTCGATTATTGCCAGATCCGCATCGTCCAGCCGCTTGGCCAGTGCCCTGGCGCGAACCACGCCGCCTACATCCGGCGACACGACCATGAGGTCGGGATACTTCTGGCGCCAGACATCACCCAACAGGATCGGTGACGCGTACACATTGTCGACAGGGATATCAAAAAAGCCCTGGATCTGGTCAGCGTGCAGGTCCATGGTCAGCACCCTGTTGGCCCCCGCCGTGCCAATCATCTTGGCCGCCAGCCTCGCGGTTATCGGCACGCGCGCCGAGCGCGGCCGCCTGTCCTGACGCGCATACCCGAAATAAGGGATCACTGCAGTCACGCGGCGCACCGACGACCAACGCAGGGCGTCGATCATCACCAACAACTCCATCAGGTTGTCATTGGTCGGTTCGCAGGTCGGTTGCACTACGAAGACGTCACGACCACGGACATTCTCCTGGATCTCGACCATGGACTCGCCGTCGCTGAACTGCCCGACCGAGGCCTTGCCCAGCGGAATGTCGAGATAGCTTGCAATGTCCGCAGACAATTGCGGATTGGCGTTTCCCGAAAAAACCATCATGGCGCTGGAGGACACCTGGACTCCCGTATATCTCGGCGAAACCGCGGCACGACCGCTGCGGGGTCGTTCTAAATATGGCTGGGGCGGTAGGAATCGAACCTACGATGCCGGAGTCAAAGTCCGGTGCCTTAACCGCTTGGCCACGCCCCAAAAAAACTCGTACTTATTCGCGCCTGATCCAATGCCTCGAGCAGGGGCGAACGATTCATCCCCTGCACCACGAAACCGGTCACTCCGGGAGGCCGCTCGGCCAGCAGGGCCTCCGCCTCAAGGCGGCCGGCGCATGGCGCGTACAGACATGCGCCCGTGCCGGTCATCCGGGCATCGGCTTTTTTATCAAGCCAGTCATAGACTTGCCCGACCGCAGGATAACGCTTCCTCACTATGGGAAGGCAATCGTTGCCGTGCTCGCCTGCAAGAAAGTCGCGTATTGTGATTCTGTGTGAATTCCTTGTCAATTCCGGGTCTTGGAACACGCTGCCAGTATCGACGTGCACCGCGGGGGCAAGCAACAGATAAACGGGCGTGACGGGCTCGATGTCGCTGAGCCGTTCTCCGACCCCCTCGGCCCAGGCGGCGTGCCCGTGAATGAAGATCGGGACATCCGCGCCCAGTTGCAGGCCGAGCCGCATCAGATGCGCATTGTCCAGGCCACAGGCCCATAAGCGGTTCAGGGCCACGAGGGTGGTGGCCGCATCGGAGCTGCCGCCACCCAGTCCACCACCCATCGGGATGCGCTTTTCCACCCGGATATCAGCGCCGAGTTTGCAGCCCGTCTCTGCTTGCAGCAGTCGGGCTGCCCGCATCACCAGATCCTCGTCCGCAGCCACACCGGGCACCACGTTCAGCCGGTGCAACTCGGCGTCGGAACGGACACGAAAATACAGCTGGTCGCACAGATCGATGAACTGAAACACGGTCTGCAACAGATGGTACCCATCGGGTCTGCGACCGATAACGCGCAACAGCAGATTCAGCTTGGCCGGGGCTGGCCAAGCACGGGCCTCAGTCATTGTGATTGTTGGCCTGGAGCCTCTCTATCGCCGAACGGATCTTGTCACTGTCCGGTTTGTGAGTCAGTGCCTCACGCCATACCGCCTGGGCATCAGCGCGCTGACCACTCACCCACAACACCTCGCCGAGATGCGCCGCGATCTCGTCGTCCTGGTTCAGTTCCAGTGCCCGCCGCAGGTAACTCGCAGCCTGCACCAGGTCACCCTGCCGATACAGTACCCACCCCATGCTGTCGAGAATTGCCGGGCTGTCGGGCCGCAGTTTCAGGGCGCGAGCCACATAGGCAAATGCCTCATCCAGGCGCTCATTGCGATCGGCCAGGGTGTACCCGAGGGCGTTCAGGGCATCAGCGTGATCCGGATCCTGCTCGAGCAGTCGCAGCAGGTCACGCTCCATGCGGGGAAAATCCCCCAGTTCGACCACGAACAGTGCGCGATTGTAGAGCAGATCGAGATTATCCGGATAGGCCGAGATCGCTCTGTCGTACAGGGCCAGGGCGTCGTCCGGCTCACCGTATTTCTGCACCATCTGGGTCTCGGCCACATACAGATCCGTGGCCCGGCCGGGGTTCGCGACCCGCGCCTGCTGCAGCGCATCCCGGGCCTCCTCCAGACGCCCTTTTTTGGCCATGATCTGCGCCATGCGCATGATCGCATCGACCTTGAGTTCAGTGCCGCCGACCGACCGAAACAGCCCGATCGCCAGCTCGTCATTAGCTTCCTCCTCCTCGATCTGGGCCAGATAATAGCTGGCCTCATCGCGCCGGTCGGCATCCCCGCGAAGCTCCTGCCAGAGCGGCCGGGCCTCTTCCCATTGCTCCTGCTGTGTGGCCAGCATGGCGTAGCCAAAAGCGATCTCGTTATCGTTCGGGCTCAGGCTGTGCAGGGCCCGGAACTGCTCCAGGGCGCGGGAATAATCCCCGGCATCCACCAGCAGGCGGGAATAAGCCGTGCGCAACAGCACGCTGTCCGGGTAGCTGCGCACGCTCCCGGCAAGGAACGACAGCGCCTGATCACGCTGGCTCTGGGCAACCAGCACCCGGGACAGCAGGATTCTCGGCTGCTCCCAATCGGGTTTGCGCTCGATCACCTGGCGCAAGCGGATCTCGGCATCGGCAAAGCGCCGGTGCGCGGTCTCGAGCACTGCCAGTGCATAGAGCGCCCGGACATCGTCCGGGTTGCGCTCCTGCAGACCCTGCATCAACTGCTCGGCACTGCTGCTGTCCGGCTCCACGCTGAGCGCACCGGCGGCCTGCAAAAATCCGTCACTGCCCCGGGCCTCCGCGATCTTCACCAGAGCATCCAGTTGCTCACCAGCCTCCTCGGTCTGCCCGTCCCGCAGGAACAACACCGCCGCCAGCTGACGGGCGGAAATGTTGTTGGGATCGAGTTCAACCCAGCGCCTGACCGAGGCCAGACCCGCCTGGTAGTCCTTGAGGTGCAACGCGATCCGGGTGGCCCGCTCTGCGGCATAGGCATCCCGGGCGAGGATGGCCGCATGCTGATAATGCGTCTGAGACAGTCGTAACTCGCCACGATGGGCCCCGATCTCACCGACGAGATAGCTGTAGACCAGGTCTTCATCGAGTTCGCGCTTGACCGGCTCCGGCTCCGGAAACGGCAGGACAATGGGCTGCGGCCGACCGACAGCATCTTCTTCCGACGCGTCGAACTTCGAGTGCTTGATGGTTTGACAACCCTGGGCCGCAAGCAACAACACCAGGCCCAGGCTGAAGGTTAACTTCTTCACGGGCCCTAAGAGTAACGGAAAGAAGACCACAGGCAAACGGTCCCGGTACGTTTTCACCTGATTCCAGCCAGCTCCAGACACTTGCATTTAACCCCTTGATATCTCAAAATTTCTGTCTCACTCCAGCGCAGCCTAGGCCAACATGCCCCTGCTTGTCATCGGACTCAATCATACGACCGCCCCGGTAAGCATCCGCGAACGCCTGACGTTCGGCCCGGATATTATCGTCGCCGCGCTGCGTGGTCTGACCGAAATATCGGGCATTCACGAGGCCGTCATCCTGTCGACGTGCAACCGCACCGAAGTTTACTGCCACGCCGACGACGAAGCAGATGAATGGACCCGCGACTGGCTGGCAAGGTTCCACGGGCTTTCGGTCGACGACATCGCGCCCTACCTCTATCACCACGAAGGACGCCATGTGGTCAACCACCTGCTGTCCGTCGCCAGCGGACTCGATTCGCTGGTGCTGGGCGAACCCCAGATCCTGGGACAGGTGAAAAATGCCTTTCAGACCGCCAGTGATGCCGGGCGCACCGGCAAGATGCTGACGCGCCTGTTCCAGCATGCCTTTTCCACCGCCAAGCAGGTGCGCACCGACACGGCGATCGGCGACAGCCCCGTTTCTGTGGCCTTTGCCGCCGTCAGCCTGGCGCGCCAGATCTTTGCCGACCTGTCGCAACAGACCGCCCTGCTGATCGGTGCCGGCGAGACCGTCGAACTGGCCGCGCGCCATCTGGTACAGAACGGTATCGGCCGCATCATTGTCGCCAACCGCACCATTGCCCGAGCCCAGGAGCTGGCACTGCAATTCGATGCCTTCGCCATCGCCCTGACCGAGATTCCTTCACACCTGGCCGAGGCGGATATCGTGATCGCCTCCACCGCCAGCCCGGTACCGATACTCGGTAAGGGCACGGTTGAGAGTGCACTGAAACGCCGCAAGCACCAACCGATGTTCATGGTCGATATCGCCGTGCCGCGTGATATCGAGGCCGAGGTATCGAACCTGGAAGACGTCTACCTCTATACCGTGGACGACCTCGACGAGGTCATCCAGGGTAACCTGCGCTCGCGCCAGGAGGCCGCCGAACAGGCCCAGGAGATCATCCAGTTCCAGGTCGACGAGTTCCTCGCCTGGATGCGTTCGCTGGATGCGGTGGGCCTGATCCAGGACTATCGCAGACAGGCCAATGAGATACGTGACGAGGTCCTGGCCAAGGCAGTGCGCATGGTCGAATCGGGCAAACCGGCCGATCAGGCCCTGGCCTTCCTCGCCCAGACCCTGACCAACAAGCTGATCCACACCCCCAGTACGCAACTGCGCGAGGCCGGCAGCAACGGTCAGCAGGAACTGCTCGAGGCGGCAAACGCCCTGTTCCAGCTGGGCCACGGCAAGTCCGTGAACGATTAGCTGGGCCCTCGATCCATCTTTGGCCGACCATCGAGGTCAGCCACCCCGATTTCAATACCCGCACCAGGCGATAGCCGCTCACCATGAAAACCAGCATCCGCACCAAACTCGAACACATCAGCGATCGTTTCCAGGAGATCGAGGCCCTGCTCGCAGACCCGGATGTGCAGGCGGATACCAACCTTTTTCGCGATCTCAGCCGCGAATACGCGCAGGTCGAGCCGGTAAGCCTTTGCTACCAGCGCTACAGCGCCGCCGAGCAGGAATTGCACAACGCCGAGGAGATGCTGGCCGACCCGGAGATGGCCGAGCTGGCAGAGGACGCACGCCGGGAGGCACAGGATGCACTCGGCGAGCTGGAGCCCGAACTCAAACGCCTGCTCCTGCCGCGTGACCCCAATGATGAGCGCAATGTCTACCTGGAGGTCCGCGCCGGCACGGGCGGCGCCGAAGCGGCCCTGTTTGCCGGTGACCTGCTGCGCATGTACCTGCGTTATGCCGAGCAGCAGGGCTGGCGGACCGAGACGGTCAGCGAAAGCATCGGCGAACACGGCGGCTACAAAGAGGTCGTGGTGCGTATCATCGGCCAGGGGGTTTACGCCCGATTGAAGTTCGAGTCCGGCGCCCATCGTGTGCAGCGCGTGCCCGAGACCGAGTCGCAGGGACGGGTGCATACCTCGGCCTGCACCGTGGCCATCCTGCCCGAGGCGGAATCGGTGGATGAGTTCGACATCAACCCCGGCGACCTGCGGATCGACACCTTCCGCTCCTCAGGGGCTGGTGGCCAGCACGTCAACACCACCGATTCGGCCGTGCGCATCACCCACCTGCCGACCAATGTCGTGGTCGAGTGTCAGGACGAACGCTCGCAACACAAGAACAAGGCGCGTGCCATGTCTCTGCTGCAATCGCGCCTGCTCGCCGCCGCCCAGGCCAGCGCCGCCGCCACCCGCGCCGAGGATCGCCGCCTGCAGGTCGGCAGCGGTGACCGTTCAGAGCGCATCCGCACGTACAATTTTCCGCAGAACCGCCTGACAGACCACCGCATCAACCTGACGCTCTACAAGCTCGACGAGATCATGGCGGGAACACTCGATCAGGTGATCGACCCGCTGCGGCACGAGCACCAGGCCGATCAATTGGCAGCCCTGGGCGACGAATGAACACGACCGTGCGTGCGCTGCTGACGCGCGCCCGCGCCCGGCTCGGCCCTGACCAGGCCGGGGCCGCGCTCGACTCCGAAGTACTGCTGGCCCATGTCCTTGGACGCGACCGCAGCTGGCTGTATGCCTGGCCCGAGCACGTCCCCGACGCCGACCGGATCCAGTCCTTCGAGCACCTGCTCTCGCTGAGGCTGCAAGGTCGGCCGATCGCCCACCTGATCGGGGAGCGAGAGTTCTGGTCAATGTCCCTGAAGGTGAGCGCGGATACCCTGATACCACGTCCCGAGACCGAACACCTGGTCGAGATCGCACTCGGACTCGGTCTGCCCGATGACGCCCGCGTGCTGGACCTGGGCACCGGCAGCGGCGCCATCGCGCTGGCGCTGTGCAGTGAAAGACCCGGGTGGCGGATAACCGCGATCGATCGATCGCCGGCCGCCCTCGACGTCGCACGGGAGAATGCGTCCAGGCTGGGCCTGGGCCGACTGGAGTTTCTGCACAGCCACTGGTTCGAGGCACTGCCCACCGGTGTCCGCTTCGACCTGATCCTCAGCAACCCGCCCTATGTAGCGGCACAGGACCCCCATCTGGAGCACGGGGACCTCCGCTTCGAGCCGCCGCTGGCACTGATCTCAGGCCCCGACGGCCTCGACGATATCCGCCTGATAGCGGCCGCCGCCCCCGGGTTTCTCAAGCCCGGCGGCTGGCTGTGGCTGGAACACGGTGCCGGGCAGGGCGCCCGAGTCATTGAACTGTTGCAGCACAAGGGTTTCGCAGACGTCATGCTGAAGCGCGATCTGGCCGGGCACGAACGCCACAGCGGCGGCCGCCTCCCCGCCGCTGCGGGGATCACGGCATCAGGGTAATCCCCCTTGACCCCTAGGGCCTTTGAGGACAGCATTGGCGCCATGAACGATTATGCCGACAGTCTGTTCAAGATCCGTGAGATCGTGTTCCAGGAGCTGCATCCGGACCCCGACCAGGCCGGTTCGGCCGTGGCCCTGCTCGTCGATATCGAGGGCGTCCACCGGGTCGAGGCCGTCACCCCGGGTACGCTGCAGATCGCCTACCACCTGATTGCGATCACCCTCGAAGAGATCGAACAGCTGTTGGAGCAAAGCGGTTTTCACCTCGACAACGGCCTGGTGTACAAGATCCGACGGGCGCTCCACCATTACACCGAAGAGATCCAGCGCGCCAACCTGGGCTGCGCCAAAGGCGAAACGAACTGCACCCAGAAGGTGTTCGTGAACCGCTACCGAAAACGCGAACATGGCTGCCAGGACGACCGACCGGACCACTGGCGCCGCTACCTCTGACTTCCTGCCCGCTTGATCAGGCAGTTTGCCGCTATCCCGGCCTCCTGGCCGGGGCCTGAATCCGTTAAGATCCCTTGTCGCCCCTGAGACGTGTCCAAACCGGACCTCGAGGCCCCGGTCCGCTGATCATTGGCGCCGGCCGATCGGCGTCGGGCACAACCCGGTTCGCAAGCTTTGAGAAGCCCCGATGGATGACAATGCACTGCTGCGCTACAGCCGCCAGATCATGCTGCCCGAGCTCGGAATCGAGGGCCAGCAGCGCCTGTGCCGTGCGCGGGTCCTGATCATCGGCCTCGGTGGACTCGGCTCACCCGCGGCCATGTACCTCGCGGCCGCCGGCATCGGCACCCTGGAAATGGCCGATGATGACCAGGTCGACCTGAGCAATCTGCAACGCCAGGTGCTGCACACGACAGATCGCATCGGCCTCGACAAGACCGCTTCGGCGCAAACCGGTCTGAACGCCATCAATCCAGAGACACGGCTCGTCCCGCACAATGCACGACTGCAGGACCAGGCCCTGCTCAACGCCGTTGAAGCCGCCGACCTGGTACTGGACTGCAGCGACAATTTCGCCACCCGCTTCGCCCTGAACCAGGCCTGTCATGACCTGCGGACACCACTGGTGTCGGGTGCCGCGATCCGCTGGGACGGCCAGATCACGGTATTCGACAATCGGCCAGGCAGTCCCTGTTACCGCTGCCTCTACACCGAGGACGGCGAGGAAGAGCTGCGCTGCAGCGAGAACGGCGTGGTCGCGCCGCTGGTAGGGATCATCGGCGCCATGCAGGCCTTGGAAGCGATCAAGCTGCTGAGCGGCGTGGGCGAGCCGCTGGGCGGTCGCCTGCTGATGCTCGACGCCCTGCGCCTTCAATGGCGCGAACTGCGCCTGCGGCCCGACCCCGCCTGTCCGGTTTGCGGCCGGTGATCGTCTTCATACATGGATTTGGCAGCTGCGGCTGGGGTGAGAAATCACTGCGACTGCGACGTTATTTCGGGCTCGAATGGGTACTGGCACCCGACCTGCCGTTCCATCCCGAACAGGCGGTCGCCCAGCTGCAGCGGCTCATCGCACGCTACCCTGTCGATGCGCTCATCGGCTCATCCCTGGGCGGCTTCTATGCCACTGCGCTGAATGCCTCAGACCCGCTGCCCACGGTATTGATCAACCCCGTGGTCAGACCCCATGAATTGCTGAGCGGCTACCTGGGCCCGCAACGACGCTGGTGTGACGGCGCCCGCTTCGAGGTCCGGGAGCCTTACCTGGAGGCCCTGATCCGGCTGCAGCGCGACCGGCTGGGCAAGGATGAACGCTACCTGGTACTGCTGCAGCAGGGTGACGAAACCCTGGATTATCGCCAGGCGGCAGAATACTACCGCGACAAGGAGGTCGTGGAGATTCCCGGCGGCAGCCACCGATTCGATCAATTTGAGCAGCAGTTGCCGCGAATAGGCGGCTGGCTCAGCCAACACAGTGACCCCAATGCCCAAGAAACCAAGACCACCGCTTGACCTAGACCGACTGCGCCAGGACATCGTCTTCAGCGATACCCTGCTCGGCCACCCGCTGAAATTTCACACCACCTGGGGCCTTTTCTCGCCCAAGGGCATCGATGAGGGGACGCGCCTGCTGCTCGACCACCTCGAGGTAAGACCGGATGACCGCGCCATCGACCTCGGCTGCGGCTATGGCCCGCTCGGCCTCGCAATTGCCAGTTCGGCCCCACAAGGCAGCTGCCTTATGGTCGACAAGGATTTTGTGGCCGTCGAATATGCCAACAGCAACGCCCGGCGAAACCAGATCATGAACGCCCAGGCCATGCTCAGCGATGGCCTGCGCCACGTCCCCGCACAGCGTTTCACCCTGGCGGTGACCAACCTGCCGGCCAAGACCAGCAAGGAACATTACTACCTGTTTTTCCATGACATCCGCGAACGACTCGAACCCGGCGGCCGCTTCTACGTGGTGGTGATCAGTGGCCTGCGCCAATTCATCGCACGGGCATTCGAGGAAGTCTTTGGAAATCATACAAAAATCAAGCAAGGCAGGCAGTACACGGTGGCGCTGGCAGAACGCCATTGAGGAACCGGATTCCCGGCTAAAGTTTGATTCCGTTCAACCGATAAAACGGCAACCAAAAACAAAAAAATGCGTGTAATGGTTTTGGAAGACGACAGATGAGTGCTGCAGCAGACGAAATGGCAGGTGAAACGGCCGCGGAATACCTGCGTATGGCCGTTCCGCTGATGTCGCGACACCAGGTCCCGGCCACGCCGGAAAACTATGCCACCTGGTACAAGTACGTCAGCGGGGACATCCCCGAGCTGAGAACCGAAATCGACCGCCTGATCAGTGAGAAAACCACGTTCACCGCGGCAATCAATACCCAGCTCTTTCGCCAATACGTCACCGAACACGACATGGGCAACGTCGAAAAGATACGCACAGATCTGAACAAGATCCTGAGCGAAGTCGGTTCGACCTTGACCGAGGCCGGCGCCGGCGCACGCGACTTCGAGGGCACCCTGGGTGGGATGGCCAACGATTTCTCAAGCAAGGACGACCTGGACGAATTACGCGGGCTGCTGACAACCTTGATCGAGGAAACCCGCTCGATGCAGTCGGCCACCAGCACCATGCAAAGCAACTTCGAATCGAAATCGAAGGAGATCGACGACCTCCAGGAACAGCTGCAGCGCGAACGCAAACGCGCCATAACCGACCCCCTCACCGGGCTTTACAACCGCTTCGCCCTCATTGATCAGATGAACGCGGCGGTCGGCGAAATGGAGAAGAACGCCCCTCCTTCGTTAATCATGCTCGATATCGACCACTTCAAGTCGATCAACGACACCCATGGACACCTGATCGGTGACCGGGTCATCCGCTTCGTCGCCCAGGTCCTGGAGAAGAACATCAAGGGCAAAGATAGCGCGGCCCGTTACGGTGGCGAGGAATTCACCGTGTTGCTGCCGGGCACACCTTCCGTGGGGGCACAATCGGTCGCCGAGGTCATCCGCAAGGCAATTGCCAGCGCCCAACTGGTGCGCGCAGACAACAAGAAGCCGCTCGGCAAGATAACGATTTCAGCGGGCGTCGCGACCTACCAGGACGAAGAAGACATCATGGAATTCATCAACCGCGCCGACCAGGCACTGTATCGATCGAAGAACGAAGGGCGTAACCGCACCAGCGTCGCCTGATATCGCGATCAGGCCAGGCCACGGGCCAGCCAGGGACCGATAGTGCGACTGACCGCCACGGGCAAACGCTTCCAGCCATTGATGAAAAGGCGGTACTTCGGATTGTTTGGATTCAGATCCGGCATCTCGTTCGAACGTACCAGGAAGTATTCGTAGCTCAGCGGCTCAGGTTCGAAACCCCAATGCTTCTTGAACCGGTACGAACCGGTATCCACCTTGCTGCGCCCGAAATCGAACACCCGGCAGCCACGCTCCACCGCACGTCGCATCACCTCCCAATACATGAAGTCGTTTGCGGCCAGACTGCGCGCCGCTGAGATACCGCCGCCGTAGAACGGCAGTACCTGGTCCCGGAAGTAATAGTTCATGACCGAGGCCACCACGCGGCCTTCATGTCGCACCGTCACCACGTCGACATCGTCGCCGAACTCTGCGCGGATCGCGCGAAAATGGGCCTTCGGCAAAACCGGTGTCCCGAGGTTTCTTACGCTCTCTGAATACGCCTGGTAGAGATTGTCGATGCCGTCATCCTGTTCGCCTGCCAGGCCGGCCTTGATGCCCTTGCGCACCATTGCGCGCTGCTTGCGCGGGATGGCGCTCAGGTTGGCGTCGTGGTCTTCACTGAGTGCGCGCTTGAAGGTGACATACAGCCCGTCCTTGCGCAGCCAGTCCTCACGCACCGGCTGCTCATTGCGGACCTCGAGATGCCCGACGGCAAGATCCTGTGCCAGGCGCATGGCGTGCGCCTCGAGTGACTCACGCACGCCGCCGTCATCGGCAAGCACACCACCATAGACGCAGAAAGGTACCGATATCAGCGAATGCCCGAACAGCAGATGCTTGACCTCACCGAGCGGAAAGACACCGCACAGATCACCGCCCCGTTCCGCCAGCAGATAGTGCCCCGGGTACCGGTAGCTGGATTCAATCAGGCGCTTCCAGCCATAGCGGTGGAAGAAGGTCCCCTGCGGGTGTGCAAACACATAGTCGTCCCAGGCCTGTGCGTCGGACTCGGACGCCGCCCGTATCTGGATATCTTCAGCCACTTTGCCACCCCGGCCATGGATTCTGTTCAACCGAGCTTTTTGCGCAGCAGCTCGTTCACCTGCTTCGGATTCGCCTTGCCCTGAGACTTTTTCATGATCTGGCCGACGAAGAACCCGAGCATCTTGGGCTGCTTGGCCGGATCGGCGCTGCGGTAGTTCTCCACCTGGGCCGCATTTGCGGCGATCACGTCGTCAACCAGGGTCTCGATAGCCCCGGTATCGGTGATCTGCTTGAGACCTTTAGCCTCGATCACCTGGTCCGCGCTGCCTTCGCCCGCCCACATCGCGGCGAATACGTCTTTCGCAATCTTGCCCGAGATCGTGTTGTCACGGATACGTGTGACCAGCTGACCCAGGGCCGCCGCGTCCACCGGGCTGGCACTGATCTCGACGTTCTCTTTGTTCAACGCCGCAGCCAGCTCACCCATCACCCAGTTGGCCGCGAGTTTGGCGTCACCACCGGACTCGGCCACGATCTCGTAATAGTCGGCCTGTTCCCGGCTGGCGGTCATCACATCGGCATCATAGGCCGACAGGCCGTATTCCGACTCGAAGCGGGCACGCCGCGCGTCCGGCAGCTCGGGCATCGATGACACCACGTCGGCGATGAAGTCATTGTCGATCTCCAGTGGCAGCAGGTCCGGATCGGGGAAATAGCGATAGTCGTTCGCCTCTTCCTTGGAACGCATCGACCGGGTCTCGTCCTTGTTGGCGTCGTACAGCCGGGTCTCCTGGACCACCCTGCCGCCGTCCTCAATCAACTCGATCTGACGCTCGACCTCGAAGTTGATCGCCTTTTCCAGGAAACGGAAGGAGTTGATGTTCTTGAGCTCGGCGCGGGTCCCAAACTCGGCCTGCCCCTTCGGGCGTACCGACACATTGGCATCCACCCGGAACGAGCCCTCCTGCATATTGCCGTCGCAGATGCCGATGTAGGTCACGATCTGATGGATCTTCTTGGCGTAGGCCAGCGCCTCCCTGGCCGAACGCATATCAGGCTCCGACACGATCTCCAGCAGCGGCGTACCGGCACGATTGAGATCGATCCCGGTCATGCCATGGAAATCCTCGTGCAGGGATTTGCCCGCATCCTCTTCGAGGTGAGCCCGGGTGACCCCGACGCGCTTCCTGGAGCCGTCCTCAAGTACGATCTCGACCTCGCCCTCGCCGACGACAGGCAGTTCGAACTGGCTGATCTGGTAGCCTTTGGGAAGATCCGGATAGAAATAGTTCTTGCGCGCGAATACCGAGCGCTCGGCCACGTGCGCGCCGATCGCCTTGCCGAAGCGCACCGCCATGCGCACCGCCTCTTTGTTGAGCACCGGCAGGACACCCGGCATGCCCAGGTCGATGAGGGCTGCCTGGGTATTCGGTTCGGCACCGAACCGGGTCGATGAGCCCGAGAATATCTTCGACTTTGTGGCGAGCTGAGTATGGATCTCGAGCCCGATGACTGTTTCCCATTGCATGGGGTGTTCCTCGTTATTTCATCCGGTTTCCCGGCAAACCATCCAAGCCGTTTAGTGGCACCGAATCTCATGGCAAAGCGCAATCAAAGACACAAAGCCTTTTCCGTGATCGGATTTTTGGCTTCCGTGGCCCGAAAATCTCTGCACGCGCTGCGCCTTTCCGTCATTTTGCATTCCCCGCTCGGGCTCATTCAAAGCCTTCAGGTATCTGTTTGTGCCAATCGGTCGCCAGTTGCAGCTGATGCGCGACATTGAGCAGGCGCGCCTCATCAAAGTAATTGCCGATCAGCTGCAGACCCACCGGCATGCCGTTGCTCACCGGCGCCGGGACCGACACCCCGGGCAGGCCCGCCAGATTGACTGCAATGGTGTAGATATCCTGCAGGTACATCGAAACCGGGTCGTCGGCCTTCTCACCCAGCCGGAACGCAGTGCCCGGCGCGGTCGGGCTGGCGATCACGTCACAGGCCCCGAATGCATTGCGGAAATCGTCCGCGATCAGCTGCCGGACCTTCTGCGCCTTGAGGTAATAGGCATCATAGTAGCCGGCAGACAGGGCATAGGCACCGATCATGATCCGGCGCTTCACCTCGGGACCGAAGCCCTCCGATCGCGAACGCTTGTACAGATCCTCCAGCCCCTTGGGGTCGGTGCAACGGTGGCCATAACGCACGCCGTCGAAGCGCGCCAGGTTGGAGGAGCACTCCGCTGGCGCGACCACGTAATATGCCGGAACAGAGAGATGGGCGTTGGGCAGGCTGATCTCGACGATCTCGGCACCGAGCCTCTTCAGCTCGTCGATCGCGACCTGGACCGAGGCCTCGACGCCGGCATCGAGGCCCTCACCCATGAACTCCTTGACGACACCGATGCGCAGGCCGCGGATATCGTTGCCGAGTGTGCCGGCATAGTCATCGACCGGCCGCTGTGCGCTGGTGGAGTCGCGCTCATCAAATCCCGCCATGGCGGCCAGCATCAGCGCGGCGTCCTCGGCACTGCGGGTCATCGGCCCGGCCTGATCCAGCGAAGAGGCAAAGGCAATCATGCCCCAGCGAGAGCAGCGCCCGTACGTGGGCTTGAGGCCCGTGATCCCGGTCAGCGCCGCCGGCTGGCGTATCGAGCCGCCGGTATCGGTGCCCGTGGCCGCCACGCACAGACGTGCCGCCACGGCGGCGGCCGAGCCGCCGGAAGATCCGCCGGGCACGGTTTGCATATCCCAGGGATTGCGCACCGGACCGAAATAGCTCGTCTCGTTTGACGAGCCCATCGCGAACTCGTCCATATTGGTCTTGCCCAACATGACCGCGCCGGCCTGCTTGAGCTTGGCCACAACGGTCGCGTCGTAGGGCGAAACGAAACTTTCCAGCATGCGCGAACCACAGCTGGTGCGCACGTCGAGGGTGCAAAAGATATCCTTGTGCGCGATCGGGATCCCCGTGAGCGGGCCCGCCTCGCCGGCCGCGATGCGCTCGTCCGCGGCCCTGGCCTGCATCAGCGCATGCTCTTCGGTGACACTGATAAAGCTGTTGAGCGCTGCCGCACCCTGCGTCCGGATGCGCTGCAACAGAATCTGTGTCAGTTCGGTACTGGATACCTGGCGGTCGCGCAGAGCGGCCGAAAGTTCCGCAATTGTCTTGTTGTGCATGGGATTACAAAAGATCCACGATAAGTGTTTTAAGGGATACCCTGGCCCCGCGAGCGGTTGAGCAGTGCCGGGCTCGGGGTCACCCGGCGATGGCGCGCAATGTCGGCACCGGATCCGATATCCTCGGTGCGCCAGGCTTCACTCGATCACTTTCGGGACCAGGAACAGGCCGTTCTCGACCGCCGGCGCATTCGCCTGATAGCGCTCGCGCATGTTTTCTTCAGTCACGGCATCTTCGCGCAGGCGCTGGGCCATTTCGAGCGGATGCGCCATCGGCTCAACGCTCCCGGTATCAACCGCATCCATCTGTGCAACCAGATCGAGGATATTCGATAGATCGCGGCCGAGAGCCGCGGACTCTTCCGGCTCGACGGCCAGGCGGGCCAGGTGAGCAATTTTGGCGACGTCGTCAGTAGAAAGGGACATAGGCTTGCAAGGTTTGGATTTCGGCTCGGACAGGCTTGCGAAATTACCACATCCGGGCGCCAGCCCGATAGCCGACACCGGCGACCCAACTCCCCGGAACGCCCGTCAGACACCTACCCGGAGCCCCACAGGACCACAGAACGCCTCGCCGTCCGGCCTGGCAGGGACGAACAACACACCGCTGCAACAGACCCAAAGCAGCGCTTTGTTTCATCCCCCGCGGCATGCAAAGATGCGTACAAACGGCATAAAGTCGCCCCGCTGCGAACCAGCACGCTTGCCGAACTCCGGGGCCGTTGCTAGATTACGCGTCTCTCCGGGCTATGGGCGCCCGGCATACCGCTTAAACAGTCAAAGGCCGGGGCCTTAGCATACAGAGGTTGCCCGGCCGGCCACCGGAAGTCACAGCATGTTCCTTCGCCGTATTCGTGGACTATTCTCCAACGACCTCTCGATCGATCTGGGTACCGCAAATACCCTGATCTACGCACGCGACCAGGGCATTGTGCTCAACGAGCCCTCGGTCGTCGCGATCCGCCAGGATCGCGGGCCGGGAGGCCCCAAATCGGTTTCCGCTGTCGGCGAGGAGGCCAAAAAGATGCTCGGCCGCACGCCGGCCAACATCACCGCCATCCGCCCGATGAAGGAAGGCGTGATCGCCGACTTCACCGTGACCGAGAAGATG
>CAZCDY010000056.1:0-6228 GCA_964497145.1 uncultured Gammaproteobacteria bacterium
GTCGGCAGTGATGGCAATCGCGCCGCCGGGCACTCGGCCTGCCACTATGCCTATGAGGCTCTCGATGACACGGCCATCACCCTGGCCGATCCGCTCTCCGCGCACGCCACGTTGCCTTTCGCCATGACCGTTGACGGCCTGGTACTGTCCGATGGCGAGCTGCTCCGGATGGTGAATGCAGAGCAGAAGCGCCAGGGCCGCCAGGTTGTCGAAAACCTGGAGAAGGGTGCGCGTGATATGGCCGACAGGGTGCGGGCCGGCATCGGGCAATAATCGTCAGCCTTGAGAGGCTCACTGCCAGCGGAAGGCGCGCGACGACAGGGTCAGCAGTACCAGGCCTATGCCCAGCAGTATCCCGATCTCAAACGTCACATCGGTCAGCCCGGCGCCGTCCAGCATGATGCGGCGTGCCGCTTCCACCATGTGGGTGAGTGGCAGCAGTTCAGCGGTCCGCTGTGCCCAGACGTTGGTGCCTTCGAGCGAGAACCAGACCCCGGACAGGATCATCATCGGCCATGACATCAGGTTGAGCAGGCCGTCTGCCAGTTCTTCACTGCGCACGCGGGCCGAGACCGCCAGGCCCAGACTTATCAGTGCGATGGCGCCGCTGAGAAAAACCAGGCCGAGTGCGAGGTAGGAGCCGCGCATGGGGAAGTCGAGCAGGGCATTGGTGCCGGCGAACACCAGCACGGTGACGCCGGTGACCACCAACAGGCGTGAGATGATCTGTGCAACCAGGAATTCACCGGCCCTGAGGGGGGTCGCGCGCAGCCGACGCAGGACGCCGTTCTTGCGGTAGCGCACGATCACCCAGCCCACGCCCCAGAGGCTGCTGAACATCACATTCATTGCCAATACTCCGGGCAGCAGCCAGTCGACGTAACGTACCGCGCGGCCACTGACCAGTTCGCGGTCCAGGTCTTCGGCTTGCCGCGAATACGCCTGCAAGAGCAGGCGTTCCACGATGTAGCCATTGGGCGAAAGGTCGTTGATCCAATAGCGCGGTGCACCGCGCAGATCGAGTAGCAGGTCGATGCGGTGGTATCGGATCTTCTCGATCGCCTCGGATTCATCCGCTTGCGGGATGAAACGGATGTGCCGGGTATCGAGGAAGGCTGAGCGCCCGCTGTCGCCGATCTCGCCGAGGGTCCCGACCTTGAACATCTCCCCTTGCGAATCGCTGAAGATAAAGGCGAAACCGAAGACCATGACGAACGGCATGAGTATGTTCCAGCCGAGTCCTGCCTTGTCGCGATAGAACTCGCGGTTGCGTGCGGTGACAACCGCGAGTATCCGTTTCAGGCTCATGATTCGCGCAGGCCGTGTCCGGTGAGTTTCAGAAACAGATCATCCAGCGTCGGTGTGCCGATGTGCAGTTCGTCGAGGGAGATCCCTCGACGGTTCAGCTCGGACAGGATGCCCTCTATATCGTCGGTGGCTGCAATTGCATGTTCTCCACGGACCTCAAAATCCGCCGGTAGATCACCCCGATGTGGCAGTGCCTGCAGTGGGATCCGGACGAGGGCGCGCGGAAAGTGCTGTGCCAGAAGGGTTTCCGGGGCTCCCTGCTCGATGATGCGCCCTCGATCGATGATCGCGATCTCGTCGCACAGGACGCTGGCCTCTTCCATGTAGTGGGTGGTCAGCAACACGGTTTTTCCCTCGCGCCTGATGTCTTCGATCAGCTTCCAGAAATTCCGCCTCGACTGCGGGTCGAGCCCGGTGGTGGGTTCGTCGAGAAAGACAAGATCCGGATCGTTGATCAAAGCGACCGCCAACAGCAGGCGCTGTCGCTGGCCACCCGACAGCTTGCGGGTATCCCGTTCGAGCAGGTCGCCAAGGTCGCAAAGTTCGATCAGTTCCGAGAATGGACGGTGCCTTTTATACAGGCTGGAAAACAGGTGCAGTGCTTCGCCAACGGTCTGAAAGTCCTGCAATGCGGTGTTCTGAAACTGGATCCCGATGACCTGCCGATAGCTCTCGTCACGCACCTTGCCCTGATAGTGGATACTCCCGTCGTCGGCCTCGGTGATGCCTTCGAGGATCTCCAGCGTGGTGGTCTTGCCTGCCCCATTGGGGCCGAGCAGGCCGAAGCAGTCTCCCGCATTCACCGCAAAGCTGATGCCGTCCACGGCCCGCACGCCGGGAAAGTCCCTGACCAGATTTTCGACCGCGATGATTACAGACACCTTTGCTCCAGATCACCGGGGTGAGTGAACCATGAATGAGTGTGAAGGCGACCATGTTACCGGCCTTTTGGATGCCGTGACACGGGTGTGCACGGGCTATCCTGGGCTGAAATCGCGAACAGCGCTGCAACGAAAAGAATTTTCAATTTCATGCTCGGGTGTTTTCCTTGCCGATATCCACGCCTGGATTTTCCGCAGTAGCAGCAGCTGCCCGCAATGATATCGATCAGTCCGGCCGTTCAGTTTCGTTTCAGCTTGTTGCCCTAGTCTTTGCGGCGAGGGACCGGATCGCCGGTACCCGGACAATGCGCCTGCCATGTTGGCCATGGAAAGCCGTGGTTGCATTGGCGAGGTTTGCATAGGTTAGGAATGGCTTGGACGACGGTCTGGAGGTTTTCATGCAGCTTGAACGGGGCAGGGTTTCGGTATGGGACCCCTTTGTACGTGTGTTTCACTGGTCCCTGGTACTGGCCTACCTGCTAGTGTGGCTGAGTGCCGAAGAATGGGAGTGGTTGCACGAACAGACGGGTTATTTCATCCTCGTGCTGATTGGCATGCGCGTGCTGTGGGGGCTGCTGGGTCCGCGCCATGCGCGGTTCAGTGATTTTCTTTACAGCCCCAGGCAGACCCTGGGCTATATGAAGGAGCTCAGGTCGGGGTTGCCTCGACACTATCTTGGTCACAACCCTGTGGGCGGCTGGATGGTTATCGTCCTGCTGTTGAGCCTGGCGGCGACCGCGGCGAGCGGTATATTGATCGGGGCGGGACACGCCGAACTCTGGGAGGACTTGCATGAAGGTCTCGCCAGCCTCTCGCTGGTGCTGATCTTCGTCCATCTCGGCGGTGTGCTGTTTTCCAGCCTGCTGCATAGCGAAAACCTGATTGCGGCGATGTGGACCGGCATGAAAAAGCGGAGGAATGCAGATGTCTGAAACTGGAATGACCCGTTTGTCCTGGCTGTTCATCGCCTTGACACTGGCCGCTGCCGTTGTGCTTTTCCAGGGTGGGGCGACGGCCGTTGCCGGGGAAGACCATGATGAGGCCCGCGATCTGAGACATGCTGGAGACATTGTTCCCCTGACGGAACTGCTGCGACGCCCTGAACTTCTTGGCCAGCGCGTACTCGAGGCCGAGCTGGAACGTGAACACGGCCGTCTGGTGTACGAGCTGGAACTTCTGGACGAGGCGGGCCGGGTGCACGAACGTTACTATGACGCCGTGACCGGGCTGCCCTTGAAAGGGTCTGGGGAGGACTGAATTGCGATTGCTGTTGGTCGAGGATGATCGCGCGCTTGCCGATGGTATCGCGACCGATCTGAGACAGGCGGGGTTCGCCGTCGATATCGCGGGCGATGGTATCGATGCAGAGCATCTCGGGCGCGTTCAGGAATACGATGCCGTGATTCTCGACCTCGGCCTCCCTGGTAAGCCAGGGCTGGAGGTCCTCCGGTCGTGGCGCGACAGCGGCCTTGCCATGCCGGTTCTGATATTGACCGCGCGTGACTCCTGGTCCGAACGGGTGGCCGGCCTGAAATCCGGTGCGGATGACTATCTTGGCAAACCGTTTCACTTCGAGGAACTGTCGGCACGTCTGGAGGCCCTGCTGCGTCGCAGTGCCGGCAGGGCGGCTCCTGAATTGACCGTTGCCGGCCTGCGCCTGGACGAAGAGCGCCAATGTGTGGCGCGTGCGGATGGTGTCGGAGTGGAGCTGACAGGTACCGAGTTTCGCCTGTTGCGCTACCTGATGACCCACCCCGATAAGGTCCTGTCCAAGAGTCGGCTCACCGATCATGTCTACGAAGGTGATCATGATCGCGACAGCAATGTGCTCGAGGTCTATGTCAGGCGGTTGCGCGAGAAGATCGGCAAGGATTGCATCGAGACCAGGCGTGGTCAGGGTTATCTTTTCCGGAGCCGGCCTTGATCTCTCTGGAGCGGCGTTTCGTTGTCGGGCTTGCGGCTACCCTGTTGGCGGTTTTTGCACTGCTTTTCTGGGGCTCGGTCAACGCGGTCAAATCGCTCAGCGAGGCCTACGTCCTGGCACGCCTCGAGCATGACGCAGAGGCCCTGGTCGGGGCATTCTGGGTAAACCCGCGTGGCCAGACCCGGTTGCGGGAAGGCCGTATCACGCCGATCTATCAGCAGCCCCTGTCGGGTCATTATTTCGTATTGATAGCCGCCGATGGCGAACAGATCCGTTCACGCTCGCTGTGGGATGAAAGTCTGGATGTACCCGATGTCGCGGTGGGGCATGTGCTTACCTATCAGGGTCAGGGACCCGGCCGGCAGCGTCTGCAGTTTCGAACAGCCGCTTACGAGAAGGGCGGCCAGCGTTTTACCCTGACGGTTGCCGAGGATCTGGCGCCGATGGCAGCAGACATACAGCGTTTTCAGCTCTTTGCATTGAGTTTATTGGGGCTTGCTCTGCTGGCGATCGTACTGATCCAGCGTTACGTCCTGCGGCGTGGGTTTCGCTCCCTCGAGCAGGTGCAGGATGAACTGAGGCGCGTGTCCGCCGGCGAGTTGTCGCAACTGCAGTCACTGGGACCGCTCGAGGTCCACCCGCTGACGGCCGAGGTAAACCGCCTGCTTAAACAGTTGCAACAGCGTCTGCAAAGATCGCGTCTGGCCCTGGGAAACCTCGCTCACTCACTCAAAGCGCCTCTCAGCCTGATGACTCGTGATCTCGACGCCGTGCCCTTGGCAGACAGCGACAGGCAGCGGCTGGCCGGTCAGCTGGATCGTGTCCGCGTGTTGATCGAGCGGGAATTGAAACGGGCACGTTTTGCCGGTGAGGGAGGGGGGCAGCATTTCATACCCCGCCGCGAGGTGCCTGAACTGCTCGACGCATTGCGCCAGATGTATCGTGGGCGCGATCTGGTACTCAGCGCTGACGATCTGCCTGATGTCACGCTGCCGCTCGACCATGAGGACATGCTCGAGCTGCTTGGCAACCTGCTCGATAATGCCTGCAAATGGGCACGTCGACGCGTGGAGCTGGCGATGGTCCTCGATGAGGTCTTGCGCATAACGGTATCCGATGACGGGCCGGGTGTGCCCGAGGGCGAACGTCTGTCCCTGCTGCGCCGTGGCGGCCGCCTGGATGAGCAGGGGGCGGGGCACGGTTTGGGTCTGGCCATCGTCAAGGATCTGGTGGCGGATTATGGCGGGACCATGGCGCTGTCCGCTTCATCGCGACTCGGCGGTCTGCAGGTCAGGGTGACGTTGCCACTTCACCGCCACGCGGCTTAGCCTGCAAGCTGTATGGAGGGGGACACGCCATTTGAGGCTCGCGTGATCGAGAAGGGCTTTTGACCGGTTTTCGGCCGATCAGCTCAACTACGTTGACTATTGCGCGCTGATTGTCGAATCCTTCATGCAGTCTGCAGCGAAGGTCGGTCTTGGCGGCGTGTCGCATGACCGCTGCCGGTGAAAACAGGTGTGGAAATTCAGGGTGGATTCAGCTTGCCGGCGTAGTGTTGGAGTCAGACAAGGAAGGGATGTTTCAAGCGGCCAGTGCCCACCAGGAGGGTAACGCGGCTGGCTGCCAACACAGGAAAGCCGACATGTTCAGCAACAAGATTTTGATTTCAGCCCTTGGTCTTGCATTGGCAGCGGGTATCGCCGGCGCGAGTTCGGACGAATACGAGCGTCATGAGTATTACGAACATCGTGGTCCTCTGCCTTTCGAGGTGATCGATCTCAACCGGGATGGTGTAGTGACTGCCGAAGAGCACGCACAGGTGCGGTCAGAACGCCATGCGGTCCGAGCCCAACAGGGTTATCCGATGCGCGGCGCCGGTTCTGCGCCCAGTTTTGAACAGATGGACAGCGACGGCGACGGCTCGATCAGCCGCGAAGAGCTCTCAAGCCATCAGGCGCAACGTATGCAACGACGTCAGGAAGTCTCCGGATACCGGGACTACTGAGGCCGGGGTACCGTGCGGAGAACCAATCTGAGCGGGCCGTTCCGTCGGCCCGCCATCGACAGCCGCAACGGTGATCGCGGTCACCGTTGTGGCCCATGCATCAATGTCCA
>CAZCDY010000056.1:6238-21468 GCA_964497145.1 uncultured Gammaproteobacteria bacterium
GCCGTGGCCATTTTCGCGGGCCTGTGCCCACACCGAAGATGGTCAATGCGTGGAGTCAATGGTCGGTCGGAAGAGACATCGTCACTGCCACCCCTTGGGGGTTGTCGCGATTGTCTGCGCTTACGGTGCCGCCGTGGAACTCGCAGATAAGACGGACCAGGTAGAGACCGAGGCCGAGGTGTGGCTCTTCCTGGCGCCCCTCGCGGCCGGAGTACATGGATTGGAAGATATCGGCCTTTGCAGGCAGGGGCCTGCCCTCGTTGAACACGGTCAGATCGATGGTCTGCGCCTGACACGCACAGCTGATCCGGATGGTGCTGTGTGGACGGTGAAAATCCACGGCATTGCTGATCAGTTTGTCCAGCGCCTGGCTGATCAGGTCGGGGACCCCGGTCATGGCGATCTCGCCATCGGCGCCGCTGAGTTCCAGCATCGCATCCGGGTACATGTCGCGCAGCCCCTCGGCCTGCAGCCGCAGCAGTCCGGCAAGATCGAAGCGGATGGTCTCGGCCTGGTGCAGGGCCTGCTCAAGCCCGGTTGCCTCCCGCAGACATAGCAGGATCTGTTCCAGTCGTCGGGCACCGTGCCGGGCACGCTCGAGATAGCGTGTCTTGTCCGCATCGTCCGCCTGTTCGGCATTGTCGAGCGAGCTGCGCACCACCGCGAGCGGCGTGCGCAGTTCGTGTGCCAGCCTTGCAGCCATCGCCTCGAGGTAGTGATTGTACTCACGCAGTCGGCTGAGCACGCTGGCAAAGCTGCGCCCGAGGTCACCGATCTCGTCTTTCGAGTGGTCCGGCTGCAGCTTGCCGATGATGCGCCCATCATGGCTGACCGCCGCCTCGACCTTGTCGCGCAGCTGCGTGATGCGGGAGGCGAGCAGGCTGGCGAATGCCAGCAGGCCCAGACTGGTGACGGCGAAAAAGAGCAGGGTGACACCGAACAGGCGCTGCAGTGCGAGGTTCTGGATCGACAGGATCGCATTGGTGGTCTGTTCGACCAGGACGGCCCCTTTCACCCCTTCGCTGCTGCGGATGGGGACGGCTGCGCTGACCACGACCGCCTCGCCATGCGGTGGTTGACGTCGCAGATTCGCGGGGCGGCCGCTCAGGGCATCAACGACCGGGGTGACGAACAGTTGCGACTGGTCGTCCGGCAGCTCGGCCACCGCGTCGGCCTCGCGTGGGAGGACGGCAAGAATCAGGCGCTGGATGAACCAGGGCATCCGCGGCTGGTCTGCGCTGAGAGGGGCATCGGTATCGAGCCGCCCGGCCTGCGCGATCACCAGACCCTGATGATCCGTGACCCATACCCTGGTGGCGGGTGGCGTGATCGAGGCCAGAACCTGCTCCAACTGAGCCGACCGCTCCACGATGCGACCGAGTGCATTGCCCGGAAACATGTGTCCGCTGGCCAGTAACTGCCGACTGTGGCTGTCGTAGAAGCGCAGTGACAAGCGCTCATGCACCAGCTCACGCGGGATTCGCAACTCCAGCGTGTAGCCGCGATCATGCGGCTGCCATTCACCCCGGATCGCCGTCTCGTAGTCGGCAATATCGGGTGATTCATCATCATTTTCTTCTGGACGGAGCCGCCTGGCAGCCACCCAGCCAGGTGCCCGCGGCTGGATACGGTAGCGCTGCAGCCTGCCCGCAACGTCGGTCAGTGCCAGATCGACGGCGTCACCCTGTTCGCCAAATTCCACCTGCGGGTCCTTGACGCCCAGCAGCAGGTACAGATAGCGGTCGTGCGCCCCCAGGAAGATCCCCGCCTCGAGGGTGTCGTCCACGGATTGCAGTGTGCTGAAGTTGTTGTCGAAGGGTGCCCATTCGTCGCGGTAGCCGTCGATCTGTGGGGCCTTTTCCAGCGGATGCAGATAAAGATTGCGGAAGGTTACGACGGAGCCGGGGCGCGCGACGCCGTGAAACACCTCCGCATAGCCGTGCATGATGTTTGCGACCGAACTGGCGGTGGTCTGCAGGGCCTGGTCCTGGGCGTCACGCAGGAAGTGCTCGGTTTCCTGAATGAAACGGTAACCCGCCCAGGGGATGCCGAGCAGGGTGAATGACACCAGCAGTAGCTTGAATCGAACCCGATGCCAGAAACGCGGTCTTGACACTGCCAGGGCCTCTCTTGGTTTACACAGGCCTTAAGCCTGCGGCAGCCACCGGTAGCCGGCACCATACACGGCTTCGATGGCATCGAAAGCGGGGTCGATCCGCTGGAACTTGCGACGTATGCGCTTTATGTGGGAAGTGATGGTCGCCAGGTCGACGTAGGTGTCTGCAGCCTCCATCAGCTGCTCGCGGCTTTTTACATGCCCGGGATGTCGGGTAAGGGCATGCAGGATCCACAGTTCGGTGACGGTCAGGTCCACATCTCGCCCCCGCCAGCTGACGCGCATCTGCTCCGGTTTGAGCCGCAGTGGACCGTCCTCCAGAATCTGCTCTGTCTCGGGCCGGTTTCGCGCTGCATCGGCACGCCGGAACAGTGCGCTGACACGTGCGCTGAGCTGATGCAGGCTGACATCCTTGGTCACATAATCGTCGGCGCCGACACGCAGCCCGGCCACGGTGTCGATATCGCTGTCGCGGGCGGTCAGGAAGATGATCGGCAGGGTGGCGGAGAGGTTTCGCAACTCCCGACAGAGTTCGAAGCCGCCGTCGAATTCGTCGCCCAGGCCGATATCCAGGATCGCCAGGTCCGGCAGTTTCCTGCTCAGCGCCGCGCTTGCATCGGCCCGTTCGGCATAGGTGTCCACGCGAAAGCCCTGGCGGCGAAACAGGTCGGCATAGTTTTCCCGGATCGCCGGTTCGTCTTCCACAATGGCAATGGTTCTGGCCATACCGTGTCGTTCTTCATCAGATTTTCAGCGGCTTCAGTTTAACCGCTAAATACCGCTCGTCCGATTGTCGCCACATTCTGTCTCTGGATTTCCTTCGTCGGGCAAGCCTCAGGTCAGCCGCGGCGTCTCAAATTACCAGCACAACCGGCGCAGGCCAGGAGGCCGAC
This sequence comes from uncultured Gammaproteobacteria bacterium, assembly GCA_964497145.1. Lineage (GTDB taxonomy): Bacteria > Pseudomonadota > Gammaproteobacteria > Chromatiales > Chromatiaceae > Thiosocius. The sequence continues at coordinate 9,248 of CAZCDY010000056.1, forward strand.
TCCCACCATGGAAGGCACGCTGGACCAAACGAGGTACTGGAGATAATCATGTTGCCGTTTGATCGCGTGGGCTGGCTTGGATTGTTGTGGCGGGCGGCCTTCACCGGGTTGTGGACCAGCATCCTGATGGCGATATTCACCCTGCTGTTCGCCACCGGGGCCCGCGCGGTGGAACCCGCGACGGAGTCTTCGGCGGGCCTGCGCCTGTACGGAGGCAGTGGTGAAGCACTGGGGTACGCCCCGCAGCTGTACACCGATGTCTCGATAAAGGTGACGGGCATGCTCGCACGGGTGAAGGTGCAGCAACGTTTCAGCAACCCGGGTGACGCCTGGGTCGAGGGCGTCTACGTGTTTCCTCTGCCCGAAAATGGCGCGGTCGACCGTTTGCGTATGCTCTACGACGAGCGCCTGATAGAAGGTGAGATCCAGGAGAAACAGCAGGCGCGCGAGACCTACGAGCGAGCGCGTGCGAATGGGCAGGGCGCGAGTCTGCTGGACCAGCAAAGGGCCAATATTTTCACCACATCGGTGGCCAATATCCCGCCGCACGAGACGGTCCGGGTCGAAATCGAGTATCAGCAGCCCGTGCGATGGCAGGCCGGTGAATTCTCGCTGCGGTTCCCGATGGTGGTGGGTCCGCGATACATACCCGGGACACCCTTGATTACCGAGAGCGGTGATTTTGCCGGGCAGGGCTGGTCGAGAGATACCGATCAGGTGCCTGATGCCTCGCTGATCACGCCGCCGGTAGTGGCGGGAGCGGATGATGATTTCAACCCGGTCGCGATCGAGGCAGAGTTGAACACCGGCCTGAAGCTCGCTGGTATCAGCAGTCCCCATCACCCCATACAGGTGGTGGAACAGGCGGAAGGACGCTATCGGGTCACGCTGGCCGACGGAACGGTGCCCGCTGAGCGTGATTTTGTCCTGCGCTGGCGTCCGGCATTGGCCGATCAGCCTGCCGCCGCTCTGTTCTCCGAGGAATGGAAGGGCGAGCACTATGGCCTGCTAATGCTCCTGCCGCCACAGCCGCAGTCGTTACCCGAGCCTGTTGCACGTGAACTGGTCCTGGTGGTGGATACGTCAGGGTCCATGCATGGTGACTCGATCAAACAGGCACGCGCGGCACTGCTGAGTGCGCTGCAGCAGCTCAGGCCGGGTGACCGGTTCAATATCATCCAGTTCAACAGCGGCCTGGATGCGCTGTTCGATCAACCCATGCCCGCCGATAGCGAGCATCTGGCGCGGGCGCGACGTTACGTAACGGGGCTGCGGGCCGACGGGGGTACCGAGATGCTGCCGGCGATGCGGGCGGCCCTGATCGGTGCAAGTCCCAGTGGCCTGCTGCGCCAGGTGGTGTTTGTTACCGACGGCGCGGTCGGTAACGAGCAAGCGCTGTTCGAGACTGTGACGCGGCATGTCGGTGACAGCCGTCTTTTTACGGTCGGCATCGGCTCGGCACCCAATGCCCTGTTCATGCGCCGGGCGGCAGGGTTCGGTCGCGGCACCTTTACCTATATCGGCAGCACCGGCGAGGTGGAGAAGAAAATCGGCACACTGTTCCGTCAGCTGGGCTCGCCGGTCCTTACCCATGTGCGCCTGCAATGGCGGACGCTGGAGGGCGCAGGTCAGGTCGTTCAGACACCCGAGACGGTGCCTGACCTCTATGCCGGCGAACCACTGGTCCTTGCCGTACGGGCCCGGTCCGGCCTCAGTCAAGTGCAGATCGAGGGACTGCTTGGCGGCCGCCGCTGGCAGCACAAGGCAGACCTGCGCGGTGGTGCCGATGGTGACGGTGTGCATGCCCTCTGGGCGCGCCGCATGATCGAGGACTGGATGGCGCGCCTGGTGACCGGCGAAGACCGTGACAGCGTCAGGAACAGCGTGCTGACTCTCGCACTCGAGCATCATCTGGTCAGTCGTTATACCAGCCTGGTGGCCGTCGACCGGACACCGGCCAGGCCGGAGGCCAGCGGGCCTGAGTCGGCAGCGGTGCCCACGCGTCTGCCCGCGGGCTGGTCCGGCCCCAGGGTGTTTGGTCGCCTGCCCGGCACTGCCACGTCGGCTCCACTGTTCATGCTGGTGGGGCTGTCCTGTTTGTTGTTGGCCTGGGTGACTCGTCGGAGGCAGGCATGAGACTGTCCTCACCCGGCCGGGCGCCTCTGCTCGCAGTGCTCATGGGAATGGGGTTCTTTCTGTACGGTGCCTATATTCCGGCCAAGGCCTGCCTGGCCCAGATGCTGCTGGATGCGGCCTGGGACCGGCGTCTCGCCGGCGCTGTGGATACCCGACCCTGGCCCTGGGCCGATACCCGGCCGCTGGCGCGTCTCAGACAGGCGCGGCTGGGCATCGATCAGATCGTACTCGAGGGGGCCAGCGGCCGGGTGCTGGCCTTTGGGCCGGGCCATATTTCCGCTTCGGCGCGGCCGGGTGAGGCGGGCAATGTCGTGATCAGCGGCCATCGCGATACGCATTTCCGCTGGCTGGCGGCTCTGCGTGGTGGCGACGAACTGGTGCTGGAGACGCGGGACGGCCGCGAGTTGCGTTACCGGGTCGAAGATACGGCGGTCCATCATGAGTCCGAGGTGGCCCTGCTGGACCCGCTGGCGGGTGATCAACTGCGCCTGCTGACCTGTTATCCCTTCGACGCGGTGGCCTCGGGCACACCGCAACGCTATGTGGTTACAGCGCTCCCTTCGCCGTCGTGATCGGCGTAACATTGCCCGGCCTGGCGATGGCGTAACGACTGTGTCTGATCCGGCGTCGCTGTTTGACTGAATACATGGCGCTGTCCGCGGCGCTGAAGACCTCGGCGGGGCTCGCATACAGCTGCGCATCGATCTGTGCGACACCGATGCTGAACTGGCAGAAAACCCTGCCGCCGCGGTCGTGTTCGAGTATCTGGTGGTCGTAGTCGTGGACCAGGGCCGCCAGCCAGTCTTCCAACACATCGCCCGACATATTGTTCAGCAAAAGCGCGAATTCATCGCCGCCGAGCCGGGCCACGATATCTGTGGCACGAACCCGCGACTGCAGATACCCGGCCATTTGCTGCAGCACACGATCGCCCTCGGCATGGCCGAATTCGTCATTGACGTACTTGAAGTCGTTGAGATCGATGGTCACGAGCGTCGATGGCGGCTGGCGCTGCGACTGCTCGTGCAGATGCGCCAGCATGAGGTCGAAGTAACGGCGGTTGAATATTCCGGTCAGGGGATCGGACAGTGACTGGTGGCCGAGCTTGTTGCGCTGCTGCCGGATCTTCAGTGCCAGTTGCTCGATATCCGGCAGCAGGATGCGGACCTCTTTGATGGCAACCGGTGCCGCGGAAGGCTGATAACGGTCTTCGATCACATCCTGCAGTGCCTGGTGGACCCGCGCCATGTCCAGCCGGAACCGGTTGCGGATGATATGGAACATAAAGGCGACCAGCACGCCAGCGACAGTGAGGATCAGGGCGCCGGTGATGACCAGTCCGGGCAGGGGGTGGCTGGAAGCAGGCAGAGGGCGGTGCAGGATCAGGTGCCACGGGGTGTCCGGTACCCGGGTGCGGTAGATGCCGACAGCCGAGGCGTCTCCCGTTGTCCCTACGGACAATTTTTCACTGCCGTTCCCGTCGAGCAGTACCAGCCGGTCATGTTGGCGTAGCATGCCCTGCAGCAGACCTCCTGTAGCCTGCGTCCAGTGGGTGGTCTCGGACTTATCACCGGATTCAGGCAGGCCGCCGACGTCTGGATCGGCAGCCGTCAGCCGCTGGATGCCCTGATAGAATCGGATCTGGTGGTGTAATGCGATGGCTGTATTACGCACGCTGTCTTGCGCTTCGGTAACGTGACGCTCCTCCAGGGTGCGGTAATTGGACTGCAGCACGTACAGGCCGACGCCCGTGCTTATGATGGTCACAGCGATCAGCAGACCAATGGTCAGCGTGGCCAATTTGCCGATGGAGAATTGCATTTGCCGGTATTGAACCTTGCTATAGCGCTGTCAAACATCAGCGGCGAACGGCGGGCAAACCTTAGTTTTCGGCGCGGACTGCGTGTTTTGCGAAGCAGCTCCTTGGATGTGGCGGTCGGGTGCGAGATCCTGCGCCGTTACGCTGGCAGGGTGGGCGCCGCCCGCCAAAAAATCAATGAGCGAGTAGTATCAGTCTGATGGCAGTCAAAAAGAAGCGCCCGGCGCGGCGTGGTACGGGTCGGCCCGGAAAAAAAACGCGCGTAAGGAAGACTGGCAGGCGACGGAAAAAGTCCCGTAGCTGGTGGAAGGCGGGCGTGGGTCTGCTGGTGTTGTCAGGCCTGTTGATCGGTGCTTATTCGGTCTATCTGGGCAAGACCATCCGGGTCAAGTTCGAGGGTAAGCGCTGGGCCGTGCCGGCACAGATCTATGCCAGACCGCTGGACCTGTATGGCGGTGCCAATGTCACGGCCGCGCAACTCAAGGCGGAACTGCAGTTTCTCGGTTATCGCAAGGTGGCCAAGGTCTCTGCGCCGGCGCAATGGGCGCAGAAAGGTGGCCGTTTCAATATCCACACCCGTGACTTCAGCTTTTGGGACGGCAGCGATCCGGCGCAGGCCGTTGTGGTGGATACCAACGCCTCGGGGATCACACGGATCCGCAGTGGTGGTAGCGAGATCGATCTTCTGAGGCTAGAGCCGGCCCTGGTCGGCAGCATCTATCCCTCGCACAACGAGGATCGCGTGCTGGTGCAGCGGGCCGAACTGCCGGATGATTTGGTAAACGGCCTTCTGGCCGTGGAGGATCGCCGGTTTTACGAACACGCGGGGGTTGATGCGCGGGGTATCGCACGCGCGCTGCTGGCCAACATCCGGGCTGGCAAGACGGTTCAGGGCGGCAGTACCCTGACCCAGCAGCTGGTCAAAAATTTCATCCTGACCTCTGAACGGTCTTTGTGGCGCAAGTTCAACGAGGCGGTGATGGCCTTGATCGTTGACGCGCGCTACAGCAAGGATGAGATTCTCGAGGCCTACGCCAACGAGATTTTTCTTGGCCAGGAGGGCGGGCGTGCGATCCACGGTTTCGGCCTGGGGGCCTATTTTTATTTCAACCGGCCGCTGCGCGAGCTGCGTCTGCACGAAAGCGCCTTGCTGGTCGGCCTGGTCAGGGGAGCTTCTTATTACAACCCGCGCCGTCACCCGCAACGGGCCCTGGAACGTCGCAACCTGGTCATCGATCGGATGCAGGCGCAGGGTTTCGTCACCCAGGCGCAGGCCGACAAGGCGCGCCAGCAGAAGCTGGGCGTGACGGCCCGCGGTGCGGCGCATGGGCATCGGGTACCGGCCTTCGTCGACCTGGTCAGACGCCAGTTGCGGCGGGATTATCGTGAGGAAGATCTGACCTCGGAGGGGTTGCGGATATTCACCACCCTGGACCCCTGGGTGCAGCAGCAGGCTGCGGCGGCGCTGGACAAACGACTGCAGAAGATCGAAAAAGGACGCCATATCGACAAGGGCAGCCTGCAGGGCGCGCTGGTGGTGGTGTCGGCGCAGAACGGCGAGGTGCAGGCACTGGTCGGAGGCCGCGACGCCGGCTTTGCCGGATTCAACCGCGCCCTGGATGCGGTGCGGCCGATCGGTTCTCTGGTCAAGCCAGCGGTTTATCTGGCCGCACTGTCGCAGCCGGACAGATATACGCTGGGCACCCTGGTCGAGGACAAGGCGGTGGATATGACCCTGCCGGGCGGACAGCGCTGGCAGCCCAAAAACTATGACCGAAAGCTGCATGGAAAGGTGCCGCTGCACGAGGCGCTGGCGCGCTCGCTGAATCTGGCCACAGTGAATCTCGGCATGGATATCGGATTGAAAGCGGTGGTATCGACCCTGCGTGCGCTGGGCGTGCACCGCGATATCGACGCCTATCCGTCCCTGCTGCTTGGTGCATTGTCGCTGTCGCCGCTGGAGGTCGCGCAGGTCTATCAGAGCCTGGCCGCCGGAGGCTTCTATTCACCGCTGCGCGCCATCCGCGCAGTACTGGATGCGGACCAGGAACAGTTGCAGCGTTACCCGCTGACGGTCAAGCAGGCGGCCGATCCGGCCGCGGTGTTCCTGCTTGCGCGCAATCTGGTCGAGGTGACGGAGTCGGGGACGGGGGCGGGGCTGCGTCGCCTGTTGCCGCAGGGGCTGCAGGTCGCAGGCAAGACCGGGACGACCAACGATCTGCGCGACAGCTGGTTCGCCGGGTTCTCCGGCGACCGGGTGGCTGTCGCCTGGGTGGGCCGTGACGACAACGCGTCCACCGGGTTGACCGGCGCCGGGGGCGCGATGCCGGTGTGGGCGGATCTGATGCGCAGCATCGATACGGTGCCTTTGCAGATGATACCGCCCGCCGGTATCGAGTATCACTGGATTGACGCGGCAGGCCGGCTTTCGGCAGAGACCTGTGACGGCGTGGTGGCGTTCCCTTATATTGCCGGTTCGCAGCCGACTGAGCGCTCGGACTGTACTGAACAACGGGGTTCCGGGGGTTTCTTAAATGGCCTGTTCGATTAGTCTTGGCACGCCGTAGTCTGGAAAGAGACAGATGGAAACAAAAACGATGGCTGAATTTCATTTTGCGGGCCTTTGCCGCATCCTCACGATCGCCGGGCTGCTAATGTTGCTTGCGGCCTGTGGCGGTATGAGCCGCACGGATTCCCCGGCCCGGGTGGAGGAGCGCACCGCGGCACCACCACCGCTGCCGCAGACCGAGGCCGGCAGCGATGTGCAGATCGCGGCCTATACGCCACCGGCACAGCCGCAGTTTGCGCGGCCGCAGCCGAAGCGGGCGGTTACCGCCCTGATGCGCCGCGCCGACGAACAGCGCATCAACGGGGATCTCGATGGTGCCTCCGCCAGCCTGGAGCGTGCCCTGCGTATCGCACCCGAAGATGCCGTACTGTGGCACGATCTGGCCGAGGTTCGGATGGCGCAGCAGCAGCACGATCGGGTAGTGCAGCTGGCAGCCAAATCGAATGCCCTCGCCAGTCCGGGCGATGCCGCGCTACGTAGCGCCAACTGGCGACTGATCGCGAAGGCGCGGCGTGCGCAGGGTGATATTTCCGGCGCCCGTGAAGCGGACCGCCGCGCCGGTTCACTCGATTGATCGTCGATGCGACCGAGTGGCGGGTCCTATGTCCGCCGTGTCGTTAACTTTCCGTTTCCAGGAGGATTCCGTGGCCGATATTCAACTTTCTTCGCAACTGTTTCAGGATATCCAGCAGGCCGTGCAGCGCCAGGACCCACAGGCCGACCAGGCCGTGGTGATGCAATATCTTGCGGCGGTGATGGGCTATATGCTCGGTAATCAGCGCGACATGCCGGCCGCTGACCGCGACGCCCTGATGGATGAACTCTGCGGTTTTGCGCATCATGTCTACGGCGATCTGGTTCAGCGTCAACAGCAACAGACGCAGAGGCCCGCCGGGCAGGCGTTCGGGTACTGGGAGCCACCCAAAAAATAGCGTGTCGTCGATCTGATCTGTTTGCCCGGCCCGGGCGATTGGCGGCTCTGCGCATGCGTCTTCTGATGTCCCGCACGCTTGGGTATGGAATCCGCGACAGAACTCCGGGAGAATGGCCGGCGTGAGCAACCCCTACGCCGCCGACAAACTGATCGCGCAAGCACGCCAGCTGGCCGCCGAGTACCGGCGTACCATGGGCAAACCCTTGCCCGGGATCAGCAACGAGATTGCGGAGCATGATGCGATCCGCCTGCTCGATCTCGAGCCTGAGCCTGGTAATGATGTCAGTTGGGATGCAATCGATCCCGAGACGGGTTGGCGCATGCAGATCAAGAGCCGCACCATCTTCGACGAGAGCAAGAGTGGTCAGCGAATCGGTCAGCTTAAGATGAACCAGGAGTGGGATGCGGTGGTCCTGGTGCTGATGGATGAAGACTACGAACCTTACGAGATCTATCAGGCCCTGCGTGAGGATCTGGCCGGGTCTGTCGACGCGTCCAGTTCAAGTCGCGCCAAGCGCGGTGCCATGTCGGTGGCGCGTTTCAAGATCATCGGTGAGCTGGTGTGGGACCGGGTCAGCGGACGTCAGCCGGGAGTCTGGGACAATCAGGCCGGCTGAACCTTTTTCCGTGCCGGGACATCCTGATGGAGGTTGCTGACGTACTGGGTGCCGACGGCCTGCTGTCGCGCACGATCGAGGGTTTTGCAGACCGGCCGCAACAGCTGGACATGGCCGAAGCGGTAAGTGCGACGCTGGAGCAGGGCGGCAGTTTGATCGCCGAGGCCGGCACCGGCACCGGAAAGACTTTCGCCTACCTGGTACCCGCCCTGTTATCAGGTCAGAAGGTCATCATATCCACCGGCACCCGCAACCTGCAGGATCAGTTGTTCCTGCGCGACCTGCCGCGCCTGCGTGAGGCGATGGCCAGTCCGGTGCAGGTCGCGCTGCTCAAGGGGCGCGCCAATTACCTGTGCATCCACCGTATGGAGACCGCGCTGCTGGACGATCGCGGCCACAGTCGTGAAAGCCTGCGCTGGCTGATGAAGGTGCGTGACTGGTCGGGTCTGACCGAGCGTGGTGATATCAGCGAGCTGGTGGATATCCCCGAGGATGCCACCATCTGGCCGTTGGTCACCTCGAACACCGACAACTGTCTGGGTCAGGACTGCAGTGCCTGGAGCAAGTGTCACCTGGTGGAGGCCCGCCGGAGTGCGCAGGAGGCCGATATCGTGGTGGTCAACCATCATCTGCTGTGTGCCGATTTCGCGATCAAGGACGACGGTTTCGGTGAACTGCTGCCCGGTGCCGATGCCTTCATCATCGATGAGGCACACCAGCTGCCTGAGGTGGCGAGCAATTTCTTCGGTACCACGGTCAGCACGCGCCAGATCCTCGAGCTGACACGTGATAGCCAGGCCGAGTACCACCGCGAGGCCGGCGATCTGCCGAAACTGCTCGAACAGCTCGATATGGTCGCCAAGTCGGCACGCGATCTGCGTCTGGCATTCGGCCAGGCTATTCGGCGGGGTGCCTGGGCCGAGGTGGAAAGGGACAGTGAGATCTCTGCGGCGCTGGGTCGTTGCCGCGAACAGCTCGCCGGGCTGAAGGAGATGCTGGAGGCCATCCAGGGCCGTGGCAAGGGCCTGGACTCCTGCCTGACCCGTTGCGAGGTCCTTGGTCGACAGCTGGACCAGCTGGTCAGCCCGGAGGAAGGCAGCGAGGACATCCGCTGGTTCGAGACCTATATGCAGAGCCTGCGCCTGAACAGCACGCCGCTGGATGTGGCCGAGATTTTCGGCATGCAGATGCAGCGCCATCCGGCTGCCTGGGTCTTTACCTCCGCCACCCTGGCCGTCGGTGAGAGCTTTGAACATTTTCAGCAACAGCTGGGCCTGTTCGATGCGGTCACGCAGAAGTGGGACAGCCCGTTCGATTATCCGAATCAGGCGCTTTGGTTCGTGCCGCGCGGCATGCCGCAGCCAAGCGAGCCGGGCTATACGGAGGCGGTGGTCGACCTGGTGGTGCCGATCCTCGAGGCAAGCGAGGGACGCGCCTTTCTGCTTTTCACCAGTCACCGTGCACTGCGACAGGCGGCAGACCTGCTCGAGGATCAGGTGGATTTCCCTCTGCTGGTGCAGGGCAGCGCGCCCAAGGCGGAGTTACTGGAACGCTTCGTGGAACACGGCAATGCGGTGCTGCTCGGCACCGCCAGCTTCTGGGAAGGTGTGGATGTGCGCGGCGATGCGCTGTCGCTGGTGGTGATCGACAAGCTGCCGTTCGCCTCGCCCGGCGACCCCGTGTTGCAGGCGCGGCTTGATGCGATCAGGCGTCGCGGCGGCAATCCCTTCATGCAGCACCAGGTGCCGCAGGCGGCGATCGCCCTCAAGCAGGGGGCCGGGCGCCTGATACGCGATGTGAGCGACCGCGGCGTGCTGGTTCTGTGCGACCCACGCTTGTTGAAAAAGGGCTATGGTCAGACCTTTCTGGATGCCATGCCGCCGTTCGCGCGCACACGGGAGCTGGACCAGGCGCTGGCGTTCTTCTCGTAGGTCGCTGCCGGTAGGTATGGTGCGGGGCCCGACCTGCAATTCGGTTTGATGTTTTAATATCAGGCTCAGTATTCACCGGGGGGCAGAGCGTGCCGAAAGGATTAGCGGGTATTTGTATGGCCTTGTTGTTTGCCGCCGGCGGTGCTCAGCCCCTGTGGGCGGATGATCAGCGGGTCAGGACCAGCACCGAGCCGGACACCGGCATCAAACACTGGAAGTACACGGCGGATGGCCTGGATATCGAACTCATTCAGGTGCCACCGGATTTCATCCGTGCCAGTTACTCGGCGCGTGGTCTGCCAACGTCGGTGTCAGAGGCGGTCGCGACCCGTTGCGTGTTTGGTACCATCGTGCGCAACGTCTCTGACAGGCCCCTCAGCTACAGGGTCGCCGACTGGCGCTATATGGGCGCGGATGGGGTGGAGCGGCCGATCAAGACCAAGAGCGAATGGCTTGAGGAGTGGCATGGCATGGGTGTGCGCTTCAGCTGGTCCATCCTGGCCGATGATCCGACCTTCGCGGTCGGCGACTGGATACAGGGCTTCACGACCATGGCCGAGCCGCACGGCAGCCGGGTCAGTCTGAAGGTGGTCTGGTCAATTGAAGGTAAACGTTATGAAAAGGTCCTCCCCGATCTGCAATGTGCTCCGGCGCCAGAGTCTGATGCCTAGCCTGGTCGCGCTCATCATGCTGTTGACCGTGTCTGCCGCGGGTGCGGCCGATCTGCCGCCGCTGGGGCACAAGATGAACCCGGTCTCGCCACCCCTGGCGGCCCCGGATTTCACCCTGCCGGATCTGGACGGTGAAGCCCACAGTCTGGCCGAGTTTCGCGGCAAGGTGGTGATGCTCAACTTCTGGGCGACCTGGTGCCCACCCTGTCGGCGCGAAATGCCCTCCATGCAGCGTCTGTATGAAAAATACGGCGAGCGCGGCCTGGTGGTGGTGGCGGTGAACCAGTTCGAAGACCCTGACCTGGTGTTCGAGTTCACCGGGCGCCTGAGCCTGGAGCCCACCTTCCCGATCCTGTTCGATCGTGAAAGCCGGGTCTCGGAACAATACAAGGTGAAGGGCCTGCCTACGACCTATCTGCTGGACCGCGAAGGCAGGATTCACTACCGCGCGATCGGCGGGCGTGAGTTCGACCATCCTGAGGTGGAGGCGCTGATCGAAGGGCTGCTGTGATCATCGTGAAGGGCATCTCGGCCTGTAGGAGTGACCCCTTCGCCCACGACAAAGCCTTTCGATGTCCCTAACCAAGCGGGTCAATGGCCTGCATTTCGGCAGCCCCATGCGTTTCGGCGCGGCCAAGGTTATCCTTGGCCGGCGCCCGGCAGCTACTTCATTGTCAGGCGCCTGGCGGTGCTTCAATCGAGATCGCCGAGGCGGATCAGGCGCATCTTTACTTCGAATTTCTTATTGCCGGTTGACTGAGATCTGCCGACTATCTTGCCCTCTTTCTTCAGATTCCCCTCCAGTCGGGTATCCATCTCCTTTTTCTTGGTGCCATAGACTGCGCGGACCTTGCCGTGTTGATGGAGATGCAGGTCCGCGGTGAAGACATCGTCTGCAAGCTCATAACTGCCGGTCGAATAGTGGTCGGCGCTGGCTCCCAGGTAGCGGCCATCCTTCAAAAATGCCGTCGCGATCCTCTCCCAGCCGTAGGGCCCCATTGCCTCGACCTTCCATACGCCTTCAATACTCATGTTTCCTACCTCTCTCGTTGTATTCGGATGGCAGGCCGCGGCCCGCTTGTGGGGGATCAGTATAGCGAACCGGGGCCCCGGGAGGGCGTATGCCGGCGTCTGGTATATTGGGCACAGTTGCTTGGGAAGGGGCGCTGAGCCCGGAGGATCTGAAATGACCTCACTGAGAGGGGAGTCGATCGGTGAAACTGCCTGCGTCAGCCTTTTTCGTCCTATCGTTGTTTCTATTGTCTGAAGTGACCGCTGGCCAGGAAGATCGCTACCTCAGGCAACAGGCGCTGGATGAGGCCTGCGAATCGGCGCGGGCGGAGAAGTTGGCGCCTTTGCGTCAGCGATACATCGATGAGTGCGTGCGGGGGCGGGGCAGAGACCAGGCTTCTTGTGAACGTTTTTACAGCGATTATGGTGATCGCTCGGGCATCCGGCCGCCCCTGTTCTATGATCTTTCGGAATGTGCCGAGGCGTTTGATTACAGGCGCAGCTACAGACGTGCAAATTAGGGGGATCAGAAT
>CAZCDY010000057.1:0-5449 GCA_964497145.1 uncultured Gammaproteobacteria bacterium
GTCACCCCTGGTGACGCCGCCTTATTTCTGCCAACAACCCTTCGGAGGCCGCCTCGACGAGATCGAATACCCGATCAAATCCCGCTGGACCACCGTAATAGGGATCGGGAACCTCGCGCGTACGCATATGCGAAGCAAAATCCATGAACATATAGATTTTGTCGACATGCTGATCGGGGCATATCTCGCTCAGCGACATGTAGTTGTCTTGATCCATCGCGAGTACGTAATCGAATACCTCGAAGTCTTCCGGCTCAACCCTGCGCGCCAACAGGTCTGAAAGATCCACGCCACGACGCTGTGCCGTCGCCTGCGCGCGCTTGTCAGGCGAATTCCCGACATGGTAGGCATGGGTGCCGGCAGAATCGATCTCCACAACATGCGACATGCCCTCTTTCTCGACCAGAGCACGAAACACACCATGTGCGGTCGGCGAGCGGCAGATATTGCCCATGCAGACGAATAAAACCTTTACGATATCACCCATGTCTTACAGCCCTGCGGAAGTCGATCAGGCCCATTTTTAACATGACTGCGAATAACCTGCATCGCAAACTCCGGAAACTGATCGGAGACCGTTTCGATTATCTCGGAGAAGTCTGGATACTGATCGAGGTCTTGAGCGATGTCGACACAGTTGTGCTGCGTCGACGTGAGATCGATGAACCCAGCAGCCTGCAGTCGAATGCCTATGGCATGCCCAATCGAAGGGTGGAGGACACATTCAGCCTGCAAATTTCAGATCGCTCGGGTGATGGCTATTCAGAGGATATCCTGGTACTCCTGGAAGGGCGCCACTCCAATTCCGGGTCAGCTTAATACCGCTATCACGCGGGCCAGATCCTCGGCCGTATCGACGCCGGCAGGCGGGGCACCGTCCGCCACCTCCACGGCAATGCGTCCGCCGTTCCAGAGCACCCGCAGTTGTTCGAGCGACTCCATGCGTTCGATCGGCGACACAGGGAGACCCGCATAGCCGCTGAGAAACCCTGCACGATAAGCATAAATTCCCAGATGGCGATGGACACCCTCGAGCCAGGTCATCTCGGCAGGGACGCGATCGTTGAACGTATCCCGCTTCCAGGGAATGGTGGCGCGGCTGAAGTACAGCGCATAGCCATTGCGATCGGCGACAACCTTGACAACATTGGGATCGAACAGCTGGTCAAGGGCAGTCAACGGCACTGCGAGTGTTGCCATGTCCGATGCCGTATGCGAGACGAGCGCACTTGCCACCTGTGTCAGCAAAGGCGGCGGCATCAAGGGTTCATCGCCCTGCAGATTGACTACCACGGCATCGTCCGGCCAATGCAGAGCGCGGACAACCTCGGCTATGCGGTCCGTCCCGCTTGTATGTTCGCTGGAGGTCATACACACCTGGTCCGCGAACGATTCGGCCGCCTCCCTGATACGCGCATCATCGGTGGCGATTACCACCTCTTCAGCGCCGCTTTCGCAAGCGCGCTCATACACATGCCGGATCATCGGTTTGCCGGCGATATCCAGTAACGGTTTTCCCGGCAGACGCTGCGAGGCAAAACGGGCCGGGATGACAACTTTGAATGCCGTCATCGGACTATTCTGTCACTTCTTCATCGGCCGGCATTTGCCGGGCCTCCTGTTCCAGCATCACCGGGATACCGTCACGGATCGGATAAGCCAGACGGTCGACCTTGCAGATCAACTCGCCAACCTTTGGCTTGTACACGAGCCTGCCCTTACAGATCGGGCAAACCAGGATGTCCAACAGTTTTTTGTCCATCGACAATATCCTTCAAAGCAATGTTCAGGCGGTGGACGAAACCGGCATCCGGTTGGGCATCGACATGCACAACCCAGCAGTTTCGGCAGGGGAAACGGCGACATTTTACCGCATCTTTCTCAGTCATCAGGATCGGAAGGCCGTCGTCGAAATCCAGATCTTCGGGCACAAAGACATGGTGATCCGGGAATGGCCTCGGATCGACCTGGATACCATGTCTGATCAATAGATCAAAAAAACGCGCGGGGTTGCCAATACCGGCAAGCGCATGTACCGCACGACCGGAAAACTCTGCCATTGCGACCTCGTCGCCCCCTGCCAGCGGACGCAGCGAGGGCTGAAACAGCTTCATTGAGAACTCGCCATCTCCTGCCTGCCCGTTGACCACCACGAGGTCGACCCGGTTCAACCGAGACCCGGGTTCACGCAAAGGGCCCGCCGGCAGGAGGAATCCGTTGCCCAGCCTTCGCTCACCGTCGATGACCGCGATCTCGAGATCCCGTGCCAGCGCATAGTGCTGCATGCCGTCATCGGAAACCACGATATTAACATCCGTGTGTGCCAACAGGGCCTCCACCGCTGCCGGCCGGTCGGGACCGACACACATGGGGCAACCTGTCAATGCTGACAGCATCACGGCCTCATCCCCGACGCTCGCCGGATCGCTGTCGGCACGTACCTGCTGCGGCCAGTTACGGGCCTTGCCGCCATAGCCGCGTGACACGATACCGGGGCGCCAGCCACGACCTCGCAGATAGTCGCACAACCAGACCACCAGCGGCGTCTTGCCGGTACCTCCCACGGTGATGTTCCCTACCACCACAACAGGCACGGGGAAATGTCGGGCATGCAGCAGGCCTGTGCGGTACCCAAGCCGACGCATCCCCGCCACTGCCATGAAGATCAGCGACAGCGGCAACAAAAACAGGGATACACCGTTGATCGAATTCCAGTAATGGTCGAGACGAGGCACAAAATGCAGCCGATCAATCGGCGTCGTTGTCAGTCGACTGGCGGGCAACGAAGCTGAGATGCACCATGTCGAGCTGGGCCGCAACATCCAGCACCGTCATCATCGACTGCAGCGATGCTTTCTGGTCACCCGACACTATCACCGGCAGATCCGCCTTGCCATCTGCGACCTTCTCCAGGGTACGACGCAGAGTCTCGGCATCGTGCTTCACCAATTCACGTTCATTGACGTAGAAGTGATCATTTGCATCAATCGTGATCTCGATTTTCTCGGGCGGCGTTTCCGCATTCTCGATGGTGGCCGCCGATGGCAGTTCCACTTTCAGCTGCGTCTGCTTGTCAAAGGTGGTCGACACCATGAAAAAGATGAGCATCAGGAAAACGACATCTATCAGCGGCGTGATATCCACGCGCGGTGGCTCCGAGCGGCGCGGGCGAAGATTCATTCGGTCACTGCTCCCTTTGACCGTGCATCACTTCGACCATCTTCAGCGCCTGTTCTTCCATGCTGATGACGATCCGGTCGACCCGGCCACTGAGGTAGCGGTGAAAAATAAGGGCCGGAATCGCCACCGACAGACCGGCGGCCGTCGTGATCAGCGCCTCCGAAATACCGCCTGCCAGCACCGCCGGGTTACCGACCCCTGAAGTGGTTATGGCCGCGAACACTTTGATCATCCCGATCACCGTACCAAGCAGGCCCAGAAGCGGCGAAATATTAGCGATCGTCCCCAGGGTGTTCAGGTAGCGCTCGAGCTCATGCACCACCTGGCGGCCTTCCTCTTCAATCGCCTCCTTCATCACCTCGCGCGCGTGCAGCCTGTTTACCAGGCCCGCCGCCAGGATGCGCCCGAGCGGAGAGCTGTTGCGTACCGTTGCGACGTGCGCCGGCGTAAGCTGATTTTTCTGATGCAATTGCCAGATCTGCGCCACCAGATTCGCCGGCAACACGCGGCGCGGACGATAAAGCCAAAGACGTTCGACGACAATCGCCATCGCGATCACCGAACAGGCAATGATCGGCCACATCAACCATCCACCGGCTTTCACAAGTTCGAGCACGTCGGACATCCCTCCAAATCAAGACAACCAGGGTGTGGCGTAACCACACCGATCAATCGCCGGATGATACTGCATGGACGGGTTCCACTAAACCGCTGTCGTGCCACCAAAAGCGTTTGTTCTCCAGCCGATAACCCACGGGGGGCAAAATTCTGCCATCCGCGAGAAACCGAAGGCTGATGGTTCCCATTACCGCTGTATCGAGTCCGATCGCACCGGCTTCGCGCCAGCGATCGGCAACCGGGTCCGCAGGAAAACCGTAGCGATTCGCCCAACCGGTCGCATAAAGGACGTATACAGGGTCTGTTGCCGCCACGAAATCCTCTCCCGAGGAGCTGCGACTGCCGTGATGCGGGGCTACAACGGCATGGCTTTTCAGCTTTTCAGGCACCGTGCGTACCAACCGATTTTCAACTCGCATCCCGATATCACCGGTCAGAAGGACCGATCCGGCGGGGTTTGAGACCCGCAGGACGCAAGACGCGTCGTTGCCCGACAGGTCCGAATCGGGCGGCGGCTGCAAAAACTCGAAATCCACCCCATCCCATCGCCATTTCTCACCTGCAACACATCGACCGGCGACAATACCGAGCCTCTGTGGCTCCCCGGACTGCACCTCACGGATGTCCAGGTTCTGCAGCAGAAAATCGACTCCACCGGCATGATCCTTGTCGCCGTGGCTGAGTACTAGCTTATCTATCCGTCGCCTGCCGCGCCGAGCCAGGAAAGGATTCACCACCGCTGCAGCGGTGGAAAATCCCGATGCATATTGCGGACCGGTATCGAATATCAAAGTGCGATGGCGGGTCTCCACCAGCGTGCTCAGCCCCTGCCCGACATCCAGCAGATGCACCTCGAACTCACCGGCGGACAGGTGCGGCATGCGTGGCAGCCAGATGATCGAGAGCATCACTAACGCCAACCAGCGCAGCGGAATGCCCGGCGGCGACAGGATCAAACCCGTCACGACCAGCAATACCATGAATTCAGGTACGCCGAATCCGGATGCCCCGAGGTCAGGGAGCGGCAGTTGACTGGCCTGGTCCAGTCCCAATCGGACCCAATCCAGCAGTCCGCCCAGCGGACCCAGAATCCGGGCTCCGAAGTCGGCATCCATCATCAGGACCAGCGTACCGAGCAGGGCAAATGGAACCACCACGAAACCAAATACCGGCACAAGCACCAGGTTGACCACGGGCGCCATACCGCTGACCGGCATGCCAAACACCATGAGAATCGGCCAGAGTGCCAGGCTGATCGCCAGTTGGACCTGTCCCGCCTGGTACCAGGCGCTCCGACCCCAGGACCACCGCAGTGCCGCCAGAATGGCCAGTACGGCGCCGAAGGACAGCCAGAACCCGGCTGAAACGATAGAGGGTGGATGCCACAAAAGGACCAGTATCGCAGCGGCCGCAAGGGCATGCGGAGAACTCTTCCTTCGCCGCAGAAGGAATTCAAGGGCAAACACGGCGAGCATGATGAGGGCGCGCTGGGTCGGCAGCCCCATACCGGCCAAGGCGGCGTACAGAGTGCCGACAAACAGGCCGGCGACTGTGCCGGCAAGCCGGGCGGGCACGCGTGCGCACAAACCCGGCATTCGCCGCCACAGCCAGCTTACCGTCAAGATTCCGAGCCCCGCCAGCAGGCCGATAT
>CAZCDY010000057.1:5459-21398 GCA_964497145.1 uncultured Gammaproteobacteria bacterium
ACCGGTAACACGAAACAACTCCCTCGTGTCGAAATCCAGGCCAGCCTTATCACCAATGCTGATCGCCCGGATGACACCGCGGGCAAAAGCCGATACGGGCAGGGAATCGATAGCGTCACCGATCGACGCCCGCAGACGGGTCAATCGGCAACAAGGTCGGGGAGGAAGGCGCAACCACTGGCCGTCGGATACAACGTAACCTTTGTAACGGACGCCCTGCCAATACAGCCAACCCTCGTAATCCCATGCCCCCGGGGCGGCATAACCGTGCACCGCGCGCAACCTCACAGGCAGCCGCCAGGCCTCTCCGGCATGTATCTCAGGTGGGTCACGCCAGCTGATACGAAAGCGCCAGGCGCCGTGCAGAGGTTCGCCCAGGCCCTCGATGCGGTCTGCCTCGAAGATGAAGCGGGACGGGTTGTGCGACCGATCCGGCAGTGAAGCCACTCGCCCGCTGACCACCAGGCGCAATACCTTGTCGTTACCGGGCAACTGCGGCGGCAGCGTGATCAGGGCATACGCATGTGCCCAGGAGAAACCGACCAGCAGGGCGAGCAAGACACGCGTGTGAAGCCGTTTCCAGAGCAGCGCCGCCAGGGCCAGCTCAACACCGAACCAGGGCCATGCGGGCAACCAGGCCAGTTGATGAAAACACAATACACCGAGTACAAAAAACACGGAGAATCGCAGCACATTCCCTCCCTGGAACGCGGTCGGACGATCGGAGCCAGGCCATCCCGGCCATAGTGACGAACCTCGGCGTTCAACCCCCGTCTGCTTTAAAGGTCAGCCGGCCGGAAGACACCCAGGAAAATCCACCGTAGCACAACCCCGCAACAAAGCGGGCACCCGTCGCCCGGCCGTTTCGGCAGCCGTTGTAGTAAAGGTTGAGTAACCGTGCTTCAATTACAAGGCGCTTAAAAAAACAACTGTCTATGCCCAGGCACCTTATTAAACGCTACACGCCAGATCCCGCGGTGCTGAAGAAACATAAACATCTTCGGCACCTGGGGACTTGGCTTCATGACGAAAATCTTTGGCATCTAAACCGCCGCTCGGTCTCCGGGGGCGTTGCTGCCGGCCTTTTCTGGGCCTTGATACCGATGCCGATGCAGATGCTGCCCGCAGCTTTTACGGCCGTCTTATGCCGTGTCAATCTGCCCATTTCGGTCGCTCTGGTCTGGCTCACCAATCCGATCACCATGCCGCCGATTTTTTATTTCAGCTACCTGGTTGGCACCTGGATCCTGGGCAAACCGGCAGACGTGGGTGAGTTTCAGATGTCCCTGGAATGGATAGGCGCAGAACTCAGCGCGATCTGGAAACCGCTTTACCTGGGTGGACTGGTTCTCGGCATCTTATGCGCCATCCTGGGTTATTGGGTCATGCGACTGTATTGGCGCTGGCACGTGATCAAGCGCTACAGAGAACGGGCACATCGAAAAATGGGACCACGACCGGCTAAGCCGGGTGCAGACAGCCGTCCCTGAGGCTCAATATGCGGTCCATTCTCGACGCCAGATCGAGATCATGGGTCACGATCACGAAACTCGTACCCTGCTCCTGGTTCAGCTCCAGCAGTAATTCGTAAACCGACTCTGCAGTCTGCCGATCGAGATTCCCGGTCGGCTCATCTGCCAGCACGCAGGCCGGATTGACCACCAATGCCCGCGCCACGGCTGTGCGCTGGCGTTCGCCACCCGACAGTTCTCCCGGTTTGTGCCTGACGCGCGAACCGAGGCCAACCCGCTCCAGCAGGGCCATCGCCCTCGCCGTCGCGACCGCAGCCGCTACACCGCTGATCAACAAGGGCATGGCCACGTTTTCCAGCGCACTGAACTCCGGCAGCAGATGGTGAAACTGATAAACGAAACCGATCGCCCGATTCCGCGCCGCTCCGCGCTGTTTTTCACCCAGGCTACTGAAGGGTCGTCCAAGCAGTTCGACCTCGCCCGAACTCGGCTGGTCCAGACCGCCAAGACAATGCATCAGCGTGCTCTTTCCAGATCCGGAGGCACCCACAATGGCCACCTGTTCGCCTCGCTGCAGTTCGAACGTGACGTCATTCAACACCTTTACTGGCGCAGGCCCCGTATCGAAAGCCTTACTCAGTGCATGACACGCGAGCACACTGTTGTCACTCATAGCGCAGCGCCTCTGCCGGCTGCGTGCGATACGCCCGCCACGCCGGCGCCAGGGTCATCAGCAGGCTCAGCAGAAAGGAGCCGACACCCACCAGGATGACATCCATTGCCTGCACATCAGACGGCAGCTTGGCGATGTAATAGATACTGGGATCAATGAACTGGATGCCAAACAGCTGCTCCACTGTCGCCACGACAGACTCGATATTCAGCGCTAGCCCCAGGCCCGCGACA
The DNA here is from genome assembly GCA_964497145.1 of uncultured Gammaproteobacteria bacterium. GTDB lineage: Bacteria > Pseudomonadota > Gammaproteobacteria > Chromatiales > Chromatiaceae > Thiosocius. The sequence continues at coordinate 7,838 of CAZCDY010000057.1, forward strand.
ACGCCGACCAGCGTACCTATGGCGCCCAGCGTGGCGCCTTGTACGATGAAGATCCGCATCACCTGGCCGGGCGAGGCACCGAAAGTCTTGAGGATCGCGATGTCACTCTGTTTGTCGACAACCATCATGACCAGAGTCGAAACGATATTGAAGGCGGCGATCACCACGATGAAGAACAGCAGAAGCCCCATCATGCGTTTTTCCATCTTCAGCGCGGCAAAAAAGTTGCGATGGTAGTCGGTCCAGTTGAGGACCCGGTAGCGCCCCTTTAGCGCCTGCGCAAGCTCGAAGCTCACCTGTCGTGCCATCCATACGTCATCGATCCGCAGCCTCACACCCGAGACCGCCTCGCCGAGTTGTTGCAGCAGCGCTGCATCCTGGATATTGACCATCGCGACACCGCGATCGTATTCACCCATACCGACCTCGAAGATCCCTGATACCGTGAACCGCTTCAGTCGCGGCATGCTCCCGGCCACCGTCACGGTGATCTGCGGGACAATGACAGTGACCTTGTCTCCGCCCGACACGCCCAGCACATTGGCGAGTTCCCGCCCCAGAATGATCCTGAACTCGCCCGCCTGCAGATCAGACAAAGCACCCGATACCATGTGTTCAGCAACATCGACCACCTGTGACTCGAATGCCGGGTCCACACCACGCACAATGGCCCCGGTGACCTCACGACGATGGCTGAGCATTGCCTGCCCCTCCACATAGGGAGCGGCACCCCGAACCCGCGGATGCTCTCTGGCCAGACTCATCGCCTCCTGCCAGTCATGCATGCGCCCATCAAGCGCCTGGACGTCCCCGTGCGAAGCCATCCCCAGAATCCGCTCACGCACTTCTTTATGAAACCCGTTCATCACAGACAGCACGGTGATAAGCACGACAACCCCGAGTGCGATGCCCAGGGTGGAGATCAGCGAAATAAAGGAAATAAAGTGATTACGCCGGCGTGAGCGCGTGTAGCGCAAGCCGACGAACAGCGAAAGCGGATGATACATAACCGAATTAAATCACAAAGCAGGCAAGATCCGGGCTGAAATCCGCCGATTCCCGGGTTGTACTGGGCGATTTCATGTTTAAACTCCCGGATTGCGGCCGCTACATCATTTATGCAGTTCCGATACGACGATGAAATACCGACCGTTTTGATTGCAACGCTTTGTGGGAGTTCAATATGAAAGGACCTGGATTGGCACTGGCGCTTGTCCTCGCCGCGACCTCGGCAGCGCAGGCCGACGTTTTGCTGCTGGAAGCGATCAACTCTGCGCCGCCGAACAACGAATCTGGCGTGCAGCGTCCGCACCGCGGCTCCAGCATGAACATCGTCAAGGGCCAGTTCGGTGAACCCACCGAAGCCAAGCCGGCGATCGGTGACCCACCGATCACCCGCTGGGTCTATCCCGCCTATACCGTGTACTTCGAGCACGAGCACGTCATCGACGTGGTGTTGCACCGGTAGCACCCGGTGACTCGGGAATGTATGGCTCCCAACCCAACGGGAGCCTCAATCCGGCAACCATGATGCACATTCTCCACCCAAGCGGGACACCGCTGATAAAAGCGGACGAACCTGGGCTGGCGAAGACGATTCTGGTGGTTCAAAGCGTATCCAGCCAGTCGGCCACGACCTTCAGAAGCGATTCACCGCGATCTCTGAAATAGTGGTCTGAGTCCGCAACCACCAGCTGTGCACTCAGGTTATTGCCCCCCCTCTCCAGCGCCCTCAGGCGTTCGGGCGCCAGGCGCCGGACAGCCGGAAAATCGTTTTCTGCATAGATGTCGAGAACCGGAACGCTGATCCGGTCCAAGACGAAGGGTTCGCGCATCGGCTGACCATAGTCCGTTGCCCCCATGCCGATGCCGATAAAGGCATCGAATTGGTCCAGGGCCGCCTGGCCCCGCGCACGCACCCAATGCTGAGCCATATGGAATCCACAACTATGCGCGAGCATCACCACTCGGGCGGTCTTTCTGCCGGTAGCCCAGGCAATTGTCGCCTCGATACGCGGATGCGCTGCATCGAAAATCTCTACATAGTCGAAGTACCTGGCGCTCTTGTGCAGCACCGGCAGCTGAATGGACAGCGTGTCCCAACCGGCTTCGGTCAGTCCGATGCGGAGTGGCTGCACCACATCGCCCCAATCGGGATGAAAACCGCGGCCATGCAAAATAATCACCGTGCCCTTGGAGGGTGAATCGACACTCTGCATATGAATGCCGAGAAATTGCGTCCCCTGGGCTGTCTCCAAGGCAACCGGTTCACCGTCGAGAATGCTCTCGACGATCTCATCTGCCATCCGTTGCTCCCGGGCAAGGTCGGGCGAGTGGGTATCGGCAGGGTCTGCGGCAATTCCGAGAGACAACCCCAAAACAGTCAGACCCAACAGCCTCGATCGCGTGAGCCGGATGTTTCGCAGCCGCAGATGGCCGGATAGCCGTAAAACACCATGCACGAAATCCCGCAGCCCCATCCATACTTGTCGAATATACATCCAAGCCCCCGCGCACCAAAGAAACTTTGCTTTAAAAAACAGCGCTTTGAAGTGTGTTTGAAAATGGAAATATCTGCCAGCCTAGGCTATATTGCTTCACGTTACCCCGGCGTCAAAATGTCAGCGGACGAATCGCCCATACTGACCTCCGCCGACCCAACAGGCCGCCAAGCTTCTAATTGCCGAGTTTAGTGGGCACCGTCCACAAGGGACCTTCTCATATGCGTTCTATTCTGATTCCCGCGATAGCCGCAGCCCTGATACTCACCTGGCTCTCTACCTCCGCTACCGGCGACAGCCTGGATACCCCTCTGATCCGGGCCGATGACAGCGAGAAGAAAATGGATCAGGAGAAAGGCGAAGATAAGGCCACCAGCGAAGAAGAGCCGGAATGCGATTAAGCTGCCGGGAGTCTGTTATCAATGGCCGGCTCTGACCGGCGCGGATTGCACACATACACTAACCCAATGAATTGAGAGTATTTCCATTAGGAGGAAAACCGCGGATGAAATTTAACAAGGTCACTTCTGCCACGGTAGTTGTACTGGCCGTCGTGCTAGCCGGCAATGCATCAGCTGCGGACATGGCCGTAGGCATTACCCGATCGATGGCGAAGTTCGAAGGCACAGTGAACGGTGAAAAAATCACCATCATGCGTAATCAGAACCAGTCTGCGACGGTGAACCCGGCATTCGCCAAGACCTCGCGCAAGTGTCCCCCGTTCTGTATCCAACCCTCGCAATTGGCACCTGGTGTCGCCACCATTGGCGAACTGGAAGTCATCGAGTACGTGAAAAAAATGGCAGAGGGCGACGACGCCATCGTGCTGATCGACTCGCGCACGCCTGACTGGGTCGCAAAAGGAACCATCCCCGGCGCTGTAAACCTACCCTGGACCAAGCTCAACCCGGCAAAAGGGGCGGACCCCATCTCGATCAGCGAGATTTTCACCGGTCAGTTCGGGGCCAAAGAGATTGAAGGCCTGTGGGACTTCAGCAATGCCAAAACACTGGTGCTGTTCTGCAACGGCATGTGGTGCGGCCAGTCGCCGAACAATATTCAGAACCTGTTACGCTTCGGTTATCCACCACACAAGATCAAGTGGTATCGGGGTGGCATGCAGGATTGGGAAATTCTCGGCTTGGGCACCTCAAAGCCGAAGTCCTGACGATATTCCGGGGCCGCTTGACACCGCCGGATCAGGCGGCCCCGCAATTCCCCCTTCGAGCCCTTCAAAAAAACCGGCTTAGCTTCAGCTCGATGTAATCATCGCGGCGCAGACCAAACAACGCGTCGGTTTCGGCAACATTGCTCCAGAAACGCGCCTGCAGGCCGAGTTTCCAATCGTTGCCCAAACGTCGGCTCGCCTCCAGGTTGTAGAATCGCGTATTGTTTTTCCAGTCATTGATCACACCGGTGAGCACCTCTGTGCCATCCACATCATTGGCCACCCAGCGCAACCCCAGAAAAACATCCCGATCAAAAGGCGTGGTGGCCGAGTCACCTCGCTCATCCCACATCGCCTCTGCCAACAGCCCAAGATCACTGCTGCCTTCGGCGATACCGTACAAGGTGTACTCGAAACCACCGGTCGCGGCGAAATATGACGGCCCCTGCCCCTTGCGATGGATACCTTCGAACTTCCACAGCCAGTGAGCGACCGCGCCCTGCAGGTCGATGCTGCTCTGATGAATGATTTCGTATCTGGGGATCAGCACCGGTAGACCATCATCATCTAGGCCGAGTGAAAAACTTGGCTCTCTCCCCGTGCCATAAAAATGCGCCAGCCCCAGATCCCAGTCACCGAGGTTTTTCGACCAGCGCAAGGCCACATCCTGGTGATACTTTTCCTGGTGGTTTTGGTACTCCGTCATGTCATAGGCAACCCTGGGTTGTGAACGCGGCCGACCCTCGGCAGAGGGGAAAGTCCGTTCCCGGAACACCGGCAGATAGAACAGATCCAGCACGCCCCAGTCACGTTCCAGCGACGCCTTGAGCATAGGCTGCCCCAGTTTTTGCTCAAAATCGCGGTTCTCCACCGCGTCCGTCTGGTTGATGATGTCGACCAGGTGATAGACCTCGGTAACGCCCCAGAAAACCTTGTCGACACCCGCCCTAAGTTCGAGACCGTCATCACTGAAAATCCAGACCGCCTCGCGAAGATCGCCATGCGTGCGCTTGTGATCACGCTGATCGAGTCGGCCGAAGGGCTTGATCGTGAAACTCTGCCGGCCGTCGTCCCAACTCGTGTGGTACTCGACCTCGCCGCTCAGTGAAATGTTGCTATCGCTTTGGTCCGGGTCTAACGCCGACTCGGTAAAAGCGCGAAATTCGAGTGAGATTTCGCCACGCCATTCTGACTCCGCCAGAGCGGCAGTGTGTCCGCATAGCATCAAGCCTGCGGCGATAAAGCACCCGGCTGTTCTCACTTGGCACGTTTGAGGCTATTGGTAGTGAAATCAGAATCTTTGAGATCGACCCGAAACTCGTAGTCCTCCCACGTCAGCAAGGTGCTCTTGCCGGTCTGGTGATTTTCCATAAACATCTCACGCGCGCGCCAATAGCGATCCAGGTACTGGAAATATCCCCTGAAGACCAGCGTCTTGAGCAGGCTGTCCTTGCGATCATAGAATTCAATCTTCTGCGGCCGGTACTCCGCCTGGTCGATCCATACCAGCTGGCGTCTGTACCCCGAGTTCTCATCCACCGGGTCGCGCTCGATCAGGAACATTGCCTGATCATTCAGGGTGTCATCCTTGATGTAACGATAGGTGTATTTCTCGACCTCCTGCGAAGCCAGATCCTCGTACGCAAATTCGCTGCCCATGAACGGACCGGACTTGTTGCGTGAAGAGATTCGTTTCACGCGCTTTAGCGCAGGTAGGTAAAGCCATTGGTCATCAGGCTCGGTCTTGTGTGAAAAAGTCAGCAACGCGGTACCTTTAACATCACGTGGCTGGTCGAAGATGATCATCGTCTTGTCACCGTCACCCTCCACTTCCAGTGAACGGGTGCGCATCTCTCTGAGACTCTCATTGCCATGCTTATTGCGCAGCAGCATGGTCAGCTGGGCCCTGAAATCGTGGTAACCCGTATCCCTTCGGTCGGCCTCCACTGCAATCTCCAGGCCCTTTTGCGCATCCGTATCGGCCCAGGCAGGGCCATTCAAACCGGCAAGGCTAGTTACGATCAGCAGCAGTCGCGGGAACATTCTCCAGACCTCCAAATTTCATCAACAGGGGCGGCAGAAACAGGAAATCCGCAACAAGTGCCAAGGCTATCGTAATCGCCGTTAATAGCCCCATTCCGGAATTGAGCTCAAATGTCGACAGGGCCAGTATGCCGAAACCGATAACCAGGACAAACGATGTCACCCAGAGCGCCGTGCCCACCGTCGAAAAGGCGTAACGGACCGCATCCTCCGGGGACAGACCCTGTTCACGCTGGGCACGTACATATTTGCTCAGAAAGTGCACCGTATCATCCACGACAATACCGATGGTTACGCCAGCCACCACCGACATCGCCAGTCCGATCTGGCCGACCAGCATGCCCCAGAGGCCGAACGCCATCCCGATCGGCACCAGGTTGGGCACAATGCTAAGCAGGCCGATGCGCACCGAACGCAGAGCAATCACCAGTATTGCTGAAATGAGGACCAGCGCCACTGTCGTGCCTTTCAGCATCGAGCGGATATTGCGGTGACCGATGTGGGCGAACATGATCGCCGAACTCGCACCATCCACCTGCATATGTGGCGGGACATTCGACGCCAACCAGGCCTTGGCACGGGCCTCGGTGGCCAGCAGGTCCTCCGTGGAGGTGCTCTCCATGGTGACCGTCATGCGTGTGGCGGTCTTCGAAATATCGATCTGGTTGTTCAGGTCCAGCCCGAAAGGCAGCGAGAACTCGTACAACAGCAGATATTGCGCAGAAAGCTCATTGTCGTCCGGCAACTGATACCAGGCGTCGTCGTCAGCGTGCATGTTACGGTTGAGCCGCTTCATGATGTCGGTAATGACATTCACGTGCAGGACGTTGGGCTGGGCGCGATACCAGCCCGCAAACGCTTCCACCTGACGCAGGAACTCTGGATCAGAGATCTTTTTTTCGCCATCCGTCGGCAGGGAATATTCGATCAGATAAATGCCGGTCAGGTTGTCGGTCGCGAACTCGGTATCCGCGCGGAAAGTGATTTCTTCGTCGAAATACTCCACGAACACATCGTTCAACTGGTTGCGCGGCAGTTGCGAGACCAAACCGATGATGAGCACAGCCATTCCCCAAAAAAGGATGGTGCGGCGTCGAATCACAAATTCCGCAAATCGATCCATCATTGTCGTGTGTGACTCACCCCTCGCCCGAACGCGCACCGGCAGTACCATCATCAATGCCGGGAAAAATGTAATCGACAATATGAATGCCGCTGTCACACCCATGGCCGCCATGTTGCCGAGATCTCGAAACGGTGGCGCATCACTGAAATTCAGGCTCATGAAACCGATCGCCGTGGTCAGCGAGGTCAGGAAGACCGGCGACATATTGATGCGCAGACTCTCGGCCATGGCGGCGTACTTCTCCCGCCCGCGACGCAAGCCATGGAGAAAAATCACCAGGATATGTACACAGTCGGCGACTGCCAGGGTCATGACGATGACCGGGACACTGGTGGTCGGCGGGCTCATCTTTATCCCCAGCCAGCCGGTCAAGCCCATGGTGCAGACGATGGTCATCAGAATAACAAGTGCGGTCGCTACCATGCCCGAGACAGAACGCAGCAAAAAGGCCAGGACAATCAGGATCAGCACGAACATGAGCGGATACAGGGTCTTCATGTCCATCTTGGAGGCGGTCGGGAAGGCATTGTTCATGATCACCATACCGGTGAGGTAGACATCGACACCCGGATCACGGTCGCGAACCTGATCCGCCAGCTTTTCGGCGAATTCCGCCACCTCTGGCACCTCGGTGAGCTTCTTGCCCGGCAATTGAATGGTGACATTCACACCGCTGACATGAGCACTCGGCGATATGATGCGGCCACGCAGCAGTGGCTCTGCGACAGCAACGGCCTCCGCCTCTGCGAGCTGGGCAGTCGAGAGGCCCGAGGCATCCACTACCAGGTCTCGCACCAGCAGATCGTCGCCTTCAGCGCTCGTATGCTGGAAGTTGCTGACCGAGTCCACCCGGATGGAGTACGGGATCTGCCAGGCCTCTTTGGTCAGCCATTCGATGGTCGCCAGGGTATCGCGCTTGAAAACCTTGCCATCCTTGGGCGCGATCACAAACAGTACGTTGTCGTTTTTGGTGTACGTGTCCTGCAGCGTCTCAAACGCCTGCAGCTGCGGATTGTCCGCGCTGAAAAACATGCGGTAATCATTGCTGAAAGTAATCAGCCGTGCCCCTGTACCCAGACCGAACAAAGCCAGCAGGGTGGCTGCAATGATCCACCAGCGATATATCAAGACAGCGCGACTGAAGGCCTCAGACATCGTTGTTCCCTTTGCAGCCGTTCCCTTGATTCTGCAGAGATTGCAGATAGGCGATAAGGCCCTGGCCGCACGTCAACAGAATATCCTTGCTCTGGCCGTTCTTGGCCATCCCGATACAGCCTTCCAGGGACGCCACGATAAGCGCCGCTGAGGCGTCTATATCGACACCCGGCACCAGACCGCCGTTTTCCTGTGCGCATTGCAATGCGGACTCGGTTGCGGTCCGCCATTCATCGAACAGGGCCTCGATGCGCGTCCGAAAGCCCTCGTCGACAGGGGACATCTCTTGCGCAAGATTGTTCACAGGACAGCCGAGCAATATGTCAGCCTCCGTCATCCCGCGCCCGGCAGCACGAATGATCCCGATCAGGGTCTGCAGGGCATCGCCACCCGCATCAGCCAGCGGCTCGACCCAGTGTCTGCGCAATTCCGGCGCATAACACTCATCCAATACCGCATGGCCAAGGGCCAGCTTGCTTGGAAAATGGTAATACAGGGCACCTTTGGTGACACCGGTTTCCGCCAGGATCCGGGACAGACTCGCGGCTTGAAAGCCATGCACATGGATTTCCCGGGCGGCAGTCCGCAGCAATATCTCCCGCGTGGCGGCCCCGGTCCTTGGATTTACCAGGCTCGCAGCAGGACTGGTCATGGGGAATCCTCGGATGGTGCGCTGATTCAGGAATAGAACATACCGACCAGTATGTATGTCCTTTGGCGCGTGTCAAGCTCACATGGCTGGAAATTGGTGGGGGATTCCAACACATTCTGTCTGCCGGAGACTCCAGCTTGTGAGAAAATGCCGGGTTTTCGCACCGAACGAAATAGCCTCCGTGAGTCCTGCCGTACCTCTTATTCCCGCATCGCCTGCGCAACCCGTCCAGTGGGGCAACTGTGTCGGCGGCGGTGCCGGTTATGTCATTGCGCGTGCCGTCAGCCAGGCTGAATCGCCGCTGCTGGTCGTCACCGCCGACGTTCAGGCGGCATCCCGTCTGATGGAGGAGGTCTGCTTCTTTCTCGACGACAGGTCGGCCGAGATACTGAGTTTTCCAGATTGGGAAACCCTGCCCTACGATGTCTTCTCACCGCTACCCGAACTGGTTTCTCAGCGTCTGCTGACGCTGCATCGGCTGCGCAGGCTCAAACGGGGCGTCATCGTGGTGCCTGTGGCCACCTTGATGCAGCGCCTATTGCCGGCCGAATTTCTGGATGCCAACAGCCTGATGCTGAAGGTCGGGGACGAGTTGGATCTCGATGGATTTCGGCAGCGCCTGGAAGCTGCCGGCTACCAGTGTGTGTCACAAGTCATGACGCACGGTGAATTCGCTGTGCGTGGCTCTCTGATCGACATGTTCCCCATGGGCAGTGAACAGCCATATCGGGTGGATCTGTTGGATCTCGAGATCGATTCGATCAGGATATTCGATCCGGAATCACAACGCACCAGTGAAAAGATCGAGCGGATATCGATGCTGCCGGCACGCGAGTTTCCGGTGGATGAAGCAGCGATCTCGCGCTTCCGCAAGGCCTATCGTGAGCAGATCGAGGGCGACCCGCAACGCAGCCTGATCTACCGCGGTGTCAGCGAGGGACAGTTTCCAGGCGGGATCGAATACTACCTGCCGCTGTTTTTCGACCAAACGGCCACCTTGTTCGACTTTGTCTCTCCATCCAGCCTCGTCGTATTCGACCGCAGACTGGATGAAGAGGCCCGGGAATTTTTCGACAGTGTCGGTGAGCGTTACGAGCAACGCCGCTACGACCTGGAGCGTCCCCTGCTCCCACCATCAATGCTTTATCTCGATCCAGAAGAACTCCTGGACCGCATCTCGACACATGGCCGGGTAGAGTTCCATCCAGGCAGCACGGACTGTCCAGCCTCGGCCGACTATTGTTTCGACCTGCCCAGCAAACCGATGCCCGCGCTTGGCATCCGCGCCAAGGCGGCGAACCCGGCGCAGGCCTTGCAGGAAACCCTGCGCAATACGCAGGCCCGCGTCCTGTTCGTGGCCGAAACCAGCGGTCGGCGCGAGGCCCTCCTGGAGACATTGCACGGCTTCGACATCCATCCCAGCTATACCGACACCTGGCACGACTTCGTCGCCGGAGACACCTCGCCCTGTATCACGGTGGCGGCGGTCGAATCCGGCCTCTGGTTGACACAGGAAGAACTGCTTGTCATCCCCGAGGCGTTGCTGCTGGGTGAACGCGTCAAACAAAGGCGGCGCCGCAAAGGCCAGGACCCCGATCAGATCGTACGTAACCTCGCCGAGTTGACGACCGGTGCCCCGGTTGTCCACGAGGAACACGGCGTCGGCCGCTTTCTCGGCCTGCAGTCGCTTGAGGTCGGGGGTGAAAAAACCGAATTTCTCACCCTCGAGTATGCCCGCGGCGACAAACTCTACGTGCCGGTATCCTCGCTCAACCTGATAAGCCGTTATACCGGCGCATCGCCCGAATCGGCGCCGCTGCACCGCCTCGGCAGCGATCAGTGGGAAAAGGCACGCAAGCGCGCTGCCGAAAAGGTACGTGATGTCGCCGCCGAGCTGCTGGATATCTACGCCCGGCGCGAGGCGCGTCAGGGAACGGCCCTTCCGGCCCCGGAAGACGAGTATCGCCAGTTTGCGGCGGACTTCGAGTTTGAAGAGACGCCTGACCAGGAAGAGTCTATCCGCGCCATCATCAGCGATATGACCTCCACGCAGCCAATGGATCGCGTGGTCTGCGGTGACGTCGGCTTCGGCAAGACCGAGGTCGCGATGCGGGCGGCCTTCTTCGCCGCCAATGCCGGCAAACAGGTGGCGGTCCTGGTGCCTACGACCCTGCTGGCGCAACAACACTACCAGAACTTTTCCGATCGATTTGCAGACTGGCCATTCAAAATCGAGAGTCTGTCGCGTTTTCGCTCGACCAAAGAAACCAATCAGGTATTGAAAGGCCTGCAAGACGGAAAGATCGATATCGTGGTCGGCACCCACAAACTGCTGGGTGAAGGCATCCGATTCAAAGACCTGGGCCTGGTGATTGTCGACGAGGAACACCGCTTCGGCGTGCGCCACAAGGAGCGACTGAAGGCGCTGCGCGCAGAGGTCGACATCCTGACCCTGACCGCGACGCCGATCCCACGCACCCTCAATATGGCGATGTCCGGCCTGCGTGATCTGTCAATCATCGCCACACCACCGGCTGCTCGCCATCCGATCAAGACCTTCGTCAACCAGTGGAACGATGCACTGATCAGGGAGGCCTGTCAGCGTGAGATTAATCGTGGCGGCCAGGTCTATCTTTTGCACAACGATATCTCGACGATAGAAAAAACCGCATTGAAGCTCGCCAAGCTGGTGCCCGGATCAAGGGTCGAGTTTGCCCATGGACAGATGCGCGAACGCGAACTCGAACGCATCATGCGTGATTTCTATCACCAGCGGTTCAACATCCTCGTCTGCACAACCATCATAGAAAGCGGCATCGACGTCCCCAGTGCAAATACCATCATCATCGACCGTGCAGACAAACTTGGGCTCGCGCAATTGCACCAGTTGCGTGGTCGGGTGGGACGCTCACATCACCGCGCCTATGCCTATCTTATTGCGCCTCCGCAAAAGGCAATGACGGCCGATGCCCGCAAACGGTTAGAGGCAATCGAGTCGCTTGAGGAACTTGGCGCCGGTTTCACCCTCGCCACCCATGATCTGGAGATACGCGGGGCCGGCGAACTACTCGGCGATGAGCAGAGCGGCCAGATCCACGAGATAGGTTTTACGCTGTATACGGAGATGCTCGAACGGGCTGTGCAGGCGATACGTGCCGGGCGTCAGCCTGAACTCGATCGACCGCTCGATCATGGAACAGAAATCGATCTGCATATCCCCGCGCTGCTTCCCGAGGATTATCTGCCTGATGTGCATATCCGCCTGATTCAGTACAAACGGATTGCCTCAGCCAACTCGGCCGATGAACTGCGCGAGCTAAAGGTCGAGATGATCGATCGGTTCGGACTGCTTCCGGATGCCGCACGCAACCTGTTCGCTGTCACCGAACTCAAACTGCATGTCCAGGCTTTCGGCATACGCAAGATCGAGGCGGGACCGGCCGGCGGCAAAATCCATTTCGACGCCGAACCCAAGTTCGATACCATGCGTCTGATCAACCTCATCCAGACCCAGCCAAAGGCATTCAGACTCGATGGTGCCGACAAGCTCAAGTTCTTCTCCGATCTGTCCGACCCGCAGCAGCGGGTTCAATCGGTGAAGGGCGTACTTGACCAATTGCTTGGTATGCAGTGAACTGCAGTGATATGAAGACAAAGTCCATCAAACGCCGGATCTGCAGCTATCTGCTCTGCCTTATAATGACCTTTGCGCCAGTAGCCGCAATGGCCGGCATCTACGATTTCGAGATCATCATATTCGAGCGGCCCGGTGGCGGCGCGAACGAATTCTGGCCGACGGAACCCGGCGAACCCGATCCCGCGACTGCGGTAGGGCGGTTGAGTCAGGCCGGCTCGAGTGGCGATGCAACCATGCTGCCGGCCTCGGCAAAAACCCTTGGGCCCGCAGCCTACACCCTGAAAAGGAAGGGCATGGTCATTCACGATCATCTGGCCTGGCGGCAGTCGACACGCGGCAGGAACAGCAACACCTGGTACTCGATAGGCGATGGGAGGCTCAGCGGACTTATCCGCATGAGCCAGGGTCGCTACCTGCATCTGGACACCGATCTGGTGCTGCGTGACGGGCTCACATCACAACCGTATCGGATCAAACTGCACCGTCGTATGCGCAGCAACGAACTGCATTACGTCGACCACCCGAGGCTCGGCATCCTGATCCAGGCAAAACGCCTACGCACGGCAGCCCCCGTGAACGATGCAGGCGGAGACTCCTCCGGCGAACCGAAACCGGCCTCGCCCCCAGTGCCGACGGGTCAGCCCGGCTGACGGCAATCCACGCGCAAACATCCTGACACCCGGCTGTCAGATGCGCAGTGCAAAATTCCCGCAAGCAGCCACTACTGCACGAAGAAAGGCCGGGAGTGCATCAATGAAATTCGGGAAACGTCTGCTTGAGGGACTGAAACTGGCCGTGCTGTTCGGCACTGTCGCTCTGGTTGTGTGGAGCATGCCCGAACACCGGCCCCAGCAGGGACAAACGGCGCCGGAGCTGGCAACAGGCATCAGTCATTAGTTTCAGATTCACCAAGCAGGGTCATGACCACGCCGAAGAAACCGATAAGAAAGCCCATCGGTACCGCGGCCAGAAACAGCTTTGTAGGCCCATCGTGGCCGGCAAACATGAAGCCGAAGCCCAGCGTCAGACCGGTGATGGTCAATATAGCCCCGATGATCAGGGCATAGCTACCAAGCTTGTGCACGAAACCACCCGAAAAAGAAAACCCCGCACGTATAGTGCGGGGTTTCGTATTGGCGTCCCGTAGGGGAGTCGAACCCCTGTCGTCGCCGTGAAAGGGCGATGTCCTAGGCCTCTAGACGAACGGGACGTGAAACCTTTAATTTGGTGGAGCCAGGCGGGATCGAACCGCCGACCTCAACACTGCCAGTGTTGCGCT
>CAZCDY010000058.1:0-1040 GCA_964497145.1 uncultured Gammaproteobacteria bacterium
CAGCCGAAAATCCTGTTGAAATTGTTGACCGGTGACGTTCGTTAGTTCAGAAAAATCGAGGAGGATACCCGACCATGAGCCAAGAAATTTCAGCCGCTCCAAAGCTTTGGGGTTTGGCAACGGAAAAGTATTTCTATTTCTTTATGGGGCTGCGCAAAGGCGAAATCCGAAAGCAGGTTTCCATGATGCAGTCCCGATATCCGGACGAAAGTCCCCGCCAACTCGCCAGGCGCTTCGTCTCCTCTCAAGCACCGCTTTCGCTATTGAGCGGTGCATTGTTCCATGCACCAATGTTCGTTCCGACGGTCGGCCCCGTTATCAAGCTCTTGGGGATAGCCGTGGGTTCGTCACTCATGATACGCCTCAACATGACCCTGGTTCTGCAGATCGCCCTGCTTTTTGGACACGATATAGACGACCGCGCACGCCTGAAGGAGCTGGCCGCCATCATTGCCGCAACTGGATTGGCGACCTATACATCTCAACTTCCGCAGCTCGCCCACATGCAGCCACTGCAAAAGGGCGTCATAGGTGGTGCCGCGGTGATGACCGCAAGCCAGCTCATCGGTGAGGCCGCTATTCAGTACTATCGCACGGCTGAAACCAGCGAGGACTATGTGACTGAGGCTTAGCAGAGGGCCGAAAAGCTTTGCGCGAAGCTTGCTGTTCGACTCGAACACGAGCAAACGACCTACATTGCCGTAGGCGCCCCGATGCGCGCCTCTGTTTGCAGGCAACTGATCGGCGGCATGTTGAATTTCAGCCGACTTGCCTGACGGTATACCGGTTTGAGGATACCTCGAGGAGTGAACTGCTTCGATATTGATCGTCGAATCGTTCCGGGCCTGCAAAGGCTCGATGTTTTTGCAAGGTAACAACGACCGCCGTTATCGCTTTCCCTGACTGATTTTCAACCATGAGCCGGCCGTCTCTTCCGGAAGGAATACCGTCTTCCCGAGGTCTGCTTTCATCTTCACAAATGTGTTGATTGCTCATGTCGAATTCGCTCTTTTGGGTTGTGCTTATACTGCTATACCTTC
>CAZCDY010000058.1:1090-21157 GCA_964497145.1 uncultured Gammaproteobacteria bacterium
TAACACTGAACAGCCTAGCCGCATGCAATGGCGAACATCCCGCTAAACAGAGTCATCAAAAAAGAAGTTTTTACGATTTTTTCGAGAGACGCGGACTAGTCGCCCGGCGGGTCACCGATATAGATGATCTTCACGCGAACTTCGGTCAACAATGCCGCCAATGCCCCCAAGGCCGTCAGCATCGGGGCCAGAATCGCGAAGGCGCCGGCCACCGCAACCCCCGCGGTCAATGATGTCTCAAACAGCACGCTTCCGTTGGGTTTGACAACCAGCAGACGACGGACGTTGCCCTTGGCCACCAAGCGCTCGATCAAGGCGACCAATTGTCTGCCACCCACGGAAATCTCTTCGCTCCAGGCCCCTGGCTCCCTGATCAAATTTTTTTTCATGTCCGTTTTCAAGCTGTCGTCTGGCATCAGGCCAGCTTGGTTCCTTTCTTGCCCGACATCTCTGCCACGATATTCTGCTTGATTGTCTTTTCGATCTTGCCCTTCAGCGGGGCAAGAACCATTCCCAGTTTGATATTCAGCTCAATGAAGCCATCTTTCAGATCAAGATTTCCCGCAGCGCCCGAGCGCTTGAACAACAGACGATCGCCCTTCCAGACGTAATCCATCTTGTATTCCTTTTTTAGATCCTTGGCGATTTCTTCAACCCGTTTCCGGGTCTCTTCCGGATTCAAAGAGTGTGTGTACTTTACATGAATATTGGACATTGCCTTTGGCGGAAACCTCTATTGAAGGGAATAAGGATACACGCACCTGAATTATGACTCGATAGCCCTGATACATGCTAGGATTTATGGAATCAAATCAGAAGCATCCATCACACTGGGGGGAGTTGAGATATGGGCAGCATGGTTGTCACTGGCGTTACTTTTGTCGTCTTTATGACTGAGGGTTTGATTCATTACAACATGGGCATGGCCAAGTCAGAGGGTGGTTTCAAGCTGCGCATGCCACCGCCCAAGGAACTGGCGAAGATCGCCGCGGTCACCGCCGCTTTCTCGGTCGCCAGCGGCCTGTTGATCAAGGCACTGCCGCAAAAAGTCCAACCGCACGTTTAAGCGACGTCAGTCGAAAACGATCAAGCCGGGGCACTGCCCCCCGGCTTGATAGGCCCTTACAAATTTCTGGCAGCTGACAGTAAGGGCGCGATGAGGTTCGCGCGTGACCGCCAGACCGGTCGAGGCTACACGATACGGCATCGGATCAAAGGCAGGTCTCGGGGCAGGATTCCCCAGCCCCGTGCGCCAGAGCGCTATTTGGTGTCCCGGTTCGTGTTTCGGATCACCAGCACCGGCTCTTCCGAGCAATGAATGACCGCATTGGCAACACTACCGAGCATCCAGCGGCTGATACCGTGCCGCCCATGGGAGCACAAAGCGGTTACGCTGTTGGGTGTCTCGATCGCGAGATCGGTTATCTGTTCAGCCGCCAAGCCCTTCATCACCTTGTACGAAACATTTTTCAGGCCTTCTTTTCTCAGTTGTTCGGCCTTGTCCTTGATGTAGTTCTCTGCCGAGTCATGCACGATCTTCGAAACGTCATGCATTCGGATAGAGGTACCGGGAAAGTTGGGGTGATAAGACCTCGCCAGAATCAACTCCATGTCCAGCGTTTTACACAGATTGACCGCGTAGGGAAGAATGCTCTCAGCAAGCTCGGAACCGTCGAGAGGAACGATGAGCCGCTCGAACTCAACCAGATCACCTTTTGGATTCCTGGCCCCGGCCGGAACGAGCAATACCGGTGTTTTCGTTGCCTGGACCACCTTGCCCGCCACGCTGCCCAACAGCAGACGCTGCACCCCGGAGTAGCCATGCGTTGACATCAGGATGAGTGTGTCATCCTGCGACTCGGCCTGCTCGATGATCATGGAAGCCGGGTAGCCTTTCAGCACGCTGGCCGATACTTTCCCCACCGCCTTCTTGGCAGACAGGGTATCCACCATACCTTTAAGGTACGCCTCACCTTCCTCATGCGCCTGAGAAGTCATCCCCTCCGGTATATTTTCCGGGACGGTTGGAACGACATAAATCAATTCGATACTGGAATCAAAATACTCGGCAAGACATTCTGCTATTGGTAATACCCTCTCCGACAGGGCTGATCCGTCAAGTGGTACCAAAACTCTCTTAAACATCTCTGCATCCCCTGTAAGGGTTAGTCAATATTGTATCTACCAATGGGTATGTGCCGCGTCTCCCGATGAGATCACTGTGCAAAAGGCACAACCCAGATCATCATCCCGATAATGAAACAGATTACGCTGGCGGCCAGCGTAAAGGTGACACTCCACTTGAGAAACTCCTTGATGGGCACTTTGCGCTTGTCTTCACGTTCCACGATGTTCAGTGCGACATACAAAGCGGGGGCTCCGGCGATTGTCAGATTGCTTCCCAGCGTACCGGCCCAAACCAGCATCCAGTAGAGCGGCCAAACTTCGACGCCCTGCTCACCCAGATCGCGGATCATATAAAGGAATGTCAGTATATAGGCATCGTGCTCCACGACACCGACAATCGGGATGGTCACCCAGTAGAGTAAAGAGGCGCCCAAGATGATATTTTCCTTGAACAGCGGCGCGAGAAAGTTTGCGAGATCTTGCAGCAGGTGCGTCTTCTCAAAGCCCCCAACCAAGGCAAACAGTCCGATGTAGAAAAAAATGGCCCGCCAGTCCAACTCCTGGAGTATCTCTTCGAAATCAGGTTTTTTCAGGCGATGCCCCATACCCTCCACCACCAGGATCAGAACCATTGCGCCCGTCAGAGCGATGAATCCCAATGGGAAGCCCAGATATTCCCGCAACGACATGGCAACAATGGTAGCGAAAAAGCCTGTCACGACGATGGTGGCAAACAGCTTGTCCGGAATCGACGCATCGAAGGGAAGCTCGACCGGGCCGCCTTTCCCATCCGTGCCGCCAGCGGCGGCATCAGCACTCAGATTCTTGTTGGGGGCGTCACGGAAGCCGAACAGATACATGATGTAAAGGGTCAGAATAAAAGTCACCATCAGTATGGGGAAAGACGATGGACGACCGTCCTGCCATACGAATTCCATGAACTCGATACCCGAAACACTGTGCAGCATCTGTGGCGGCAGGTCACCCAGCAGCAGTGCCGTACCCATGAAGTTCGAACTGAAACCGATCATGAGTATCACCGGTGCCAGCGGCAGGTTCAGATGCCGGACGATAGGGATGGCCACCGGGGCCATCATCAGTATGACGACGACGTTATCCACCACCAGCGAGATGATTCCCGATAGCATCGACAAGATCATCACAAGCAGTGCGCCATTGCCCCGAGAGACAACCAGCGCCTTGATCGATAACCATTCAGGGATGCCGGTCTTGCCCAAATAGCCGGCGATGATCCAGATGCTCACCAGGATGGCCATGACATTCCAGTCAACGGCATTGAAGGCATCCGACGGGGTCATTGTACCCAACCACACCATTGCCAGAACGCCCAGAACCGCGGCAACAGAACTGTCAATCACCCCGGCGACGACCGCCATGATGGTCGCCGCGAAGATGATCACTGTCATCCAGAAAACAAAATCCGTCATTTCTGTCATTTCTTTCTCCCCTCTACCGCGAATCTGCTCTGGACGTCATTTCCCAACGCTGCGGAATCACGATTGTTTAGAGGTCAATCAGGACGGCAACCGGTCGGTTGCCGTTTCCTGCGACCTTGAATAACGGACACGGGCAAAGTCGATAATCAAATCATCACACTCCGAAAGGCGAAGCCGTGGCAGCCAACACGGCCCTTATTGAAGCCGCATCACTGAATCCCAGAGTGTCCGCCCAACCCACAGAGCCAACACCATCACCCGGGTGCTAGAACAAGAGGCCGGGCTTTCTTGTTTTAGAGATTCTTTGCTGCGTTCACGGCGTCATCGACAACAGACTCGCCGGCTTCCATGGCAGCGTCGAAATCAGGGAACGAGTGCGTGTCACCGATCATGCTTTTCGTCACTGCAGTGGTTGCCATCGCACCGAGCACAGCCCCAATCGCCGGACCCCATGGACCAAGATTGCAGCCCATGGCAGCACACAGGCGTTGGGCGGCCCAGGAACCACCATAGCCGCCAGCAAGCGCACTTGCGGCCACGAGCAGCGAATTTTTCACGTTTTTATCCATATTCTTCTCCTTCGACACGGCTAACGATGTCGTTCAAAATGATGGGGACTCGAATACCGGTTCACCGCTGCAAGAACAGACCTTGATGCAACGGATTGCTCAATCTAACCGGCGATGGTTCGACACCCCTCAATGGTGTTTCAGGTTGCCGCGTCAAGAATGGCAGAAACCTGTTGTTCGGAATGATGGACCGTGGAGAAACAAGACATCTCCAGATAAACAATGACCATCACCCGTTTGAATTTACTGCAGTTCAGTTACAATTCCATGACATTTATAAAACTTTGTTTTTTTTATCATCTACCGTAAATATTCGCCGAACTTGGGCACTATATTCTGCGATACGATCGTGAGTCTCTGTTATGGATCAACAAAGCGTGAGAAGGCCGACGGTCTTAATAAAGCGCCTTCGATCTTCTTGAGCGGAACAGCGACGCATAACCTGCGCGAGAACGCATTCTTACGGGACACTGTAGCAGCGACAGCAGTAAAGTCTTGGCTCGGGTCAGAGACAATATGAACTGAAACAGACAGGGTGCAAGTCAAACAGACGAACCGTGACCAGAGTGACTGGGGCTGTATTTATCATTACTTCGGTTGGCATCACCAAAAGAATCCTTGGGACGACAGACAATGAGCAATAAAGATTACGACCTGGCCACCGAGAAATTTTTTTACTACTGCATGGGATTGCGTAAAGCAGACATTCGAGGTCAGGTTGCAATAATGCGATCCCGCTATCCTGATGACACGCCGGAAAGACTGGCCAGAAGATTCATTGCAGCCCAGACCCCTCTCTCCTTGGTGAGTAGCGCGCTGATTCATATCCCTGCGGTGATACCGGTAGCCGGACCCGCATTCCGCTTCCTCGGCGTAGCCAGCGGCACAACGCTGATGATGGTCTTGAACATGGCTCTGGTAATGCAGATCGCCCTGATCTTCGGTCGCGATCTCGACGACAAAGCGCGCATCAAAGAACTGTTCGTTGTTATTGCTGCAACTGGAGTTGCCTCCGGCAGCACAACCCTGGTTCCCCAACTTTCAACCTTGAGACCGAGACTCAAAGCAATTGCCGGTGGTGCAACGATTATGACTACGAGCCGGTTGATTGGAGAGCTGGCACTCGAGTATTACGGACGCAAACAGATCAGATCCGGCGCCCAAACCACTCAGGCGAATGCTGCTTCAGGGTGAGTTCGCAGTTTCAATGGTTGATGGCAAAATTGAGCGCAAGCGATCCTGACGCGTGCCGCTCGCTCACCTGGGGGTGTGGATAGAAAAAACGTCAGGTAATATATTGCCCCGCGGGCAAATTTTCGCAACTTGCCAGATTGAGGAGCACACATGAAACAACTTGAGGCCATACTCAGAAGCGCCACCACCAAGCAGCTGGCAGTCAACCTCACCGTGGCAATCGTCGTACCGATCGTTGTAAGCGCTGTGGCGCCTTTCGTTCGCCCCGTGGGGCGCGGCGTCCTCAAGACGGGTATCCTGGCCATTGAAAAACTGCGCGAAACCGCTTCGGAATTTGGCGAACTCGTTGAAGATCTGACTGCCGAGGTCCAGGACGAACTGCAGCAACGAAGAGAGCAGACCGCCGGCTTGGTAAATTCTGAACAGGGTTCTTATAACAGGACCGATAAAGACAACTGAGACCGCGCACGTCTCGACTCCGGTTTACACATTGCCGGGCGAATCCCTTACAACTTTTCGTGCAGCGTGATCTTTGAGGGCGCGCCCTTCTCGTCCCCTATCACGCTGTGAAGGTTTTTTCGGATGGCTCGCTCAATCTGACCTCTCAACGGCGCCACAAGCAGACCCAGCTGAATTTTCATCTCGATATAGCCATCAGCCAGATGGACGTGGGCAAAAGAACCTTTGTGCTTGGAACGCAGCTTGTCGCCGTCCCACGTATAGTTGACCCTGTACTTGCTCCTCAGGTGCCTTGCAATACGATCCACACGATCACGTGTTTCGCTGCGCTTCAGACAGTGGCGATGTTTTATATGAATACTCGACACAGCCGCATATGCACCATGCAAAACAAGCATCCATACTCCACGCATTCACCCGACATCCTGGATTCGACCCAAACTGTCAGATAAGTTCTTTTACCTTATCGGTCTTCTCCCACGGGAGATCGAGGTCCAAGCGACCAACCTGTCCATAACAAGCCAGTTTCCTATAGAACCCCTCGACCTCAGAAGGAAGCTTCTGCAGGCGAAGATCGCGCACGATTGCACCCAGTCGGAAATCTATGGCTTTGTCCAGGCGCGCTGCCAACTCGGTGTCTTCCACAGTTCCGGTGCCAAAAGTCCGCACATGCACACTGATCGGTCGTGCCGCGCCGACGGTATAGCTCAGCTGCACTTCGCACTCTGTTGCGAGTCCGGCCGCCACCACATTCTTGGCCGCATAGCGCGCCGCATAGGCACCGACGCGATCGATGCGCAAGGGGTCTTTTCCGCTCATGGCGGCACCGCTGTGGCGGGAGAATTCGCCGTAGGTATCGATACCTGTTTTCCTGCCGGTGAGGCCGGAATGAACCGCCGGACCGCCTCCGATCACCAGACCTTCTGGATTCACAAAAATGTTGGTCCTGGTGTCAGCGGGGAACTTGTGTTTCTTAAGGACGGGTTCTATGACGTGCTCGATCATATCGCCACGCAGCTGATTCAGGTCCACCGCCGCGGCATCGCTCTGGCTGGTGACCAAAGAGATGCTGTGAATGCGCTTTGGTTTCCAAGCTTCATATTCGATCGCGACCTGCGCCTTGCCGTCCGGTAGCAGATAGGGCAGTTTTTTCCTCACGCTTGGCGCGTCGAGTTGATCCGCCAGCCTGTGGGCCAAGAAAATCGGCAGTGGCATCAGCGCCTTCGACTGATCACTGGCGTAACCGAAAAGCGTGGCTGGGTGTTTTCCGGTGATTCGGTCAATCTCGGTATTGTTCAGCTCGTCCAGATTCACTGGCCTGTAATCCGTCGCGGTGTGATTCTGGAAACTGGTCAGGATGGTGCAGTCATCTGCATCGAACACCTGCGGCGCATAACCGACGTCTCTGATGACGTCTCTCGCAACGCTCTGAATATCGAATTTGGCATGGGAGGTATAGTGGGCCGATATGAACATGACCCCGCTGGACAAAGCACACTCGGCCACGATGCTCGAGGACTGATCTCCCTTGAGGAAGTTGTCCACAATCGCATCGCTTACCTGATCGCACAGCTTGTCGGGGTGACCAAGAGTGACGGATTCAGAAGTAAAAATGTAGTCACCTTTCACGCTGCTTGCTCCTGTTTAGTGTTCTTTTCAATCACCTTACTGTCCTTTGATCGTCCCTCGAGCTCTGCAACGACTTCCGGGGTTGCTGCGGGCTTGGTCGCCTCATTGACAATCAGCGGCCCCAAAACACCGGCAGCGATGATGCCCAGGTCGATCAAAGCCAGCGGCGTAGTGCCGAGCAGGCGTCTTGCGCCGGGCATCAAAGTTACTACGGCCTGCAATACGGTCATACCGCCGATTGCCGCGAACAAGGCCTTGTTTGGTGGCAGCTTGATACCACCGAATACGTTCCGATAGTGCGAACGGGAACTGTATGCGTGGGCCAACTCGCTCATCGTCAAGGTATTGAAAGCCAGCGTGGCGGCACCCGGGCCGATCCCATAGCGTTTCATGCCAAAGTAATAAGCCCCCATCACACCCAGACCGATGGTGCCTGATTCGAAAATCATCCGCTTGAGGTCATTACCGGCAATGATAGGTTCGTCCGGATCGCGCGGATCACGGCTCATGACGCCGGGCTCCGGCGGTTCCATCGACAGAGCAAGCCCCGGGAAGATGTCTGTTACCAGATTGATCCACAGCAGTTGCATCGGGTTCATCGGCTGCCCCCAGCCGGCGGCAATCCCGATCAACATGACCTCGATCTCAGTCAGATTGGTGGAGACCATGAAGTGGATCATCTTGCGGATGTTGCCGTAGATGGTTCGGCCCTGTCGCACCGCAACGCTCATGGTATGCAGGTTGTCATCTTCCAGCACGACGTCGGAGACTTCTCTGGCGACATTGGTACCGCCCTCGCCCATGGCGACGCCGATATCCGAAGCCTTGAGTGCAGGGCCGTCATTGATGCCGTCGCCGGTCATCGCGACCACATAGCCAGCCTCCTGCAAGGCGCGGACAATCTTCAGTTTGTGCGCCGGGCTGACCCGGGCGAACACCTGTACATTCTTGGCCAGGCCCGCCAGCAGCTCAGGGTCCATATCATCCAGCTTGGTGGATTCCAGCACCTGAAGTGGCTGATCCCCGCTCAGGCCCAATTGCTCACCGATCGCCTGGGCGGTAGCCGCCTGATCACCGGTGATCATGATCGTTTTGATACCGGCCCGGTGGAACATCTTGATAAGTCTGTCCATACCCGGGCGCATGGGATCAGCCATCCCCGCCAGCCCCAGCCAGGTCAACTGACCCGTCTTGGCAGGCATCCTGGCACTGTCGAGTTCACGATAGGCCGCGCCGAGCACGCGCAGGGCGGCTCCTGCCATGCGCTTATTCTCCTGCAGGATCTCCGCGCGGGCCTCGTCCGTGAGTGGAATGCGCTCGCCGTCCTTCATCTGGTGATCACACATCTCGAGTACCGCATCCGGACTACCTTTGACGGCGAGCAGGTGTTTGCCGTCCTTACAGGAATGCAGGGTGCTCATGAAGGGACGACCCTCGGCGCGATAGCGGGTACGCTTGATCGGATACTCCTCCCGCAAAGCCATGACATCGATGCCGGCATGCAAGGCCATGTCCACCAGCGCCTGCTCCGTCGCAGAACCCTCCAGATGCGGATCACCACGGTCCCCGGAGATCTCGACCTCACTGCACAACGACACCACCTGCATCAGCCGCACCAACTCTTCGCGGGCCGTGGGATCGATTTGCTGCTCACCCGCCCGGAATTTGGTATCGATCACATCGAAGGGCTGCTCTCCGCTATGAACGGCCACCACCGCCATGCGGTTCATGGTCAGCGTACCCGTCTTGTCCATGCAGAAAACCTGAACCGATCCCAGGGTCTCCACCGCATCCAGATGCCGGACCGAGACATTGTGCTTACGCATATTGCCGATGCCCATGGCAAGCGTGGTGGTAGCCACGGCAGGCAGACCCTCGGGCACCGCCGCCACGGCCAGCGAGACCCCGGATTTGAGCATCTCGAGCCAGCCGAATCCACGCAGTATTCCGATGCCGGCGACCACCACACAGACCCCGGCACTGATATAGACCATCTGGGTGCCCAGCTTTTCCAGCTGGCGTTCCATCGGCGTCTGCGGGGCCTCGGCCTCGCCGACCATGGTCTGGATCTGACCCAGCTCTGTCGCCTCTGCCGTCGCAATGACGATACCCTCACCACTGCCGCCGGTTACATGGGTACCCATGTAACCCATATTCACCCTGTCTCCCAGCGCCGTGTCCTCGGCGCCAATGAACTCGGGCTTCTTCGCCACGGGCAGACTCTCACCGGTCAGTGCGGATTCGTCCACCGAGAGACGATGTGCCTGTAGCAGCCGGATATCAGCAGCGATGTAGGTGCCGGGTATCAGGACCAGAATATCTCCTGGTACGATCGCCTCAACCGGGATGTTTTTGCTGACGCCATCGCGCAGCACCATCACTTCACGGACCCCCGTCTTGGCCAGAGACGCGATCGCCTTTTCTGACTGGCGCTCCGTCACAAATCCGATCATGCCATTGATCAGAACCACACCCATGATCACTGCTGCATCCACCTTGCCGCCGGTCAGCACGGATATGACGGCAGAAGCGCCCAACAGGGCCACCGGAGCATTCAGAAACTGGTCTACGAATATCGCCAGATTCGAGCGTTTTTCGCCAGCGGCGAGGCTGTTTTCTCCATAACGCCGCAGGCGCACGCCGGCCTCATCCGAACTCAGACCCTGCTTGATCGAGACCGCCAGGTGCTCGAGCACCTGATCCGGTGACATGATGTGCCAAGCACGCGACTCCTGTGCAATTTTGCCGCCCGCCGCGGGACTGGTGAGCCCAGCGGTAGCCCCGAAGGCGGGCGCAGGTACCTGATCGCCAAGCCCGCCCCCAAGGATCTCAGAGAGACCTCCAAGCGCCGACTTCACCGCAGTCTTCAGGGGATCGGGTGAGGCCTTCCTGGCAGAGCGGGTTTTCCTGTTTCTGTTCCTCGAGTCGAGTTCAGACTCGACCAGGCGAATGATCTCCCCGAGGGATGTATCCGGTCCATGCCTCAACAACAATCGTCCCGTGAGGATATTCGCCTCCACCGAATGAATGCCCTCGACCGCGCCCAATCGCTGCTCGATGCGTTGCTTGAGCTTGGGTGAGCGATACAGCCCAGCGACATCGAGCCGTACACGTCCACGCTTCTGGATATGCACCGGTGTGACAAGTCCGCGTGAAGATTGCGTCTGCGAGTTTGAGTCGTTCATTAGGTTTGGTTCGTTATCGTTATTGCTGCGTGATTTAGAGCTCGGTGATGCAGCCTTTGGTTTCGCCGCCGGGCTGTTTGGTATTCCCGTCCCCTAACCATTACATCAGCCCTCACTGCGCCGAATGGATGCAGGAGCAAAAGTGCAATCGAATGGCCAGTCTTCCCCGAGGTTACGGAAAATACCCTTCAACCCACAGTACTTAAGATTTATGACCGGTTTGTGACAAACCGAAGAAAAGCGAAATCTTCGAGAAATTGATACGCAAATTATTCCTGCAAGCCTTGTCACCGACGGCATGCGCAATGGCCATCGCTCAATCAGAAGGCCTGGCGCACCTGCAGCCAGCATCGGATCAATGGCTTTCCAAGCTGCCTGACGATGGGTTCCATTGCGCTCCTGTTGCCAGCGGATCTTCGTGGTCGCTCCGGGCGTGGACTCAGCGGTTCGGCGCTTACCCTCTGTTGTCTCCTGCCTTCCTGGTTCCTGGCAGGTGAAGCCAACGCACCGCTGATAAACCAGGGCCAGAAATTCAGCAGCGAGATCATGGACGCGGCCACATAGGTCATCGAGCAGGCCACCAGGATGATGCGTGCGTCTTTGATCTTGTCTTCCCCAATGCAATTCTCCCGAAGCAGGGGTATCGCCCGATTGAAACTGGCATCCAACTCCGAGGGCAAAGCTGCCAGTTGCGCGACCAGACCGGTGCCCATGATGCCGAATACCGCTGTACCCACCGTGCGAAAGGGGAATGGCCGATGGGTGGTCATGGACAACATCGGAACCGTCACCAGCATGACGACGCCAAGCTGCCCGGCCATCTGCGCCACCTTGGCCAGGTGGGTTCTCCAGACAAACGGCGGATAAGCTGATGCGTCCTGCAACGCATGGGAGACCTCGTGCGCCGTCGTGGTAAGGGCCGTAAGCGATTTGCGATCAAACCTACTGCGCGCCAAACGCACTGCCTTGGCCTGCTGATCGTAGTGGTCACCGATATCAGTGCTTTCGACTCTCACCCGCTGCAGGCCGTGCCGGTCCAGAACCTCCCGCGCAAATTTTCCTGCTGTAACAGGAAGATCCAATTCGTGCTTATCGTGCTTTTTCAGTAGATGACTCACCCACGCGCGGGGGCCAAAAATCAGAACCGCCGCCGGAATGACGATCATCACCGGGTGCATCACAATCCTCCACGAGATGGCCGCAGGCCATCTCGTTTTCAGTAACAAGCTACCGCTAAGAAAGCGCTTTGCTATTTCTTGGCAGCGGCTTTCTTCTTGCCGGCTGCCTTCTTCCTGGCGACAGTTTTCTTCCTTGTCGCGACCTTCTTGACCACTTTCTTTTTGGCCGCGGCCTTCTTGGCAACCGCTCTTTTCTTGCTTGCCGTTTTTTTGACCACCTTCTTCTTGGCTACCTTCTTCTTGGCTACTTTCTTCTTAGCAACCGCTGTCTTCTTGCTTGCGGCCTTCTTGACCACCTTTTTCTTAGTCGACTTTTTCTTTGCGGCTGTTTTCTTGGCAGTTTTCTTTGCTGCCGCCTTCTTTGCACTCTTCTTCTTGGCCTTTTTCTTCGGCACCTCGTCGGTCTTGCTCTTGGCACGGTGGGCCAACTCATCAAAGCGATCTCCGATCACTTTGATGGATACCTCACTCGCCTGCTTTATCTCTTCCAGCAACCCCCTGAGCAAATCCGCCGGGTCCTTTACGGTCACTTTTTCAGCCATAGACACTGTAGTCTCGGCCGCGCTGCTGACGACATCAGAGACTCGCACCGTCAGGTCGTCAAAATGCTGTTTGACCTCCGAGGCCAATGACGAGCTGGTGTTTTCAACCTCCTCGATGAACCCCTTGATCGTACCCGTGATCCCGGCAGCCGGGCCCTCTTTAGTCTCTTCGGTCACTTTCTTTTTGTCGGATTTCATGGCTGCCTTTTCCCCTTTAAGAAGTAATTTCGATTGCCAGAAAGATGCTTTAATTTGGTGCAGTTTTCTTATGTTGGCGAGCCGCCCGCCCCAGCCCGAAAGTGCCGCTTGGGTTGCTGAGCCGCTATCGCCAGGTTAAAAACTTTCTCAATGTCAGTTTAATAACACTCGTTCACCAAGTCCGGATCAGAGTTCCTCTATATCGATCTGAGGCATCACACCCTGGTCACTCACTATCATTTTCGTCAACGCCGCTCCCGCTACCGCACCCAACAGTCCACCGGCAAACTTGCCCCATGGACCCAGGCCGACGGCATATGCGGCTGCCAGTCGGGAAGACCCCACCCATCCACCCGCTGCACCAAGGATGGTCCCGGCCCAAACCACCAATGAGTCTTTTGAATACTGATCCATAACATTCCCCTCTTCGCAGGTAAGCAAAAAATCCAAACCTTATTTGGAACTTAAGAAGCTTAGTACAAAGGTAAAGGTAACGGTTGGAACCCAGATGCATTTTTTTCGCGTCTGGAACATAAATTGATCCCGGACAATTACTAACAGGTTTGGTGAATTTCTTGGTTTGGATATGTCGTAGGATCTTTAAATTGCGCGCGTGAGAGCTCGGCGGCATAAGCAAGCCCCGAACAGGATCGCATTGAAGGAGCAGTAGATAGGTTGCCCATGCCGTGGAAAAGAGGGCTGGAACGAAAACAGGGATCGGATACGATCAGAGACCTGTACCTGAACCTAACGGATGAAGAGACCGAAATGGAGAAAAGATTCAGTCCGGTCAAAGGCTGGTAACGGAATGTTTTCACGACTCATCGTCGGCGCTGGCCTCTTCGCCCTTGGATACTTCGTCGGCAGGGAGGTCGGGCGCATGGAACCGATCATCCAGGAGTTACAAAGGGCACGCGATGCGAGGCCGCCTTACGCGGGCACCTATGACCACGAGGCAACAGTCAAGACGGATGGAAGCCGGACGAAAGCCTGAACCACGCGCTCAGTGAGTCGCCGGAACGGCTGGCAGAGGGCATCGTCGTTACTCAGGGTTTTCTCTTCAGCCACAGTATGGCAGAGACCACGACCAGCCCAACCAGAGTCAGCTTGATGACAGTACCGAGGTTAAGTCCGCCTCCCGCGGCTACAACTGGTTCGACATGAGTTTGCGGCGCAGTTGGGGCCTCGGATTGAACCCGTGCTGCATCTGGCGACGACCCTACCCTTGTCTGCCCCAGCGTTTCGGGATTGGACTTTGGCTCTGCCGCCGTCACACCCATCGGTTCGGAAACCGGGTCGGCTCTGGTCTTAGATTCTGCTGTCGCCGGACCCATCGGGCTCGGTTCCGATTTCAGCTTGGGTTCGGACTCTGATTTTGCGGCCTCGGCCGGCTTCGGTTCGGTTTTGGCCTTTGGCTTTGGCTTTGGCTTTGGCTTTGGCTGCGATTTTGCCGCCGTCGCTGCCTTCGGTATCGGCTTGGACTTTGTCTCCAGGTCCGGCTTCGCGGTCATCGCCGACTCTGACTCCGGTTCCGGGTCGAGATTCAGGGTGATACGTGCACGCTTGCTCATATTCTGGCTACCATTGAGTGTCTATCCAATCCCAAAGGCTTCGGATCTCCGCCGCCGCTTTGCCCTTGCTCTCAAACTCGGTGACAGCATGCCCGTCGATCAAGGCATGACTGAACGCCGCCCTCTGCGAAACACTCACCGGCGATACCGGCAGGCCATAGGCTGCGACCGCCTCGCGCGCCTCCCTGACGATTGCGGTTTCACCAAAGATATGCGGCGGCGGGCACGCATTCAGCACCACGGCGCCTTGCGCGCCCTGCCGTTTGACGATCTTCACCGACTCACCGATTGCCTCCAGGTCGAGGATCGCCGGACGACTCGCGATAAGCACAAGATCCGCCAGGGTGACCGCGGTTGCCGCGTCATGGCTGCTGTGGGGTGCGGTATCAAGCAACACCAGATCCCTGCCCTGCGCCGCCAGATCACTCAACCTCGTTTCCAGGTCCTCTGCGGAACAGCGTTCGACCCCAGGATTCTCGAGTTGCCGCCGTCGGCGCCAGGCACTCGAACTCCCCTGCGGATCGATATCAAGGATCACGGCATCGCGACCCAGTTCATTGGCCAGTACCGCAAGATGGAGACACAGGGTCGTCTTCCCTGTTCCACCTTTCTGAGCAAGCAGGCAGATCGTCCGCATGGTCCTATTGGCCTCGTAGGCTGGCAGGCATTGGGGCAAAGCCCGGGAAAAACACCGATACCGTTGCGGTGAAGAATAAACGGATCGCCCGGGTCTTGGAAGACACTCGCTTATTTATGTATATGCCACGGCCGCAGGCAGTAGCGCTTGTAAATTAACTGTCATCTTTTTGTAATAAAAACATAAGATCCGAGAGTCGGACCCTGTTCATCAGCCATGCGTCTCAACAAAGTCAAAATATCAAGCAGAAGCGTTTCGCCGGCACCGCGCGTTTAAAAGGACACTTTCGTTTGAGAAGCTTTCCAGACTATCCGAAATACCTGCGAATGTTGCCGCCTGAAGCCTCAGTCAGACAGCGGCCTGAGAAAAGGCACGGCAGGTATGGAAAAGAAGTGAATGATCGGAAGAACGGAGGCCTCTCCAGACTGGCATAGACCGGGGAATTGCAGGCAATAAAAAAGGCGGGGATCACCCGCCTTTTTTAAGCTTTCAGAACCGGAAAAGCGATCAGCTCTTGACCCAGTTACCAAAGTTGTCGGTGCTCTTTTCCCCACCGTCGCCGTAACCGGCCTCGTAGGCCTCGGTCACGCGCTGTTCTTCACGCTGCGGATTGCCCAGGAAACCTGCCTGCCAACCCTGGATGTACTCTTCGTCGACACCCATCTCTTCCATCTTGGTAACGGCGTCGTAGTAGAACTGGTTCATATCCGGTCTCCGAATTTAGCCAACTGTTGCCCCTCGCATCCGCCCTGCCCGTTTCCGCACCGTTCGGTGTCTGCCCACGGGACCGGGCTGCAACCGGATTCCCCCGGTTTGGCGGCTCTCAAAAATAAGGGGCATTAGAATACTCTGCTTTTCTAAAGGCTGACAAGTTCCTTTTTGACCGGGCCCCCGGCCGGACTCTGCTGCCCCGATTCCATTTGCCCCCGGGGGTTGACCTCGCCCCCCGACCTTTCCATTCTTGCCCACTGCACCAGTAGTAGTAGGAGTCATGATGCGTCCCGCCCAGTTGCTCACCGTCCTCGATCGCGAATTCGCCAGCGCCCACGCTGGACACCATACCCCGGTCATGCTTTGGGGGCCCCCAGGGGTCGGCAAATCCGACATGATCCGCCAGACCGGCCATCGCCATTCGGCCCCGGTCATCGACATCCGGCTATCGCAGATGGAGCCCAGCGACTTGCGCGGCATCCCCTTCCGTAACGGGGATTTCGTTGAATGGGCGGCGCCCGCCATACTTCCGGACGCCCGGCGCCATACGAGGTGCCGGACGGCTGGGCGATCTTTGCGGCAGGCAACCGCCAGGGTGACCGCGGTGTCACCTACACCATGCCGGCACCGCTGGCCAACCGTTTCTCCCACTTCGATGTCGACACCCATCTCGACGACTGGGTGGCCTGGGCCTACGAGCATGACATCGATGAACGTGTGATCGCGTTCCTGCGCTTCCGCCCGGAGCTGCTGTTCGATTTCGACCCCGCGCACAACCCGGTCGCCTTCCCTTCGCCGCGCTCCTGGGAGTTTGCGCACCGCAGTCTGCACAAATTCGGCGACTACGATCAGCTACTGCAGGGCGCCCTGCAGGCCTGTGTCGGGCCGGCAGCCGGGATCGAACTCACAGCCTTCGTCAACAGCCTGGACAAGATGCCGGACCTGGACGACATCGTGAACGGCAGAGAGGTGCCGGTACCCACCGAGATCGACCTGCAATACGCCGTGGCCGCCGCGCTCGTGGGACGCGCGATCCGGGCCCAGGAGAGCGAGCAGGCGATGGCAGTGACCGGCCGCATTCTCGACTATGCGGGGACCTTCCCCCAGCGCGAGATGGGGGTGATGCTGGTCTCCGATCTGCACCGCGCGATCGGCGAGACCCTGTTCCAGGTGCCCGAGTTCGCCAGCTGGGCGAACGCAATCGCCGATGTCATGCTTTATGAATAAGGCGTCGGCAACGCAGATCGAATGCAGAGCGAATCTGCCTCGTTTCCTGCGAGCCTCTCAGTCCTTCGTGTTTGTAACTCGATACTGTTAGATGCCGGGGAATCGGAAACGGGTGTTATGGACCTCAATGCCGTCGAAACCAAGCTGACCGCCGCGCGCGCCAAGCTGATCCTGGACAAGCCGTTTCTCGGTGCACTGGTGCTGCGCCTGCCTCTGGCCGCGGCCGATCCGAACTGGTGCCCGACCACCGCCACCGATGCGCGCAAGTTCTATTACAACCCCGACTACATCGACTCTTTATCGATGTCACAGACCCAGTTCATGCTGGCGCACGAGGCCCTGCACTGCGCGCTGTCACATTTCGCGCGGCGCCAGCACCGCGTGCAACATCGCTGGGATCTCGCCTGCGACTACGCCATCAACCCGCTGCTGCTCGAAGATGGCCTGACGCCGCCGGGAAACTGCCATGTCATGCCGCAATACCTGGGCATGACCGCGGAAGAAATCTACCCGCTGATCGACGAGAATGACCAGACAGAGACCATCGACCAGCACCTGTTCGACCAGGACAATCAATCCGGCGGCGGCCAGCAGGGGGATGCGCCGGACAAACCGGAGAGCGACCAGACCGAACCAGGCACAGGCGGCGAGGACACCCAGCCTGACGACAAACGTGACCAGGGCGGCGAGACGCCGCTGGACCAGCAGTCTCCGGGCCGGCAGGGTCAGGGCGCAAAGCCGATGGAGGCCGATACCCTGCAGTCTGACCAGCAGCAAACGGATGGTGACCAGGACGGTCGCGGCGACCCCACCCCGCCGCCACTGAGCAATGATGAGCGCCAGACCTTGGAGGTACAATGGCAACAGCGTCTGGCCGGCGCGGCCCAGCAGGCCATGCAGGCCGGGAAGATGGGCGGCAGCATGGCGCGCCTGGTCGATCACCTGCTGCAGCCGCGGCTGCCCTGGCGCATGCTGCTGGCGCGTTACATGACCGCAATGGCGCGCGATGATTTCAGCTATATGCGACCGTCGCGCAGAGAAGGTGATGCAATCCTGCCCTCTTTGAAAAGTTCACAGTTGGAGATCGTGGTGGCCGTGGACACCAGCGGCTCGATCCGGGTGAACGAAATGGACGAATTCCTGTCAGAGGTATCGGCCCTGAAGGGTCAGATGCGAGCCAGGGTGACCCTGCTCGCCTGCGACACCAACCTGTCGGAAGGCACCCCCTGGATATTCGAGCCTTGGGAAGAGTTTCGCTGCCCGGCCGAGATTCAGGGCGGCGGTGGCACAGATTTTCGACCCGTGTTTGAATGGCTCGATGAACAGGGCCAGCGTCCCGAACTGCTGGTCTATTTCACCGATGCACAAGGGCAATTCCCCCAGTTCGAGCCGAACTATCCGGTGATCTGGCTGGTCAAGGGAAAAGAGACCGTGCCCTGGGGACAGCGGGTACAGTTGAATTGAAGCTACTGGAGCCAAAGATCACGGTCCGTCGCGCGCCGCACGCCCTTCTGTTAAAAAGGGCGCGCTGGGCATTCTGTACCCGCAGCGCACACAACATCGGCGGTTCACGCCGCTAGCAAATCGACAGGGCCACGGGCCGTGTTACGACCACGCCACGAGAGCCTGGAAGGCGCATGAAAAAAGTCAGAATCGGATCGATCAGCACGCGCCTGGCGCTTTGTACCCTGTTGCTCTGCGGTCAGGTGCCACCGGCAATGTCGCTGAATACCGAGCTGCCCGACCTTGGCAACTCGGCCGGAACCCTGATGACGCCAAAGCGGGAACGCGAGCTGGGCAAGGCATTCATGCGCAGCGTACGCCGTTCCGAGCGGGTCATGAGCGATCCACTGCTGGCGGACTACATTCAGAATCTGGGTGACAGCCTGGTCCGCAGCAGCTCGGCAAGCGGCACACGTTTCACCTTTTTCCTCATCGACGACCCGCAGATCAACGCATTCGCCGGTCCGGGCGGTTATATCGGTATCTACACCGGCCTGTTGCTGACCACCGAAACCGAGAGCGAACTCGCATCCGTACTGGCACACGAAATCGCACACGTCACCCAGCAGCACCTGCTGCGAGCCTGGGAGTCCACCAGCCAGATGAGCATCCCGAACGCGGCTATCCTGCTCGCGGCGATCGCATTGGGTGCCGCAGTCGGTGGCGATGCTGCGGCGGCTGCAGCTGTTGGCGGACAGGCGGCCCTTATCCAGCAGCAGATAAACTTCACCCGCGCCAACGAAAAAGAGGCCGATCGCGTCGGTATTGATATCCTGGCCGATTCGGGTCACGAACCGCGCGCAATGCCGACCTTTTTCTCCCGTATGGGCAAGGCGAACCGGGTATACGCGAGCAAGCTCCCGGAATTCCTGATGACCCACCCGGTCACAACCAGTCGCACGGCCGATGCAATGGGCAGGGCGGAGCAGTTCCCCTACCGGCAGACGCCGGAAGACTTGCGATACCATCTCGCACGCATGTACCTGTTGCAAAGGCAGATGGACCAACCGGAAGACGCGATTCGAGAGCTGCAGCTGATGTTGGAAGATGGCCGTTATCGCAGTGAGCCGGCAGTCCGCTACGGCATCGCAATGGCGCAGATCCGTGCACATCAGCCCGACAGGGCCGCAGCAGCACTGGATGAACTGCTGAAGGCACACCCGGACACCATCGAGTTCACCGTCGCCCGCGCCCAGATCGATGCCCAAAAAGGCAGCAAGAGCGCCGCGCTGAAGCGCCTCAACGCCGCACTTGCGCAACATCCCGGAAGCTACGCCCTGAACATCACCTACGCAGAGATTGCGCTCGCGCTGGGTGATCCAGCCCGAGCCTCGGAAAAACTGAAGCGATTCCTGGATTTTCGCGAGGATGAACCGCGCGTGTACAAACTGCTTTCACGCGCCGCCGGCGATCAGGGCCAACAGGCTCTGGGGCACGAATACCTGTCGGAATATTACTACCTGATCGGTGATCTCGAACGCGCAATCTTGCAGCTCGAAATCGCACTGAAAACGCCAGACCTGAATTTCTACGAGTCGTCCCGACTGGAATCAAGATTGGCCAAAATGAAGCTGGAACAGGAAGAAGAGACGCAACGAGCGAAGCGCTGAATGCCAAGTTATTCCATCAGATTTTTTTTTACATCCATAAAATTTGCTTGGCGCTTGCCAAAGAAAATCAATGCATTATGCTAGCCGCTTGTCCCTGATTTGGGTCAACTACGCATTCCGCGGTAAGACGGAAGGTCCCTGAATACCGCGGAAAGCGTGACACAACACCATAAACCAAAGATCCGAAATAGTGATAGGAGGAATGGCGATGCGGAAAACCGCAAGATTCGCGACGACGGCAGTCTCCCTGGCCGCCCTTTTTGCCGGCAC
>CAZCDY010000059.1:0-21138 GCA_964497145.1 uncultured Gammaproteobacteria bacterium
TTCGACGCTTTCTTTGAACGTTTGATGAAGGCATTTACCGAGGTCTACACGACTCAGAAGCATGTCGAATTCAACGATGAATTCCTTTACAGGGTCTTTCGCACTCGTCCGCCGAAGGACGAAGAACCGCTGGCCGCGCTGATCGGCATCAGTTTCCGCATATCGTCGGCGAACATGATATTCACCACCGATGTGATGACCAATTCCGGCTATATCGTGCCGAAGAACCGGGTACTTTCACCTGCAGACAGCTTGACCGGTTTCTCCAAGGTGGCGAGCCGGATCACCTTCCTGCAGTACTTCGACGAACTGTTGTATCCCTACTATGAAGCGAAGCAGCCGGGCCTGAAGAGACAGGATCTCCTGGATGAACTCAGCCTGCACAGCATAGAGGACTACCTGCGCAACAGCGACAAGATCTACGTGATGCACAACGCCGATGATCTGATTCTCGAAAAGGGCGAGATCGATTTTTTCACCGAGGTATTCGGCTCGCGGGCGAAGATCTACCCGTTCGGCGGACACTGCGGAAACATCGATTACCCGGTGAATGTGGAGCACATGCTCAGTCTGTTTGCTGATGCAGGAGCAGGAAAATGAGCAAGAGCACTTCAATGATCTACCCAGCCCGCATCCTGTTCATTTCGCTGTCCCTGCTGTGGCTTGCCGGCTGCAGCACAACGCCGGAACAAAAGGAGCCTGAGATACCGGCGCGCCACTCGGTCGAGGACGTCGTCGATCCGAACGTGAATTATGTCGTGGATATCTTCGACCCCTGGGAACCGCTGAACCGTCGGATCTACAACTTCAACACGCAGTTCGACCGGTACATTTTTCTGCCGGTGGTCGACGCCTATGCGTTCATCACGCCGATCGTTGTCCAGGACAGTGTCTCCAACTTCTTTTCAAACATTGGTGAGATCGAGAATTTCATCAACTCGGTTCTCCAGCTGAAGGCAGAGGCGAGCGCAACGGCGGCCTGGCGCTTTGCGATGAACAGTACCTTTGGCGTATTTGGCCTGTTTGATCCGGCCACCAACCTGATGGGCACGCCTGAGTGGGACGAAGACTTCGGGCAGACGCTGGGGCACTGGGGTGTCGGCAATGGTCCTTTCATCGTTCTGCCCATCCTTGGGCCGTCGAATGCGCGTGATACCACGGGTCTGGTTGCGGACAGTCTGATGTTTTCCGCCATCGATCCGCTCAACTTCGACAGCAACGACGACCTCGAAATACCCTATTATCTGCTGAAGGCGATCGACACCCGGCACAGGATTAAATTCCGCTACTGGGAGACCGGCTCGCCGTTCGAGTACGAACTGGTCCGCCTGCTGTATACCAAGTACCGTCAGATCGTGATTGCCAAATAAGGCGAGACTGACATCGTCGCGGACAGTTTGAATGCGGGCCTTCGGGCCCGCTTTTCTTTGGCCTGGATAGGCCGGGTCGCAACGGCGTCCCAAAGGAGTCGATGACCCATGATTTCTCGGCTGAGTCTGCTGGTCCGGCGGGTGTTCCTGGCAGCCACGTACAGCGCCGTTGGTGCCGCCCTGGTGTTGCTGGTCGTGTTCGTGGTCTACATGAACGGTCGGGAGGATCTCAGCGTCTGGCACCTGGTCGAACTGGACGAAGAATATACCGAAGGCGCCAAGGTCAGTTCATTCGATGAATATCTGGCGCTCGAGCAGCGCCTTTTCCAACAGCTGGACGAACGGGTCTACGCAAAGGTTCCACCCCGCGAACGATCCCACATAAGCCGTTACCATCGCGGCAGCCTGTCTGATCCGGAGCGCTGGAAGCCCAATTGGAATCGCAGTTTCGAGCTGACTGTGAAGTCACCGAGGGCAGGGGTCTTGCTGCTGCACGGCATGTCGGATTCACCGTACAGCCTGCGCCAGTTGGGTCAGCGGTTCCACGCTGCCGGGGCACATGTCATCGGCCTGCGGATGCCGGGACATGGCACCGCGCCGTCGGGACTGGTCGAACTCAGCTGGCAGGACATGGCGGCAGCGACACGTCTGGCGATGCTTCACCTGGCTGAGCAGGCTCGCGACCGGCCGCTCTATATCGTCGGTTATTCAACGGGCGCCGCGTTGGCGGTCAACTACGCACTTGCCGGTCTGGAAGACGAAACCCTGCCCAGGGTCGAACGTCTGGCGCTGCTGTCGCCTGCGATCGGCGTGAGTTCGGTTGCTGCCCTGGCGGTGTGGCAGGCCCGGCTTGGGCACCTGCTGGGACTGGAGAAGCTGGCCTGGAATCTGATTCTGCCGGAGTACGACCCATTCAAGTACGGTTCCTTTGCGGTAAATGCCGGCGATGTGGTCTACCAGCTGACCAACGAGATTCAGGAGCGCATCAGCGCACTGGGGGGGGCGGGAAAGCTTGGAGGTCTGCCAAAGATCCTGGCATTTTCATCCATCGTGGACGCGACGGTATCGACCCCGGCCCTGGCCAGCGGCCTGTTCGAGCGACTGCCAGCCGATGGGCACGAACTGGTGTTGTTCGACATCAACCGCATGGAGGGTATCGAGCACCTGATGAAACAGGATCCTGGCATGGTGCTCCAGGCGATCCAGCAGGGGGACCAGGCCTATACTCTGAGCATCGTCACCAACAAGGCGGCGCAAAGCCGTCAGGTGATGATGCGCAGCTGGCATCCGGGGAAAGACAGTCCAAGCGATTCGGCGATTGGCCTTTCCTGGCCGGACGACTTGTATTCGCTGGCCCACGTGGCTTTGCCTTTTTCACCCGGGGATCCGGTCTATGGTGGTGGTTCACGCGGCAAGAGTCCGGGTATCAGCCTCGGTGACATTGCGTTGCGTGGAGAGCGCGGCGTGCTGCAGGTGGCCGCATCTGACATGCTGCGCTTGCGCTGGAATCCTTTTTACGCTTTCGTCGAAACGAGATTGCTCGAATTTCTCGGGCTGAGTCAGACCCAGGTACCGGTTGGAAGCCCATGAAAGCCATAAAGATAATCTTCGCGCTTGCCGGCCTGCTGTTGGTGGCGGCGATTCTCTGGAGCAGCTACCTGCTGCTCTCTGTGGATGAAAACAAGGGCCTGTTGGAGGAGAGGTTCAGTGCGGGCCTGGGCAGGGAGGTCAGGATAGAACAGGGCGTGAAAACGCGATGGTCTCTGATGCCCTCGATTGAACTGGAAGGACTCTGGATAGGCAACCCGGATTGGGCGAAAGGGGAATATTTCGTCCGTGCCGATCGGGCGTTTGTGCGAATCGACATACTGGCGCTTCTGCGGAAACAGCTTGTCGTCAAGGAGCTTACTCTTCAAGGAGCCGATGCACTCCTGGAGACGGCAGAGGACGGAAGGACCAATTGGTCTTTTGGTGAGGATGGCGCTGGGATCGATGTAAGTCTCGACGAGATAACGGTAAAGGATTCAAGGTTGAGTCACCGTTCGCCGGACGGCGAGGTTCTGCAGGCGGTTATTCCGGAGATCCGGTTCGAGGGTGTGGCGAGTGAAGAACTGGCGTTGAAGGCCAGGTTCAGCTATCGCGATGTGCCGATTACGGCAGCCTTGAACTCCAGACCGCAGGCTGTCTCGCGGGCCGGGGAGCGGCCGTTCCAGGGTGAAATCGAGATGCCTGGCACGACCCTGAAGGTCCATGGCGAGCTCAAAGGCCTGTTGGAACTCGTCAATCTGGAAGTGGAACTGCAGAGCGACCGACTGGATCTGCACAAATCGGTGTTGGGCCTGTGGTCTTCGGTCCCGCTGGAGGGCTCCCTGCAGCAGCTCAGTGGACATTTCAAGACGGCGGGGGATTCGCAAGAGACATTGCTCGGCAACCTGAGTGGCGAACTCAAGGTCGGCTCGGCCGCACTGAAAATACCTGCCAGGAAGGGCGGGAAGGCAACCAACCTGACGCTGCATGGCTTGAGCCTGACCACGGCAATCAAGCAGGCGGTGCAGCTGAAGACCGGGCTGGTTTACGAGAAGCAGACCTACCAGGTAGAGGTCAGTGGCGGGATGCTCGCGGACCTGTTTTCCGAGACCAAATCGTGGAACGCGTTGAAATTCAAGATCGGGGGGCAGGTCGACAAGAAGCCTCTCCAGATCACGGGTGACGTCGGGCCATTGTCGGCCGTGCATGGCGGCGGCAGCGTAAAGGCAAAGCTATCCTTGCTGTACAACGAGATGAAGGTCCGGCTCGACGGCACCTTCGCCAACCTGAACGAGGTAAAAGGCAGCCGCTTTGCACTTGATGCCTCCGGCCCCAGTCTTTCCCGGCTGAACCCCTTGTTGGGCCTGGGGATGCCCGATACCCCGCCATTTGCATTGGTCGCGCGGGTCGAGGGCAGTGAGCGTCAGCTGCAGTTCAAAAAGCTAAAAGTGACCAGTGGCAAGAGTGATATCAGCGGTGAGTTGAGCATCCCGCTGGTCCAGGGCGAACGCATCGAGGGCCAGCTGGAAGCAAGACGCCTCGATCTGGAGCTGTTTTTCGCGCAATCGGACCGGCCCTCCGAAGGTGCCCCGCTCATGGATAGGGAACTGGCGCCAGGCGTATTGCAGGGCCTGGATGGGGCGCTGCAACTCAAGATAGCTCGTCTGGGGCTCGTCGCCCTCGAGCTTGAGCAGGTCAAGCTAGATGCCGCACTGGATAAAGGGCATCTCAAACTGGCCCTGGTCGCCGAGAATGAAGATCTGACTGCTGATGTTGATCTCAGGCCGGTAGGCAGCGACTGGCAATTGGCATTGCACCACAAAGGCAAACTGGATCTGGGCCAACTGATCGACCGAGAAAAGCTTGCCGACGAGCGTTCGCAGGCGCCCCTGGATGTCGAAATGCGGCTGAAGGGAACCGGGAAGACACTGACTGGAATGCTTGAATCCGCCGAAGGAAACTTCACCATGGTGGTTGGCGAGGGGCGGTTGAGCGAAACGATCTCGCGCCATCTGCCGATGGGCAGCGTCCTCTTTACCTTGCTGGGCGCTCTCGACCCAAAGCATCAGCGTGAGAAGCAGGCCAAACTGGAGTGCGCCGTGATCCAGCTCGACGTGGCCAAGGGTATCGCCACCAGCAGCAAGGGCCTGGCACTGCGCACCGATCAGATCAATGTGCTCGGTGGTGGTGCGCTCAAGTTGCCTACGCGGGAGATCGACCTTCAGTTCAAAACCGCCCAGCGCAAGGGGCTTGGGCTCAACATACTGGGTTTGGCGGACCGGCTTATCCGTCTGTCCGGCACACTGGATGACCCCAAGGTTGTCTTGGATCCTACCGGTGCTGCGGCCTTCGGGGCGGCGGCCTGGGCCACGGCTGGCCTCAGCCTGGTTGCTGATTCGATCTGGACGCGGATAACGGCGTTCAGCAATCCCTGTGACCATGTACTGAAGTCAGTCAAAAAGTAGATCCAGCCAAGCGCCAGAGGCATGGGGCTGCGTGCTGCCTAGCTGTTCTCGTCGGCATTCACGCGCAGCGGCTTTTTCTGCTTCACGTTTTCCTCCGCCTGCCAGGTGATCCGGATGTTCACCCGGTGCCTTCCTTCTTCCTCACTTGCGGTGACTTTCAGGTTCAGCAGCCCTTCGGGTTCCATGATGATCTCACCGTCTTCGTCACTGAATGAGAGTTTTCCCTTGCCAAGCCCCTTGCCCAGGGACTTTAGGAGATCCTGGATGGTCCTGGCGTCCTGCAGGGATTCGTGTCTGAAGCTGTTCTTACTCTGGCGCATGGTCTGGCTTCACCGGTTATTGAAAATAGTATCCGGGCTCGAATACCTTGGCGTAGGGGTAGTCGGTACTGATCCCGATGATCTTGCCCTTGGGGTCTACGACGGTAACGCCGATGCCGTAGCCCTCCAGGCCCTCTTTCTTGCGCGAATTACGGTCCATGGTGATGTCGCTCTCGATATGGATCATACCCTTGCGCAGCATGATCCTCTGACCGTTGGTGATGTTGCGGTGGCCATGCACAACCGTATGTATGCCCTGGTGATGGGCCTTTATCACACCCTGCCTGGTCAGCGGTTTATCCACGTCACGGTATTTCGTGCGCATGCCGTTGGCGAGGGCGCCGTAGTAGAAGTCGAACAGGTCTTTCCTGATCTGCTTTCTGTACAGTCGGTTCAGGTGATCTACGCCTTTCTTTGCGATCACGCGTGCGAGTTGGTCGTCAAACCCGGCATGGATGAAGATCAATGAGCCTTCCCGATAGGCCAGCTGCATGTCTCGAAAGAACCAGGCAAATTCACCCCCGGGCTTGAGAAACAGGTCGTGACACTTGCGGGCGGCCGCATAGACGTCACGCAGCGACAGGCCCGCATCTCTACAGGCATCTTCGAAGATACGGATCTTCTTTTGCATACGTGTCGTCTCGCGTTCGATACCGGGCTTCGACATCAGACGCGCAGCCTTCTTGGGAAACTCGTCGAACCAGTTTGCAGACGGATAGAGTATCTGTCGGCATTTTTGCCTGTTCGGTATGCCGCGTAGTGCTTTCTTGCCGCCAAGATACTCGGTATGTATCTCCTTAAGCAGCGGTACCACCTTGGGGCCCATGCGGATGAAAAGATGTTCGGTCAGGGTATCGTGTTTCTGGGACATGGCGCGCAGGCCCATCATCAGCCGGACATCATGATTGCCGGCCAGCAGTTTTACCCTGGCGCCTGTTCGCATCAGATTACGCACGCTGCGCAATACCTCGAGACTGCTCGGCCCTTTGTCCATGCAGTCCCCGCCGATGATGAACAGACCCTTGCGGCCCTGTTTCGTGAGCTTGATGTCAAAGTATCCGGGACCTGTCTTGCGTACACCGCCGGAGGCAACCAGGGACGCGTTGAAGGCCTCGGCATCGGCATGCGGGTCGGCGACAAAGAATATCCGGCGTTTCGGCCATTTCCACGGCTTGTGTGAAACCGCGTGGTTTAGCGCAAGGCCGAGTGCACGGTCCTTGTTGGCGGAGGGATGTTTTCCGGGTCTCCACCTTTGCGTCGTCGTCGGCAGACCGTCACGTATCCAGCGCTTGCCTCGATACTTCGGGAGTTTGGTTTCGTTCTTTTTCTTAGACATCTCGCTGGCTTACCGAATTGATCAAATGGGTCTCTCGTTGCGGCCGTCTACGGGGCTAATCCGTGTATTCGCTGTGCCTGGCACGGACCTTCCATTCGCCGCCGATATGACGCCAACCCTTTTTTGCACGATATTCCAGAAAAACCGGTTGGGCGTGGTACATGCTGAGCTGTGCGATCTGTTCAAAGGACAGCACGCCCATGTGATAAGCGGCGTGCCGAAACGCGGCGCCGTGACCGACGAAAAGCTTCAGGGTGTCGCGGTCGACCTGTCCGGCGAGCATCTCCATACTTGCTTTGATGTGCGCGGCGACACGCTCTCCGGCCTGCAGCAGTGATTCGGCGCCCTGCAGGGGGAGTCGAAAGCGGCTGTTCGATTTCCAGTCCGGCGGAAGCTCGGGAAAGCGCGGGTCCTCGCGGACGATGGCCTCGATCGCGGTGATGGTGAGATTAGCCGCACTGCCCAGCCCCCTCTCGGCGAGATCGTCGAAGCCGGTCACTTCCGGCGGCGTATCAAATTGCGCGGCGAGTTCCCCAGTGATGATCTGAGCGGTCTGCCAGGCCCTGAGCAACTGTGAACTGTCGACCGAGGGGGACAGGGCCCATCCGCTGGCCCGCAGGGTCTCACGCAAGGTCGTGCCGGCCTCTTTGGCCTGGATTTTTCCCTCGGTCGTAAGAGGGAAGGGCTGGTGTGCACTGGGGGTCTCCGGGAGCTGCCGGTAATCACCATGACGAATCAGGGCCGCGATCAGCTTCGGCATGGTTTCAGTTCCCGGTCAGCCGCTTTTCGAGGGCCGATACCAGGGGTCCCAGTTCCGCCTGTCTCAGCAATTCGGCCGCCTTTCCCGCCGCCACCCATTCGCGCCCGCGGTGATGTTCCTCCCATTCCTCCTGCGGCAGCTCGCGGCTGACCTCCATCGGGTAGACGCTCACGGTACATACCGCGCCCCACTTGGGATAGCTGTAACTGCCGATGGCCTGTTCATGCACCCGGCCCTGAACGCCGGCCTCTTCCCAGGCCTCCTTGCCAGCCGACTCCTGCAGGCTTAAGCCGGGGTCTGCAATGCCTTTGGGGACCACCCAGTGTTTGTTCTGGCTGGAGCGGACGATCAATACCTCCATGCCCTTGTCCGCTATCCGGTACGGGATCACCGATGACTGCGTGTAGTAATACGCCGGCCGGTCACGTTGCTCTTCACCATTGGGTGACGGGAAGGGGAATTTTTTCGGCAGGCTGGATCCGCGGACCAGCTGCAGCAGTTTTGCGGCTCCCTGTGCCAGGCCGTTCCAGTCGTCAGGCATGCTCAGCTGCGCGATGGTGGCGGTCGGCATCAGTTTGCCGTCCTCGGGGATCTCCACGGCAGGGCCTGCAAGGTGGAGCAGCAGGTCCTCGAACCCAGGATTGTGGCCGACCAACATGATTCTTTGCGCCTGTGGCGGACAGTTGGCGAGGACCTCCAGCAGCCTGTCGGGGTCGGCATGGTAGATCCTTTTGTCCTGCTCGATCTGGCTCGCGGCGACCCCCATGGCCTTGCAGCATTTCTCGGCAGTGGTCAGTGCACGCTCGGCCGGCGAGGCGATCACCAGGTCCGGGATCAGTTTGTGTTTGAGCAGCCAGACGCCTAGGCGCTGTGCGCCCCTTTTGCCGCGGTCTTTCAGCGGGCGGTTGAAGTCGTCGGTATCGGTATCCCAGTCGGATTTGCCGTGGCGCAGCAATAACAGTTCACGTGGCATGCTCGTTCAGTCCAGTAGTTCGTCGATGCGTTTGGCCATGGCCTCGAAGTCGATACCTCCGCTGGCTTCGTAGACAGCAATATCGGCGAGCGTATCGAGGTAGGGTTGCTCGTTCAGCGGCATGTCATCGTCAAAGAAACTGCCGTCAGCGAACTGATAGAAGGGGCCGGGCGATTTCATGATCGCCGCTGTGAGCAGATCGCGGCGTTCAGCCAGGTCCACCTGTTGCAACTTCAGGGGCTCATCGCTGTTGCGCTTCCAATTGAGCACCAGGAAGGCCCCCAGGGGCCTGGCGACGGTGAAACGATCCGGGCCGTATACCTGGTCGATCAACACATCGTATTTGTCTTCCAGCTCCCACAACTGCTCGTTGGGCATAGCCAGCAGTTCTTCGCGCTGCGCTGCCGGGATCAATGCATGCAGCCGCGGATTGTGGACGATGGTACCCGGGTTGACGCGCGGCAGCTTGGGTATCCCGGCGGCCTGAACTCCCGAATTCTCTTTGCGAATGAACAGGCGGTCATTGGTCAGGTAGTTGACCTGTGGGTGCTCCATCATATGCAGCATCAGGGTGGATTTTCCGCCACCAGAGAAACCGGCGATGCCCAGGGTACGTCCGTTTTCGACCAGGCCGGCGGCGTGACAGATCAGCCAGCCACGATTCTGCAGCCAGTTCATGTACTGGGCATTGATGAAGTTGATTACCTGATTGTCGTAGCGGATGCAGGGTCCGGCTGCAATGCGCCGGGTCTCGCTTTGCAGAAAGACCATGCCCGTGCGGACCTTGCGCACCAGACGGCCGCCGTCAAAATCGTGATAACTGTCCTTGCGCCCGGTCTTGCCCGGTTCCCGTTTCCAGTCGATGAACTCCACACCCAGATCGGGCTCTTCGCGTTCGATGGCAATGATGTCGATGTCCGGATCGGTCTCAGGGCCTGCGACGTGCGAGAAATAGCGTGTCAGCTGGTTGATGTGTTCGCTGGAATTGGAACGTACACGCAGGGTGCAGTCGCCGAGAGCGAGATAAAGGGTCTGGTCGCACAAGGCGGCCCCGTTATAAAGAGCCTCGGAAAAGGTCTCGATCGTCTCTGGATTATTCATTGTTGGTTCACTTTTTCAGCTTCGCTGATACGTAGTCAGTATAGGAACCGGCGGCATCGATGCCGGCACCCTCCAGGGCACCGCGGAAACCGCCGAAGGCCGAGACCTCAAATACGATCGGACCGTCCTGCGTCTCGGCGACATCCACCGTGGTGAAGTCCATGTTGAAAGGTGCCTGGGCCCGGTAGGCCAGATCGATTATCTCGTCGGGTGGCGTATAGCCTTCGTATCGGCCACCGCTGTTGATGGTCGTGTTCCATGAGTCGTCCTGGGACACGCGCGCATAGGTGCCGAGATACTCGCCGCCCAGAAACACCATGCCGAGGTCGCGTCCGGACAGGTCGAGTTTACGCTGGATATACATCATGGGATTGCTGCGCTGGAAATCCTCGACCGCC
Organism: uncultured Gammaproteobacteria bacterium; assembly: GCA_964497145.1. Taxonomy (GTDB): domain Bacteria; phylum Pseudomonadota; class Gammaproteobacteria; order Chromatiales; family Chromatiaceae; genus Thiosocius. Next base: position 10,251 of record CAZCDY010000059.1, read on the forward strand.
TTACGCATGGCTTTTTCCGATTGATCCGAGTCGATGATGCACATGCCGCGGGCCTTGGTCGAGAACAGTGGCTTGAATACCGCACTGCCAAAATCCCTGACTGCATTCATGGCGGCCTCGAGGTCTTCGGTCACCCGGGTGTCCGGCATCGGGATACCCGCGTTGCGCAGGGTGACGGTGCAACTCAGGCGGTCGATCAGTCGCAGCATATTCTCCGCGCCGCTGAAGACCATCACCCCGGCGTTCTCTGCCACGCGCAGCAGTTCGAGTCGATCCAGGGTATTCGGGCTGTACTCGGCACTGATCTTCTTGACGATCAATGCATCCAGCTGACAGAGGTCATGTCCCTCGAAAAGCAGCCGGTTGTGCTCCAGATCGAGTTCGACTCTGCCCATGTCGATGACCAGGCGGAAACCGGTACGCTGTTCGGCGGCATCGGCAAGGGTTTCGGTAGACCATTTTCCGGGTATGCCTACGATACCTATCCTGGGTTTAGCCAACGAAAATATCCTCCACGGGTATCTTGAATCTGCCGGCCTTTTTCGGGTCGGTTTCGAGCACGCGCTCGATAAGGTAGCGGGCCCGCAGGAACATGCTGCGGGCGAGCGATTTGTCCAGTATGAAGCGGGTGGAAGTCGCAAACGAGCGCGCCAGTCCCAGGGCCAGGCGCAATTCGAAGGTCTCATCGCCTGACTTGTCGGCAAAGCGTCGGCCAACGCCGTAGAAATCCTTGGCCAGCTTCATGATCCGGCGGCGTAGTGGGGCATCGAGGATCTGCAGACGATAGTTGGAGACCATGAACACCGAGACGTCCTGTACATAATCCATGTAGCAGGAGCGATGAAGGTCAATGAAATTGATCTTTTGTTCCAGCGGGTCGTAAATGATGTTGTCGACGTTGAAGTCGCCGTGGATATAGACCGAGAAGGGCGCTTCAAGTCGTTTTTCGTACTTGTCTGCCTGTTTTACCAGCGTATCGAACGAGCGAATGCCGAGGCCGCAGATCCCGCTCGCTCCCTGCTCGAATTCCGGGTGGATCTTGTAGACATCGCCCAGGCGTTTTTCCAGCTGGCGCATGAATTCGGCCGAAACCGGTTGTTTGGTCTGGGTCTCGCGCCAAACGGATTTCAGCGTCTTGCCCAGCTGATCGAGGGTTTCTCGCAACAGCTCCGGTGATTCATGCAGCAGGATCTGTTCAAAGGTGAGGCCGGGCAGGTGTTCGATGAGCAGGGCGGCAGATTGGCCGCGCTTCTTGTACGAGAGTATCTTGGGTGCCAGTCCCGGGTAGATGTCGTGCCAGCTTTCCACCCCCTCCCGCTCCTCTTTCAGCTTGCGCTTTTCCCCGTCCTTGAAGATTGCTACGTAGGCTTCGTCTTTGCTGTCGGACGCACTGATGCCGGAGATGGCGCTGCCTGAGCGAGTGTCGGCGATCCGATCGATCTGGACATCTGCAAAATCGTCGTCGGTATCGAGGGATTCCACGGACTCCTGCAGCGCGTGATAGCGCTCCAGATTGACCGCCTGTCCGAGGTTTGCAGAGATAATGGACTCGCTGATATGGAGCAGGGCATCGCCCATCTGTTCCACGTTGTGCGCGACGAACAGGGCGCTGGCCAGGTCCTCGGTGTTTTTTTTGCGTTTCAGCGCCTTGACGTAGTGATCCAGCAAGCGGTTGTAGTCACTGTCGAGTTTGGCCTCAATCTGTCCGATCTTCAGCGCCAGTCGGGTATCGTTATCCTTGACCGCGGGTTCCACCAGCCCTATTCCCCGTCTTACCCGACCGAGCATGGGGCCGTAGGCCTTCGGCAGCATGCAGCTGATGTCGGTCAGGTACTCCATCTGCTTGATACAGTCGCGGCAGAGTTCCGTGATCCTCTCCAGATCCGTGGCGATGAACTCAACGCCGCGCAGGGCCAGGGTTCCTGCGTTCCCGCGCTTCTTACAATCGGCAATACTTGTAATGCAGCTGGTATGGATCCGCATCTTGAGGTTGTTTGCATAACCGATGCGATCGAGGATGCGTCTTGCGATGGCGGCCGAAGGGGTCCTGAAAAAGGCCTGCAGATTGGCAACCTGGGAATCGACCTCGACGCAAAGGAAGCGCAGATTGTCTCTAATGCTCTTGGGGAGCTGCATCGTCATCAAATTTTCCGAGGTAGAGCGTCCGGTTCCCGTCTGCAAGCTGGGGGATGCAGCTCGAGAGATAATGCGGAAAAAGCGGCCTCTTTGCCAGATCGGCGATCGCCATCCAGAGCACCTCGACCTGGTGCTTGTCCGGTCGCTCGCCATTGTGCGGTGAATAGTCGGCTGGCACTTCGCAGCGGAAAAGAAAATCCACCACATGTCGGCGGGTCGGTGGTTGGGTGTCTCTCAGCTTGATGAAGTCGGCCACGTAGACGAGTTCGGCGGCGGCGACCGCGGTGCCTATCTCTTCGATGCATTCCCTGTCGAGCGCGTCGGTCAGCGATTCGCCCGGGTCTTGTGCGCCGCCCGGCAGGGCGAAACGCTCGGGCCGACCGCCACCCTGTTTGCGCAGCAGCAGAATCCGTTCTTCTCGGATGATCAGCGCGCGCGCTGCATTTCTGATCTCTGGTGTCAGTTCTGACATGCACGGACATTACAGAATTGTGTCAAGGGGTGTATATCACCAATCCAGACGGGTCTGAAGGTTTTTTTCCGCTTCGCCTGCGCCAGTTCAGTTTGTTGTGCTGAATTTTCGGCGCGAAAGGACAATACCGGGGCAGCTGGGTTAATCTTCGCACACGGTCGCGTGGACGTACTGCGTATGGAAAACAGGGGCTATGGCAAAAATCCGGGTTACGCGGACGGTTGAGATTCCGGATGCACTGCGCATCAGCCGTTACCGCAAGATTCCGGAACTGGGGCCGCGCATCCTGTTTTTCAGCGGTGGCTCGGCGCTCAACGGTCTGTGCAAGACGCTCAAGGGCTACACCCACAATTCGATTCACCTGGTGACACCGTTCGATTCCGGCGGCAGCTCGGCCGAGCTGCGCCAGGCCTTTGATATGCCTTCAATAGGCGATCTTCGCAGCCGTCTCATGGCACTCGCCGATGAGACGGTCCTGGGACACCCGGAGGTGTACGAGCTGTTCACCTACCGTTTCCCCAAACAAGCCGACAATCAGGAACTGCGGGTGCGGCTGGAAGAGATGGCCCGTGGCAAGTCGGAGCGGATTGCGGATGTTCCGAATCCGATGCGACGCCTGATCCGGAACCAGCTGGGCTATTTTCTCAAGGCCATGCCCGGGGACTTCGACCTGCGTGGCGCGAGCATCGGCAACCTGATACTGGTTGGCGGTTATCTCAACAACCATCATCACCTGGACCCGATCATTTACCTGTTTTCCAAACTGGTTAACGTGCAGGGCACCGTGCGGGCCGTCGTCAATGACGATTTGCATATCGCGGCAGACCTCGCCGACGGCACCCGCGTGATTGGTCAGCATCGGCTGACGGGTAAAGAGGTCATGCCGCTGACATCACCGATCGCGAAGCTGTTTCTCTCGAAAAGCCGTGACAGTTTTAAGCCGGCGTCTGCCCGTTTGAGAAAGAAGAACCGCAAACTTATCAGCAATGCGGACCTGATCTGTTATCCGCCGGGCAGTTTCTATTCCAGCGTGCTGGCCAATCTGATTCCCGAAGGCGTTGGACAGGCAATCGTCAGCAACGATTGTCCGAAGGTTTATATCCCCAACCTCGGCTCGGATCCGGAACAGATCGGGATGAATTTCGAGCAGGTGATACATGCCTTGCTGGACCGGTTGCGCGCCGATGTGCCGGCGGACTGCGGTAACGAGAAGCTGCTGAATTTCGTCCTGCTGGACAGCAGCAACGGCGAATACCCCGAAGGGCTTTCCAGCGAGTTCCTGAACAGCCTCAGCATCCAAATGATCGATGTAAGATTGATCAGCAAGCAGAGTGCTCCTTACTACGATAATGATCTGCTGGTCTCGGCGCTGCTGTCGCTGACCTGAAATCCCCTGCAATTTCAACAAGCGAGTCGCCGACAATGACGTCAGATGTAAAACCCCATGGCAGTGACATCCTGGTCAATCTGCTGGCAGAGCCTGATACCGTCGAAGAGATGAAGCAGATATCAGGGTCCTATCCGTCCATCACGCTCTCTCAGCGCCAGTTGTGTGACCTGGAGTTGCTGATGAACGGCGCGTTCACTCCGCTGACCGGCTTCATGGGGCAGGCCGCGTATGAATCGGTGCTCGATTCGCTCAGCCTGCCCGATGGGACACTCTGGCCGGTCCCGGTTGTGCTCGATGTCGGCGCACAGGTCGCGGAGAAACTGTCGGTCGGCGACAAGGTTGCGCTGCGCGATGGTGAGGGCTTCATGCCGGCGGTACTGACCGTGGAGGATATATGGCAGCCGGACAGGCGGCATGAGGCGGAGACGGTGTATGGCACCATGGATGACTCTCATCCGGGTGTGCGCTACCTTCTGGATGCGGTCAACCCGGTTTATATCGGCGGACGGGTCGAGGGTGTGCAGGCGCCCGTGCACCATGATTTCGAGAATCTCTGGGATACGCCGCAGCAGATGCGGGTCTTGTTCAAGCGCTCCGGTTGGCGAAGGGTGGTGGCCTTTCAGACCAGCAAGCCCATGCACCGCTTGCAGCGCGAGATTACCCTGAAGGTGGCCAAGCAGCTGCAGGCGCATATCCTGCTGCATCCGACCGTGGGAATGACCAAACCTGGAGATCTGCAGTATTACGCCCGGGTACATTGTTATCAGGCAATAAGACGTCACTTCCCACATAACCTGGCGATGTTGTCACTGTTGCCGCTGGCGATGCGGATGGCAGGGCCGCGTGAGGCCCTCTGGCACGCTATCGTGCATCAGAACTATGGCTGCTCGCATCTGATCGTCGGCCCCAAGCATGCCGGGCCGCCACCCGTTCAGGGCGACGATTCATTCTTCTATGACACAGCGCAGTCACGTGCGCTGATCGATGCGCATGCGGATCGCCTGGCGATCGAGATCGTGCATATCGAGCCGCACCAATACGTACCGTCGAAGCAGAAGTTTCTGGCAATGTCCGAGATCGAGTCCGAGGGTCTGGAGGGGGCCGAGTACACCGATGCCATGCTGAAGCGCGATCTGGCCGTAGGCGAGGAGCCGCCCGAGTGGTTCAGCTACCCCGAGGTGGTAGCCGAACTGCGCAATGTCTACCCGCCGCGCAATCGGCAGGGCATGACGCTGTTCTTTACCGGCCTGTCAGGGTCGGGCAAATCTACGCTGGCCAAGATCATCTATGGAAAACTGGTCGAGGGTGGCCGGCGCCCGGCGACCCTGCTCGATGGTGACATCGTGCGCCAGAACCTTTCCAGTGAACTCGGATTCTCCAAACAACACCGTGATCTCAATATCCGGCGCATCGGCTATGTAGCCAGCGAGATCACCAAAAACGGCGGTCTTGCCATCTGCGCGCCCATCGCACCCTACACAGAGACCCGCAGGGCGGTGCGCGAGATGGTTGAAGAGCACGGTGCCTTCATCGAGGTGCACGTGGCAACGGCGCTCGATGTGTGCGAGGGGCGTGATCGCAAGGGCCTCTACGCCAAGGCCAGAAAGGGGCTGATCCCCGAGTTTACCGGTATCAGCGATCCCTACGAGGTGCCGGAAAGGGCCGAGCTGACCATCGACACGGCTGACGTCAGTCCGATGGAGGCCGCGCAGGAGATCTATCTGTATCTGCTGAAAGAGGGGTACATCGACAGCTGAAGCGATACAGCGTCGGGTTGTTCGCCTGAGATGCCGGGGTCAGTGCGCCTTATTTATCTCATCGAACGGATCGGATTCGGCGTCGTCTGGCTCGACATGGTGATCGCGCGGGCTCCAGGCGCCGTGACAACGATCGGCCTCGACACCCCGCATGGTCAGCATGGTCCAGACGGCTGCGATGCCCCACATGGCTAAACCGAGTCCCACGGTGTACCAGCTGATGCCAGTCTCGCCGGTTGGTCCGCCGAGGAATCCGTATATCACGCTGACCACGCCGAATAACCAGAATACCGTGACCGGTGCGGCACAATTGGTGCCGCAGCCGTAGCGGCAGGCGCCTATGGGCGGCATCAGTGCCGACGTCAGGTAAGGCTTCAACCTCATGCGCGTTCCACCCTCATATATCTTTCTTATAGTGACGATTGCTTATTAACATGGCTTATTGGGCCCGGCAACACTTAATCAGGCGCCGAATTCCCTGGATTTTCGCCCTGGGGGGCTAATTGTCAGGCACTCAGGCCGCTCGGCAGGTGTGGTCGTATGCTGTTTACCATCTGCTGGTGCAGTCGCACATTCGAGCAGATCACGTTGCCGGTCTCGAGGTGTCGGTTGCCGCCGCCGATGTCGCTGACCACGCCGCCTGCCTCCTCCACCAGCAGGGCGCCAGCGGCAAAATCCCAGACCGAGAGCCCGAGTTCCCAGAAGCCGTCGAGCCTGCCGGCGGCAACATAGGCGAAATCCAGTGCCGCTGAGCCCGGGCGACGGATGCCGGCGGTCTCCTGGGTCAGGGCCTTGAGCATGCCCAGGTAGGCGTCCATATAGCGCTGGTCCCTGAACGGGATGCCCGTGCCGAGCAATGCGCCTTTCAGTCCTTTCTGGTCGGTCACCCGCAGGCGACGGTCGTTAAGCAGGGCGCCACCGCCGCGATCGGCGGTAAACATCTCGTCTCGCAGAGGGTCATAGACCACCGCGCTCTCCAGCCGGCCACGGTGCATCAGGGCGATCGAGACGGCGAACTGGGGGAAGCCATGGAGGTAATTGGTGGTGCCGTCCAGCGGATCGATTACCCATTGGTAGTCGCCCTTGCCGTGGACGCCGCTCTCCTCGGCAAGGATCGCGTGGCCGGGAAAGGATTTGTGCAAGACGTCGATGATCGCCTGTTCAGCATTGCGGTCGACCTCACTGACATAATCGTTCACCTGTTTTTCGGAAACCGTGAGACTGTCGAGGCGGCTGAAGGAACGCATGATGACGTTGCCGGCCTGACGGGCGGCACGTACTGCAATATTGGTCGTGGGATTCATGGCGCGCGAGGATACGGGAAATGCCGCCGTGCGGGAAGGCAGATGCGGCATTCCCTGGCCAGGAGCCAGGGTGCAGCGACTGAATATCAGCCGTCTGAACCATTCATTCGGCGCCTGAGCGGACGGTATCGGCCCACGACACAGTACACTAGCGAGTCGTTGATCATTTGCTGTACAAGGCAGGTCTCCCGTAATGACGCAAAATCTACGCATCGTGATGGTGCACACGACGCACCCCGGCAACATCGGTGCTGCGGCGCGCGCGATGAAAAATATGTGCCTCAACGACCTGGTACTGGTGAACCCGCGGGATTTTCCCAATGCGGAGGCGACATCGCGGGCCTCGGGTGCAGATGACCTGCTGGCCTCGGCCAGGGTCGTCGGCACCCTGGCCGAGGCGGTCTCCGACTGCCGCATCGTGATCGGCGCCAGCGCACGTCTACGCTCGGTGCCCTGGCCGCTCGTGGGCCCGAGGGAGGCCGCACAGATGGCGGCTGCGGAGGCCCCGAGAGGGCCGGTGTCGATCGTGTTCGGGCGTGAGAGTTCCGGATTGAGCAATGACGAGTTGGATCTGTGCACCCATCTGGTTCACATCCCGACCAACCCCGATTTCAGCTCGCTCAACGTTGCCATGGCGGTGCAGGTGATCAGCTACGAGCTGATGCAGGCGCGCGGCCGGGAACTGCCGGGAAACCGCGAGGCCACCCGGGTCGCCAGCAACGCCGAGATGGAGGGTTTCTTCCACCATCTCGAACAGGCACTGGACGAGATCGGTTTCACCGATGAACGGCGTGCGGAGAAACTGCTGCGCCGACTGCGGCGGCTTTTTCACCGTGCGGAGCCGGACAGCGAGGAGGTGAATATCCTGCGTGGCATTCTCAGTGCGGCGCAGGGTCGAAAATCGATGCGCCGAGACGCCTGACGCAGACAGGCTGGGGGCTCGCGGCTAGTTTGAGGCCGCGCAATTGAGTAAAGTGTCGTGTTTCCCAGAAAACCTTATTAAGTAGCGCAACCGATGTTTGAGAAGACCCGGGAAGATTTACGCGTCGTATTCGAACGCGACCCTGCCGCCCGCAGCACCCTGGAAGTACTGACCGCTTATCCGGGCGTGCACGCGGTCATGATCCATCGCGTCTCGCACTGGCTGTGGCAGGCCGGTGCCAAGTGGCTGGCTAGGATGCTGTCTTACCTCGCGCGCTGGCTGACCGGCATCGAGATTCACCCCGGGGCCGTGATCGGCAGGCGCTTCTTCATCGACCACGGGATGGGCGTGGTGATCGGTGAAACCTCTGTGATTGGTGACGACTGCACCCTCTACCACGGGGTCACCTTGGGTGGTACCAGCTGGCAGAAGGGCAAGCGGCATCCCACCCTGAGGAACGACGTGGTCGTGGGTGCCGGCGCCAAGGTGCTGGGGCCGATCGAGATAGGCGAAGGTGCGCGCATCGGTTCGAATGCCGTCGTGGTTCGAGATGTGCCTAAAAACAGCACCGTAATCGGGGTACCAGGCAGGCTGATCGAGCGTAAAGCCGAGCCTGCAGATACCGAGCATCGTGAAAAGATCGCGTCGAAAATGGGCTTTGATGCCTATGGCGCCACGGCTGATGCCCCGGACCCGGTGGCCCACGCGATCAACTGCATGCTGGATCATGTCCACGTGATGGAGAGCAAGATGCAGCGCATGTGCGAGGCGATGCGCGAGATGGGCTTTGAACCGGGCGAGGAGGATCTGCCGGATCTGGGCTCCTGCGAGATCATTTCGACCGCCGAAGAGCTGCACAAAATGCAGCTCGAGGAGAGCGAAAAAGTCGACTGATTCCCCCGTTGAGAGCGGGCTTTGGAATTCTTGACTAATTTACTCGGCAATGTATAGTCCGCAGCATCAAAAGCGGCGGAGTAGAGACTGGTGAGGCTGACAACCAAGGGCCGTTATGCGGTTACCGCAATGCTCGATCTGGCCATTCACCACGGTGGTGGCCCCATAACCCTGGCCGATATCGCCCAGCGCCAGGGCATATCCCTCTCCTATCTCGAGCAGCTGTTCTCGCGGCTGCGCAAGCGCAACCTGGTATCGAGCGTGCGTGGCCCGGGTGGCGGGTACACCCTGGGACGTGGGGCGGCCGACATCTTTGTCGCTCAGGTTATCTCGGCGGTGGATGAAAACGTCGATACGACACGCTGTGGTGGGGCGCATAATTGCCAGGACAACCAGCAGTGCCTGACCCACGACCTGTGGCAGGACCTGAGTGCCAGGATATTCGATTATCTGAACCAGATCAGCCTGCAGGATCTGATGAGTCGGCGCGGTGTGCAGGAAGTCATGGAACGGCAGGATGGCAATACTGCGGATGCCAGCGTCCCGCTCGGGCAGCTGAAGGCGGAGACTGTGGGTGCCTGATCTCGTTACCATCATCCAGTTTGGAAGCAAGTTGTAGCGGAGCGCTTCATGAAATTTCCGATTTACCTCGATTATTCTGCGACGACACCGGTGGACCCGCGGGTCGCGGAAAAGATGTGTGCATGCCTGACGCCGGATGGTGTCTTCGGTAACCCTGCGTCGCGCTCGCATCCGTTCGGCTGGGCGGCCGAGCAGCTGGTCGACGAGGCGCGTGCAAACGTGGCGGCACTGGTGGGCGCCGATCCCAAAGAGATCGTTTGGACCTCCGGTGCGACTGAATCTGACAATCTGGCGATCAAGGGCGCAGCGCACTTCTACCGGAAACAGGGCAACCACATCGTTACCCTGAAGACCGAGCACAAGGCGGTGCTGGATACCTGCAGACAGCTCGAGCGTGAAGGATTCGAGGTCACCTACCTGGACGTACAATCCGATGGTCTGGTGGACCTGGCGGCATTTGAGGCGGCGATCCGGCCCGAAACCATCGTGGCCTCCGTGATGCACGTCAACAACGAGATCGGCGTGATCCAGGATATCGCCGCGCTGGGTGCGATATGTCGCGAGCGTAAGGTGATCTTCCATGTTGACGCGGCGCAAAGCCCGGGCAAGGTGGAGATCAATCTGGCCGAACTGCCGGTAGACCTGATGAGTTTCAGCGCGCACAAGATCTATGGACCCAAGGGTATCGGCGCCCTGTACGTGCAGCGCAAGCCGCGGGTTCGGATCGAGGCGCAGATGCACGGTGGCGGACATGAGCGCGGTATGCGTTCGGGTACGCTGCCCACCCATCAGATTGTCGGCATGGGCGAGGCGTTCCGTATCGCGCGTGAAGAGATGGCTTCGGAAAATGCGCGGATACTGGAACTGCGTAACCGTCTTTACGACGGGCTGAAGGATATGGAAGAGGTTTATGTAAACGGGGATCTGGAACATCGGATCGCCGGGAATCTGAACATCAGTTTCAACTTTGTCGAAGGCGAGAGCCTGATGATGGCGCTCAAGGACATGGCGGTATCTTCGGGATCGGCGTGTACTTCGGCGAGTCTGGAACCGAGTTATGTACTGCGCGCGCTGGGACGCGAAGACGAGCTGGCACACAGTTCACTGCGTTTCACGCTGGGTCGGTTTACGACCGAGGAAGAGATCGACCATGTGCTGTCGCAGGTGCGTAGCCAGGTGGAGCGCCTGCGCGACCTGAGCCCGCTGTGGGATATGTTCAAGGAAGGCGTCGACCTCAAGAGCGTGAAGTGGGCCGCGCATTGATCTGAATTCCGGGGCGACTGCCTTTTGCAGGTGCAGACGTGAATAGCCGCAGAAGACTGTCAGGACATCGAGAGGTTTAAACAATGGCTTACAGTGAAAAAGTGATCGACCATTACGAGAACCCACGCAACGTTGGGGTGCTTGACAAGGATTCGACCAAGGTCGGAA
>CAZCDY010000060.1:0-16619 GCA_964497145.1 uncultured Gammaproteobacteria bacterium
GTTTGCCCTCCTGAGGCATAAATTGTACGGCGGGTCGTCAGCGTGCTGTCGGCCAGTTCGGGTCCAGCTGGTCCGCGGGCAGGGTGCATACGGTGCGCCTCTGCCGGCAGGCGGGATGGGAGCCGGAGGATATTTGAGTCGGCCAGACAGAAAGCTGTGACCCGGGTCCCTAACCAGCGGGACCGGCGCAATCTAACCACAGCCATGCGCCGGCGTATGCTCAATGCTGCTTATGCGTTGCCAGCAGGGATTTATTTGCTTTTTCACTTCGGTGCGTGGCGGAGACCGCACCGCGTCCGTACCTGTATAATGCGCCGCCCCTGCAGCTTTGACCGATCTTAAAATCATGTCCCGCGATTGCACTGCCCAACTCAAGGCCCTGATGGCCGAACGGATCCTGGTGATGGATGGCGCCTATGGCACCATGATCCAGCGTTATCAGCTCGATGAGGCCGCCTACCGCGGCGATCGCTTTGCCGATTGGCGAAGCGATCTCAAGGGCAACAATGACCTGCTGTCGCTGACCCGGCCCGATGTGATCAGCGAGATCCACGAGGCCTATCTCAAGGCCGGCGCCGACATCATCGAGACCAATACCTTCAGCGCCACGACGATCGCCATGGCCGACTACGGCATGGAATCGCTGGCTTACGAGCTGAACGTCGAATCGGCACGCCTGGCGCGTGCTGTCGCCGACAGTTATTCGTCCGCTGAAAAACCGCGTTTCGTCGCCGGTTCGGTCGGCCCGACCAATCGCACGGCCTCGATCTCGCCCGAGGTCAATGACCCGAGCGCGCGTAACGTCGATTTCGATGAACTGGTGGCGGCCTATGCCGAGGCGGTGCGCGGTTTGATCGAGGGTGGGGTCGACATCCTGCTGATCGAGACCATCTTCGACACCCTGAACGCCAAGGCGGCCGTGTTCGCGGCCGAGCAGGTGTTCGAGGAACTCGGTTTCAAGCTGCCGGTCATCCTGTCCGGCACCATCACCGACCAGTCGGGCCGCACCCTGTCCGGTCAGACCACCGAGGCCTTCTACAACAGTCTGCGTCACGCGCAACCGTTGGCGATGAGTCTCAACTGTGCACTGGGCCCGGATCTGCTTCGGCAGTATGTCGAGGAGTTGGCGCGGGTGTGCGAGACCTACGTGGCGGTATACCCGAACGCAGGCCTGCCCAACGAATTCGGTGAGTACGACCTGACCCCGGAGGACATGGGTCGGCATATCGGCGAGTGGGCCGATGCCGGATTCGTCAACATGGTCGGCGGCTGCTGCGGCAACACGCCACCGCATATCGCCGCCATTGCCCAGGCGGTTGCGGGCAAAAAGCCGCGTGTCCTGCCCGAGATCCCGGTCGCCTGCCGCCTGTCCGGGCTGGAGCCGCTGAATATCGACAGCCAGTCGCTGTTCGTGAATGTCGGCGAGCGCGCCAATATCACCGGTTCCGCGCGATTCAAGCGCCTGATCCTCGAGGGCGAATACGAGACCGCCCTGGACGTCTGCCGGGAGCAGGTCGAGAACGGCGCCCAGGTGGTCGACGTCAACATGGACGAGGGCATGCTGGACGGGGTCGCGGCGATGCGCCGTTTCCTCAACCTGTGTGCCTCCGAGCCGGACATCTGCAAGGTGCCGGTGATGATCGATTCGTCCAAGTGGGAGATCATCGAGGCCGGCCTGCAGTGCGTGCAGGGCAAGTCGATCGTCAACTCGATCTCGATGAAAGAGGGCGAGGACAAGTTCCGCGAGCAGGCGCGGCTGTGCCGGCGCTATGGCGCGGCGGTCATCGTGATGGCCTTCGACGAGGTCGGTCAGGCCGATACGCGCGAGCGCAAGGTCGAGATCTGCACCCGTGCCTACCGCATCCTGGTCGACGATATCGGTTTCCCGCCGGAAGACATCATCTTCGACCCGAACATCTTCGCGGTCGCCACCGGTATCGAAGAACACAACAATTACGGTGTCGACTTCATCGAGGCGACCCGCGAGATCAAGCAGACCCTGCCGCACGCCCTGATCTCCGGCGGCGTGTCGAACGTGTCGTTCTCGTTCCGTGGCAACAACCCGGTGCGCGAGGCGATCCACGCGGTCTTCCTGTACCACGCGATCGGGGCGGGTATGGACATGGGTATCGTCAATGCCGCCCAGCTGGCGGTCTACGACGATCTGCCGGCGGCGCTGCGTGACGCGGTCGAGGATGTCGTGCTCAACCGTGACCCGGATGCCGGCGAGCGCCTGGTCGAGATCGCCCCGCGCTATGCCGGCTCAGGCCAGGCCGAGAAGGTCGAGGACCAGGCCTGGCGCGAATGGTCGGTGAACAAGCGCCTGGAGCATGCCCTGGTCAAGGGCATCACCGAATTCATCGACGGGGACACCGAGGAGGCGCGCGCCCAGGCCGAGCGCCCGTTACACGTCATCGAAGGCCCCCTGATGGATGGCATGAACGTGGTCGGTGACCTGTTCGGTGCCGGCAAGATGTTCCTGCCGCAGGTGGTCAAGTCCGCGCGCGTGATGAAGAAGGCCGTGGCCTATCTCGAGCCCTACCTGGAGGCCGAGAAACAGGCACTGGCCGCAGCCGGTGGCGAGCTTGCCACCAATGGAAAGATACTGATGGCGACCGTGAAGGGCGATGTGCACGACATCGGCAAGAACATCGTCGGCGTGGTCCTGCAGTGCAACAACTACGAGGTGTTCGACATCGGTGTCATGGTCCCGGCCGAGACCATCCTGAACAAGGCCCGTGAGTACGGGGTCGACATCATCGGTCTTTCCGGCCTGATCACCCCATCACTGGACGAGATGGTGCACATGGCCAAGGAGATGCAGCGTCAGGGCTTCACCATTCCCCTGATGATCGGCGGTGCGACCACCTCGAAGGCGCATACCGCGGTCAAGATCGAACCGGAATACCCGCATGGCGCCGTGTATGTCGCCGATGCCTCGCGCGCGGTCGGCGTTGCCAGCACCCTGCTGTCGGCGGAACACAAGCCGCAGTTTCTTGACGAACTGCGTGCCGAGTACGCCGAAGTCCGGGCACGCCGTGCGGCGAAGAACGAAGCGGCCAACCTGGTGACGGTGGCCGAGGCGCGTGCGAACCGGGTGGCTATCGACTGGAGCGAATTTGCGGTTGCTCCGCCGGCGGCGCCGTTGCGGGTGTTCGATGACATACCGATCGAAAAGCTGATTCCGTATATTGACTGGACCTTCTTTTTCCACGCCTGGCAGCTGCGTGGACGTTTCCCGAAGATCCTCGATGACGCCGAGAAGGGGGAGGAGGCGCGCAAGTTGTACGCCGATGCCACAGCGATGCTCGAACGTGTGGTTGCAGAGGGCTGGCTCAAGGCCCGGGCGGTGGTCGGCATCTTCCCGGCCAATGCGGTCGGGGACGATGTCGAGCTGTACACCGATGCCACCCGCAGCGATGTGCGCATGACGCTGCACTTCCTGCGCAAGCAGGGAAAACAGCCGCGCGGCCACTACAACGACTGTCTGGCGGATTTCGTCGCACCAAAGGCGTCCGGCAAGCCGGATTACCTCGGTGGCTTTGCCTGTACCGCCGGCATCGGCATCGACGACAAGGTTGCCGAATTCGAGGCCGACCACGACGATTACAGCTCGTTGATGCTCAAGGCACTGGCCGACCGCCTGGCCGAGGCCCTGGCAGAATGGCTTCACCACGCGGTCCGAACCGAAATCTGGGGCTATGCGGCGGGTGAGGAACTGGGCAACGAGGATCTGATCGCCGAGCGTTACCAGGGTATCCGTCCGGCGATCGGTTATCCGGCCTCACCGGACCACACCGAAAAGGATCTGCTGTGGGAACTGCTCGATGCCGAGGCCAACACCGGCATCTGGTTGACCGAATCCAAGGCGATGGTACCGACCGCGGCGGTCAGCGGGCTCTATTTCGCACACCCCGAGGCCCGTTATTTCGCCGTGGGCAAGCTCAACAAAGACCAGGTCGAGGATTACGCCCGGCGCAAGGGCATGGATCTGGTATTGGCCGAGAAGTGGCTGGGTCCCAACCTGGCCTACGAACCGGCGCCCTGATGCGGGGTCTCCGGTCTGCACCGCCGGCGACCCTGTCAGCTGTCTGTCCGCACGCCCCCCTGGCCCTCAACAATCGGTCGAACCGGGCGATATCCCCATACAAGTAACGAAGAAATCCATGAACTGGAGGGGATGGGGCTGCCTTGAAAAGGACATCGAAGCTACGGAGCGTTTGGTATGGCCGTACGGGCTGAACGACGCCGTTACAAGCGCTACGCAACCCGACTGCAGGGCCGAATCGGCCCCCCCGGGGGCAGGCAGGACAAGTGTCTGGTGCTCGACTACTGCAGTGGCGGGATGCTTTTGCAGCGTTTGCAGACCCGACCGGAAGAGCCGCCGGCCAGCTATCAGGCAGGTGAGTCCCTGCAACTCAGCACCGAACTCCTGACCAGCAGCGGTTCGCGGGGGATCCGGATCAACGGGGCAGTGGCCTGGGTCAGTGGCGAGCACTTCGGGCTTTCTTTTGCCAAGACCTCTGATCTGGTCTTCGAGGCGCTGCGCCGACATGATTCGCTGGCGCGTGCCGACTCGGCGAAAGAGCCTGGCCTACGCACCGGTGGCGAGACCCGAAGCCTGGCAAAACTGCGTCACGTGGCCAAGGCTGCACTGCCACCCCTGTTGCGCGATTTGCTGGTGGTAACGGGCGAAGCCCTGCTCGAACGCGCAGGCAACAGCGCGTCCAATACCGAGCAGCAACAGATATACGGCGACATCAATGCAGTAGACAGCCTGCGGGAAGGGGACTCCCTGACGACGGCGATCCTGTCTGCCGCCCTCGGTAAGGCAGCGCCTGGGGAGCAGGAGGCCGAGCCCACCGGTGCTGAACTCAGCCTGATCGATCCCGATGAGTTTGAACGCTGGCTCGAGGCGTCACGGGTGGCCAGCATGCTCGACAGGCGTTTCAGTGATCGTCTGGGCGCGATAGGTTCACGACTGGCCGGTTTGCGCGGGTCCATGTCGCCGGCCACGCTGATGGTACCTTTCGAGCCCAAGCACTTTACCGGGGTTTTCAAGGATCTGGCGAAGAGTCTCGAGCTTGGGGGCATCTCGCGCAGTGTGCTGTTCGATTGTGCGGCCAGCGTGTTGAGCGAGCGGCTGGGAGAACTTTATTCGGAAATCGATGCGGCACTCGATGCCATGGGGGCGCCCGAGGCAAGGGTGTTTGTCCAGCGCCCCGAGTCGGAACCGGTGCCGGAGTCGCGGGTTGCCGATCGGGATCAGCGGCGTGATGAGGAGCCAGGTCAAAGGGCGCCGGCCTCCGATGCAGCAGAGTCGGTCGAACCTGCCGCGGCCGCGGTGGCCAACGCAAATAGCGAAGCTGTCACCTTGGACCCGGGGATGATGAAGGCCCTGGTCACACGTGAAACGAAACAGCGCGAAGGCCTCGCCAAGGAGCTGATGACCTTTGTCAGCGACTCCCCGAACATGACCGATAGCATGGCTGCCTGGATGGAACAGCTGGGCGGGCCCCTGGCCCGGGAGGCGGCCGCGGACCAAAATTTCTTCCAGAACAGACAGCACCCTTTACGCGAAATTGTAGACGGCCTCGGGCATCTGCAGATGTTCCGCGCGAGCCCGGATCTGGAGCCCGAAAAAGACCCTGTACGTCGCCAGGTCTCGGAGATCCTGTTGCCGATCAGCCGCGGCGAGACCGACGCGGGCGTCCTGCAAGCCGCCGCGCAGGCGCTCGCTGACGTGACCCGCCATCAGAGCCAACTGTATCAACGGAATGTCGAGCGCGTGGTTGAGGCGAGCGAGGGCCGCGATCGCGTACGCCGTGCGCGGCAGGTGGTATCGGCCGAGATCAGACGGCGATACAAGGGGCGTATGGTCCCCGAGGTGATTCCTGAGTTGCTGGGGGTGGGCTGGCGCGCGGTCCTGGAACTCGCTGCGATCAATGCCGCCGACGGCGATCAGCGTTACACCTCGCACCTGGGGCTGCTGGACAGCATCGTATCCGGGCTGGGCGGTGAGGCATTCGAGCGTGAACCGAGTGAGCCGGACGCAGGGCGTCTGTTTGAGCGAATCGAACGGGAACTGGCGACGGTTGCATTCGACCCGTTCCGGCGCAATGCGGTAGAGACACGTTTGCGCGACGAACTGAGCGGTACAGCGCGTGACGCAATCCGCCTGGTCGAGATGCCCATGTCGGACGGCGCGTCTGAAAAGGCAGAATCCGCCATGGCGCCCGACGGGGTAAGCGACGCTGCCTGGGCGCGGTTGCTCGAGCGCTGTGCCGGGGTCGGTGTCGGAGACCTGTTACGCCTGCTCGGCGAATCCGATGGCGCCAAGGAGTTGCGCGTTGCCTGGATCCGTGGCGATCGCGAGGTCTTTGTCCTCGTCGATTACCGGGGCCTGCGCGAGCGTGATATCGGCCTGGCGGAACTGGCCCTCGGTCTGCACCAGCGCCGGATCGAGATCGAACAGGCTGACGGCCAGCGGCTCAGCGATCGTGCGGTCGATTCCATACTGGTTCGCATGGAGGAGCGTCTTGCCCATCAGGCTGCGCATGACTCTCTCACCGGATTGATCAACCGGCAGCAGTTTCACGCCGCACTGGAGAAGGCGCTGGCCATGCCGGGGCGGGCGCACGACGGCGGTGTGCTGCTGTGGATGGATGTCGACCAGTTCCGCCTGGTCAACGACATCCACGGTTACGAAACCGGCGACCGGCTTCTCGTGGCCCTGGCCCGCCTGCTGGAGCAGGAAAAAGGTGCCAAGGTGCTTGGGCATCTGGGTGGGGACAGGTTCGCGCTGATGCTGCCGGATATCGGTCTGGCCGATGGCGGGCAGCGTGCAGAGGGGATCTGCGAGTCATTGCGTGAGATGCCTTTCGACTGGTCCGGTCCGGTTGTGGCGCTGAGTACCTCGATTGGGGTTGTGGGGCTGGGCCCCTTCCGCGACGGGCTGGGCACACTGCTGCAGGCGGCGGACGATTCCCTGGCGGCGGCCAAGGCGGCCGGCGGTGACCGCGCCTGCATCTACAATGCCGATGATCCGGAGATCGCGCGTCGCAAAGAGTCGGTGCAATGGATCGTTCAGGTGGATGACGCGCTTGAGCGCGGTCACCTGCGGCTGCGCTGCCAGCCGATCGTGCCGGTAAGACCGAATAACGGTCTGGCACCGCATTACGAGGTCTTGCTGGGGGTGCACAGTGGCGCGGCAGAGCCCCTGCCTATCGCCGAGTTCATCGACGCCGCCGAGCGCTACAATCGGATGCGTGCGGTCGACCGCTGGGTGGCGCGGAGCGTCATGGAGTGGATAGCGGCACACCGCGAGCACATGCCGGCCTTGCACGGGTTCGCGGTGAATCTCTCAGGCCAGACCGCCAGTGACCCAAGCTTCATCGACTTTGTGCGCGAACAGTTTCAGCGCACGGGTATCGATCCATCCTGGCTGAGCTTTGAGGTCACCGAGACCGCCGCGGTAGCCGACCTGTCGAACAGCGCCGGGATTATCCAGGATCTGAAATCGATGGGCTGCAAGGTGGCATTGGACGACTTTGGCAGTGGCCTTGCCTCGTACTCCTACCTGAAAGAACTACCGGTCGACTGGCTCAAGATCGACGGCGTCTTCGTACGCAAGATTGCGGGCAGCCGCGAGGACCTGGCGGTAGTCAAGTCGATCAACGAGATCGGCCATTTCCTCGGCAAGAAAACGATCGCGGAATACGTCCTGGACGACAAGATACTGCGCCTCGTGCGCGCCCTCGGCGTGGATTATGCGCAGGGCTTCGGTATCTCCCCCCCACTGCTGATGGATGAGCTTCTGCAGCCGTCCGTGGCGGCTACAGGCTGATGCGTTCCCAGGTCCAGTAGAGGCCCACCGCGGTTATGAGTAGCGAGCCCGGGACGACGATCAGACGACGGTAATAGGGCTTTTTGCTGAACCAGAAGCCCACGGTGAGGAAGGCCAGGCCCACCACCACAAGCTGTCCGGCCTCGACGCCGAGGTTGAAACCGATAAGTGCGGTGAAAAAGGCGTCATCGGGCATGCCGAAATCGGCCAGCATGCTGGCAAAACCCATCCCGTGCAGCAGGCCGAATGCGAACACCAGCACCAGGCGGCTCTTGTGCAGCCTGCGATGCCAGACATTCTCAATCCCCACGTAGGCAATCGAAAGCGCGATCAGTGGTTCGACCACCCGTGCAGGCAGCTCGATAATCCCGGTCATTGCCAGCGCCAGGGTAATCGAATGGGCGATGGTAAACATGGTGATCTGCCACAGCAGCGGCCGCATCCGGGTGCTGAACAGAAACAGGCCGATGACGAACAGGATGTGGTCCAGGCCCTTGGGGATGATGTGGTCGAACCCGGCTGCGCCGTATTCCACCAGCACATCGAGAACCCCGGGCGGGCTGAACACCTCTGTGAGCGAGAAGGGCTCACTGGTACGGTCCTCTCTGATCCATTGCCAGGGCGACCAGTGCCACTTCTCGTTGGTTTCATCGACCTGGCGCACGCGCACGGCATTGTCGCCGAATGCCGCGGGGTAGTACCAGCTCAGGCTCCTGGTCCCGGTCGGGATCTCGCCCTCCAGTACGATCAGGCTGATCCGCGGGACCTTTGTGTAACCGGGCACCGGGATATCCACCTCGGTGATCCTGGCCGGGCTCGGCCGGCCATCGAGGCGTAGGTCGATGGCATCGAGCATCTGCGGTTGAAAAGGCCCGAAGGCCTCCGCCAGGACCGGCGCTTCGAGCTCACGCAGGCGGTCGTATTCCTCCGCAGTGGGGGCCTGGGTGGTGTCCTTGTATTGCGCATTGATCCCGGTAAGCAGGGCCTCGATGCTGGCCCGGATCTCTACCCGGTAATGACCGTCAGAATAGACGCTGATCTCGACCAGGGCCGGTTTGACAATGTCGGCCACGGCAGGGGAGGCAATGCCTGAGAGGATCAGGAGGAGTAACAAACGCAGTGGAATAAACATCGGTCGACGATCGTCTTAAAAAGATCGGCAGGATACGGGCTATGCTCCGCTTGCGCCATAATTCGGCGCAAGCGGCAAAATTTTTGGGGTAGAGCCCGGATGGGCTCGTTGCTACACTGCGGCGCCTGTATCGTCGTGGTGTGAATTGCGCGCCAACCGTTGCATGGGCCAGTGCGCAGACATCCTGCCAAATCCGAATAACCGACTCAAAACGTGCGAGAACAGCAATATGGCAAAGATTGACCGTCGTGATTTCCTCAAGGTGATGGGTCTTGGTGCGGCTGCAACCGCGGCGCCCTTTCTGTCGAGCAGGGCCTTCAGTGGCACCAAGATGCCGGAAGGATTTTACGATCTGCCGATGAAGGGCAACGTGCGTCTGCTGCATGTCACCGACGTGCATGGACAGTTGAACCCGGTCTATTTCCGTGAACCCAACGTC
Organism: uncultured Gammaproteobacteria bacterium; assembly: GCA_964497145.1. Classification (GTDB taxonomy): domain Bacteria; phylum Pseudomonadota; class Gammaproteobacteria; order Chromatiales; family Chromatiaceae; genus Thiosocius. The sequence continues at coordinate 9,418 of CAZCDY010000060.1, forward strand.
AACCTCGGCGTGGGTGAAGCCTATGGTCGCCCACCGCACGTGGTTGGCAAGAAGCTGTTGGATGCGATGGGTCTCAAGCCGGCGACGCCTGAGTCCTATGCCTATACCTATCTCGATTTTGACGCTGCTGCGCTGAAGTACGGCCGCACCGGTGGTTTCGCACACGTAAAGACCCTGCTTGAGGGGCTGCGCAAGCAGGCCGGTGGCAGGGACAAGACCCTGACTATCGATGGTGGCGACCTCTGGCAGGGTTCGGGTACCTCGCTGTGGACCCGTGGCGTCGACATGGTCGAGGCCTCCAACATCCTCGGTCTCGACGTCATGGTCGGTCACTGGGAATTCACCTACCGCGAGGACGAGGTCCTGTCCAACGTCGCTTTGTTCAAGGGCGATTTCATTGGCCAGAACGTACGTGTCAAGCCGGATTCCCTGTTCGGCGACGAATACCCGGCGCTGGTGGAGAAGTTCGACGGCCGCGGTCTGTTCGACGAGGACAGCGGGCACGTGTTCCAGCCCTACGTGATCAAAGAGATCAACGGCGCACGTATCGCCGTGGTTGGCCAGGCCTTCCCGCGCACCGCCAATGCCAATCCGCAGGAGTTCTTCCCCGACTGGTCATTCGGCCTGCGCGAGGACGACATGATCGCGCTGGTCGAGCAGATCCGCGAGGAGGAGAAGCCGGACGCCGTGGTGCTGCTGTCGCACAACGGCATGGACGTGGACATCAAAATGGCCGAACGTGTGCCGGGCCTGAACGCCGTGTTCGGTGGTCATACCCATGACGGTATCCCGCAGCCGATCAAGGTCAAGAACGTCGCCGGCCACGAGTGCTGGGTGACCAATGCCGGCTCCAACGGCAAGTACGTGGGCGTGATGGACTTCGACATCCAGGACGGCAAGCTCAAGGGCATGGATTACAAGATGCTGCCGGTGATTACCGAGTGGCTGCCGGCCGACAAGGAGATGCAGGCCTACATCGATCAGATGCGCCAGACCAAATACGACGACAAGGTCGTTGAATCACGCCGCAGCGACCTGTTCTTCAACAAGGACCGGCTTGGCAAGACCTACGAGGAGATCCTGTCGGAAAAGCTGGCGATCGCGGACCGCACCCTGTACCGTCGCGGCAATTTCATGGGCACCTGGGACCAGGTCCTGGTGAATGCGCTGCGCCACGAGTTCGATGCCGATATCGCCTTGTCCGCGGGCGTACGCTGGGGTACGACTACGCCCAAGGGCGACTGGATCACCATGGAAGACGTGATGACCCAATGCGCCATGACCTACGGCGAGACCTATGTCGCCGAGATGACCGGCGCCGACATCATCAACATGCTCGAGGGCGTGGCCGACAATCTGTTCGACCCGGACCCCTACCTGCAGTCCGGTGGTGACATGGTGCGCGTCGGTGGGATGGATTTCACCATCGAGCCGGGACAGAAGCTGGGCCAGCGGATTTCGGAGGCCCGTCTGGACAATGGTCACGTGATCGAGGCGGGGACCACCTACAAGGTCGCCGGCTGGGCCACGGTCAACCGCACGCCGGACGGTCGCCTGATGTGGGATGTGGTGCGTGACTACATCGTCGCCAAGAAAGGCGCCGACAATGTGCTCAAGCTGCCCAAGATCAATCACCCGAAACTGATCGGCGTGAAGGCCAACCCCGGTATCGCCGATTATCCGGGCGAGTGGAGCTAGGTTTCGGAAAATTGCCGCTTCCGTGTCCGAAATCCCGCCCCTGAGGCGGGATTTTTTCCGGTGCGGAATCCGGAAGCTATTGTTCGGCCAGCAGCGGGGCCAGTCCGGCCCAGACATTGTCCAGGATGCGAGGTTGTGCCTCGATGCCCGGGTGGACGCCGTCGGCCTGCATCAATTCGCGCGTTTCGGCCACCCCCTCGAGGAAGAAGGGCACCAGTTCGACCTGTTCTTCCCGCGCCAAATCCAGGTAAATGCGGTGGAACTTCTCGCCATAGACGCTGCCATAGTTTCCCGGCAGCTTTATGCCCAGCAGTAGAATGGAGGCGCCGGTATCACGTGCCTGCACAATCATCCGGCGCAGGTTTTCCCGGGTCTGTTCAGGGGCGAAACCACGCAGACCGTCGTTGGCACCGAGTGCCAGTACCAGCACCGCCGGAGACTCCCGCTCAAGCGCGTCCGGCAGGCGCGACAGGCCGCCGCGGGTGGTGTCTCCGCTGATGCTGGCGTTGACGACCTCGAAACCCGGGCTTTCCTGCCTCAGCCTTTGCTGCAACAGTGCGACCCAGCCGCGCTGTTTGTCGATGCCGTAGGCGGCGCTGAGGCTGTCACCCACAACCAGGATAGTCCCGGCGGCCATTGAGAGCGGCGCTGCCAGAGAGGTAACGAGCAAAAAGGCAATGGAAGAAACTACACGCATATCAGCCACACAATTGGGGAAACGGGTAAAAACGCCGGACGGCCGGACCCTCGACATACTCTCGGCGATCGACATGCAGGTCAATGCCGGTGAGGTGGTGGCGATACTCGGACCCTCGGGTTCGGGAAAATCGACCCTGCTCGGCCTGCTCGCTGGCTTGGACCTGCCGACCCAGGGCAGAGTTTCGCTGCTCGGGCGTGATCTCGGTGACATGGACGAAGATGCGCGTGCCGCACTGCGTGCCGGTCGCGTCGGCTTCGTGTTTCAGTCCTTCCAGCTGCTGCCCGGGATGAGTGCCCTGGAAAATGTCGCCCTGCCGCTGCAGATCGGGCGCAACAGCGATGCGCGCGCACAGGCGGAGCTTCTGCTGCGCGAGGTCGGGCTTGGCGAGCGTCTGTCGCATCAACCGCGCCAGTTGTCCGGTGGGGAACAGCAGCGTGTCGCCCTGGCGCGTGCCTTCGCCGGTGAACCCGAGATACTGTTTGCGGATGAGCCGACCGGCAATCTGGACGCCGACAGTGGCCGGCGCATCATCGATCTGTTGTTCGGTCTGCGTGACCGGGTCGGCAGCACCCTGCTGCTGGTCACCCATGACCAGCAACTGGCAACACGCTGTGACCGCATCCTGCAGATCGATGCAGGACGCCTGCGGGAGGCTGCATGACGGACGGCTGGCTGTCACTGCGCCATTGGCGCAGCGCCCTGCGTGACCCCGGGCTGCGTCTGCTGCTCGCATCCGTCCTGGTGGCCGTCGCGGCCCTGAGCTCGGTCGCCTTTTTCGCTGACCGGGTCGAGCGTGCTCTGCTGTTGCAGGGCGCGGCGTTGATGGCGGCGGACCTGGTGGTGGAGCAGGGCGAGGCCATCCCCGAGGCCTGGATGGACAAGGCCAGGAGTCTGGGGCTGCGCAGCGCGCGCAGTGTCAGCTTCCCCAGCGTGATTATCGCTGGCGAACGTCCGCTGCTGGTCCAGGTGAAGGCGGTTGAGGCGCCGTACCCGCTGCGCGGGCGGCTGCGGGTCGACACGCCCGACGGCGAGGTCGGTCAGGTGCCCGCGACCGGTGCGGCCTGGCTGGAGGGGCGGTTGCGGGACCGTCTCGACGTCGTGATCGGGGAGACCGAGATCGGTCTTGGCGAGATACGGCTGCGCGCCGCCGGCATATTGCGCGACGAACCCGACCGGGGCGGCAACCTGTTCCAGCTCGCGCCGCGCCTGATGATCAGTTACGGCGATGTCCTGCGCAGCGGGCTGCTGGGTCCCGCCAGTCGGGTGAAGTACCGATTGCTGATTGCCGGTGATGCGGGGCAGGTAGCGGCCATGCGCGGCTGGCTGGCGGAGCGCCTGAGGCCTGGCAGCGGGCTGGCCGACCTGGAAAACGCCCGGCCCGAGCTGCGCACCGCGCTCGAACGCGCGAGGCGTTTCCTCAGTCTGGCCGCTTTGTGCGCCAGCCTGCTGGCGGGGGTGGCGATACTGCTCGCGACCCGGCGCTACGTCGACCGGGCACTGGACAGCGCCGCGATCCTGCGCACCCTGGGCATGAGCGGTGCGGCGGTCCTGCGTTGGCATCTGGGCCAGCTGCTCGCGGTTGTGCTGGTTGCGACGCTGGCGGGCAGCGTGATCGGGCTGGTCGGGCAGCAGGCCCTGGTGATCGTCCTTGGCGACTGGTTCGGTGAGACCCTGCCTGCGCCCGGCCTGCGCCCGGTGCTGGTTGGACTGTTGTTCGGTCTGAGCATGGCGCTGGGGTTTGCCCTGCCTACGCTGCTGCGGGTGGGGCAGGTCCCGCCCTTGCGGGTGTTGCGGCGCGAGATGGATGCGCAGGGCTTGGCCGGTTGGCTGGTGTGGCTGCTGGCGGCGCTGGTATTCGTCGGCCTGATGTACTGGCAGGTGCAGGACCGGCGCCTGGCCGGCGGCATGGCATTGGCCCTGATCGCGACGCTGCTTGTATTGATGCTGGCCGGGCGCCTGCTGTTGACCGCACTGGCCCCGCTGCGTCGTGCCGGTGGTACCGCGGCGCTCGGCCTGGCCGCACTGGCCCGCTATCCGCAGCTGACCCTGCTGCAACTCGCGGGGTTTGGTCTGGGAATCACGTTGCTGCTGCTCCTGGCCGTGGTCCGTGTGGATATCGTTGAGGCCTGGCAGGGCAGCCTGCCCGAAGATGCGCCCAACCACTTCATGATCAACGTACAGGCGGACGAACGTGAGGCGCTGATGACCCTGCTGGACCAGCGCCAGGTGCCCAACTCGGGGCTGCACGCGACCACGCGTGCACGCCTGACCCGGATTGGTGAGCTTGCCGTGCAGCCCGAGGCCTACACCGAGATGCGTGCGCGGCGTCTGGCAGCGCGTGAATACAGCCTGGGGTTCAGCACCAAGATGCAGGCCGACAACCGTGTCCAGGCGGGGCACTGGTGGACTGCCGAAGAGGCCGCGCAACCCGCGTTTTCGGTCGAGGAGGGCGTCGCCCGCAGTCTCGGCATCCGGCTTGGTGACACCCTGACCTTCGATGTCGCCGGACAGATCATCTCGGCACCGGTGACCAGCATCAGATCGGTGTCCTGGGATTCGTTCAATGTGAATTTCTTTGTCGTCGGTACGCCCGCGCTGGCACGCGAGCTGCCGTTGGCGTACCTGTCCAGTCTGTACCTGGATGGTGACAGCGAGCGTTTGACGCTGGAGCTGGCGAACCGCTTTCCCGCGGTCTCGGTACTCGATATAAGGCCCATCCTGTCCCAGGTGCGTGACATCATGGAGCGTGGTGCACTGGCGGTCGAGATGGTGTTTCTGTTTACCCTGGTGGCAGCCGCGCTGGTCACCTTTGCAGCGGCCCAGGTCAGTCGCGACGAGCGTGCGCGCGAGGTCGCGGTCATGCGCACCCTGGGCGCCTCTCGCCGTCGTCTCGTCGGCGCGGTATTGATCGAATTCGGTCTGCTGGGGCTTATCGGCGGCCTGCTGGCCGCGGCCCTTGCCAGCGTCAGTGGCTACCTGGTTGCGGTAGAGCTTTTTGACCTGCCGGGGCGTTTCAGCCCGTCGGTCTGGTGGCTGGGGATCGGTGGGGGGACCCTGGTGGTGGCCCTGGTCGGCTGGCTGGCGACACGACGTCTGCTTGCCGTACCGCCGATGCAGGTGCTTAACTCCGGGTAACAGGGGCAGATCAGGGAGCATGGAAACCGTCATGGCCGCGTATCCCGGCAGCAGCTTCCGGCGCCCGCTTGGTGCGCCCTTTCGCACCGATCCGCTGCCTGGCGTGGATTCGATTCCCGTCCGGAAAACACCTCGCCGGGCCTGGCTGGGGCGTACCGCGCGGTGATCGTCGAATGCTTTGCGCGGCGCATCATGGCGCCTTTTCAGGGTGTCCTTCAGGTGATCCGCGTTGGCGCCGGCGAGGCTGAAAGCACTGACGGCCAGCACTGGGTCCTGTATGCCGCACACCCCGATATCCTGGCGCACTCCGGACTGTCTGAAGTGCGCTTCGGGACCTGGTCGGCGGATCACGGCCTGCGGCGGGCGCATGTGCGCGGTACCGCGGCCGGCTCCCTCATCGAGGATATCGGAGAACCCCTGATCGGGGCCCTGGAGGCCTTTGCCGGACAGGCACCCTTTCCGCTGCAGGATTACCTCGAATACTGGGTGCTCGACGAGGCGACCGGCGAGCCCCTGGTGTTACTTGACAGCCTCATGCCCGGTGAACCCGTACCACCGGCGGGACATCCGCGCTGGCTGCCGGGACAGGCGGCGCGCAGCGAATTTTCGGCCCTTGACGTACTGGAGGAGATGATTGCGCGGCGTGCGGGCAAACGGCCGCAGGCTGCCTGGTTTGAGCGCGACTCCCAGGGTGCCGGGACGGGGCTGGATGGCAGCCGCTTTGCGGAGACCTTTTTTCCGCGTCTGCTGTTGACCACGCGCTGGTCTGAAACGCGCCAGCGACGCCTGGCCGAGTCGTTCATCGACTGGTGGGCGCCGGCACTGCTGCAATTGCATCATCTCAAAGACCGCGAACGTGCGCGCCTGGAGCGTGCAGCGGCACGGCGCGCCAGCGTGTTGGCGCGGCTGTTCCGGCTCTACCCCAAGACGCTGGATGAGCGCCTGATCCGGGTCGCCAGGGTACAGGCCTGCATGCAGGCGTCGACGGAGACGGCGGCGCATTACGAGGAGCCCTTCCTTTGGGCCGAGTAGCCGCGTGAAGCTGCCGGGCCTGCATACGGCATGACGGGTTCAGAATCCATCACCGATCCGGCCATGCGCCGGCTGGTCCTGTTGGCGGGTGATCAGTCCCTGGGCGAGGCCCGTGTGGCCGGGCAGCTGGCGGCCGGCGATCTGGCGGCTGCGCTCTGGATTGCATATACCGCTCCGGCGGGGGCGCGGGCTACCCCGGTCGGCAAGGTCAACCAGTGTCTGGGCGCCGAATCGCGTCTGTTGGTATTCAATGCGCACCAGGGATTTCATCCGGATGCCTTTGCGGCGGCGGTCGGGACCCTGCGCGGCGGCGGCGACTGCGTGGTGCTGGTGCCGCCACTGGCATCCTGGCCCGCTTTTGCCGATCCGGACAAGGCCCGTTTTGCGTGTTATCCGCGCGGCCTGAACGACATGCGTGGCCTGTTTCTCGAACGCCTGCTCCGTCTCTGGCGCAACCATCCGGCAGTGCGGGTGGCAGACCCGGATTCGGTGCCAGAGTTGCGCGTGGCCGGCCCTGCGATACCCGAGTTCCAGCTGACGGCGGAACAGCGGTCGGCCGTTGTGGCGATCGGGCGGGTGGCGCACGGGCATGCGCGGCGCCCCCTGGTGCTGACCGCGGACCGGGGTCGCGGCAAGT
>CAZCDY010000060.1:16629-21108 GCA_964497145.1 uncultured Gammaproteobacteria bacterium
CCATAACCTCGCCTCGCTCGAGGATCTCGTAGTGGCGCTCAACAGGCCAGACGACAGCGGCGACCGGATGCGGCTGCTGCGCATGATGTATTCCGCTGCCGGGCTGCTCGCCGGAGGCCTGGCGCGGGTCACCGTGGTGGCGCCTCAACGTGCTGCCGTCAGCACCCTGTTTCGACATGCCCTGGCGACTGCCGGCCGCGGGGGCGAAGCCGTCGCCGACACCATGATCGGAGACGGCGAACTGTGTTTCCGTCTGCCTTCCGAGTGTATGACCCGGACCGCAGAGGATCTCGGGCTGGTCCTGATCGACGAGGCGGCGGCCATCCCGGTGGCGGTGCTGGGTCGTCTGTTGGAGCGCAGCAACCGCCTGGTGTTTGCCTCCACGGTACACGGCTATGAGGGCAGCGGTCGGGGATTCGAGCTGCGGTTCAGATCGCTGTTGCAGGTGGCCATGCCACAGTGGCAGGGCCTGCGCCTGTCGGTGCCGGTACGCTGGGCGCAGGACGATCCGCTGGAGTCCCTGCTGGATGCCTCCTTCCTGCTCGATGCCGAGCTGCCTGATATCGACCGGCCTGAGTCGCTGCGGATTGATCCGGTAGCGGCGTCGGCCCTGGCGAATGACGAGCCGCTGTTGCGTCAGACCTTCGGGCTCTTGATCAATGCGCACTACCAGACGCGGCCATCCGATCTGAGACAGCTGCTGGACAATCCCGACGTCAAGCTCTGGCTGGCGCGCGCCGGGGAAGCCGTCGTGGGGGTATTGCTGGCCTCAGCCGAAGGTGGCTTCGACGAAGCCATGGCCGATCAGGTCCTGTCTGGTGCGCGTCGTCCTCGTGGGCACCTGCTGCCACAGTCGCTGGCCGTGCACGCGGGGCTCGATCAGGCGTTGCGGCTGACGGTATTGCGGGTTCAGCGCATCGCCGTGCATCCGCAGGTACAGCGCACCGGTATCGGTCGCCGCCTGCTGCAGGTGGCCGCCGCCTGGGCCAGCGAACGCCGTTTCGATCTGCTTGGCTGCGCCTATGGTGTCGACCTGTATCTGCTGGCTTTCTGGCAGTCGGCCGGCTTCGTGGCCGTGCGCCTGGGGGTTCGCTTGGATCCCGCCAGCGCGGCGCACTCCCTGTTCATGTTGCGCGGCCTAAGCGCGGCGGGACGGGGGCTGGCGCTGTGTGGACAGCAGGATTTTCAGACCAACCTGCCGTGGTCTCTGGCGGCCAGCCTGAGTGATCTGGACAGCCGGCTGGCGGCACGCCTGCTGATCGGCCGGGATTGCGGCGATCTGGTCCTGTCCGCGGCCGATCGGCACGCACTCGATCGTGTCGCGGCCGGCGCGCGGCAGCCGGCGACGGCAGAGGCCGCGGTTTGGAAATTCCTGGTACAAACCGCTGCCGGTGCAGGGGAGACGGCCGACCGCCTGGCGCCCCTGCTTGCATGGCGCCTGCAGGGCCGTGTCAGCCGAGACGTCTGCAGTGAGTTTTCGATCGCGGGGCGAAAGGCGCTGGAGGGGCGGCTGCGGGCACTTCTGTCCGGTTGAAGAAATAACCACCGATCTGGCGGTTGACGGCGCATGATGCGCAACCTACATTCGGCCAGCACAATAAACAGAGGGGGAGTTCCGTATGTTGACCGCAGGAGACAAGGCGCCCGAGTTTGCTCTGCCGGATGCAGACATGAGCATTACGGATTCCGCAGGCCTTTCAGGCAAACCCTACGTGATCTATTTCTACCCGAAGGACGATACCCCGGGTTGCACCATGGAGGGTATCGAGTTCACAGACCTCATGGGCGAATTCGAGCAGTTGGGTGTCGCCGTTGTCGGGGTCAGCAAAGACACCTGTGTCAGCCATGCCCAGTTTCGCGATAAATACGGTCTGAGTGTCGGCCTGTTGGCGGACGTCGAAGGTCAGCTGTGCGATGCCTACGGCGTCTGGCAGGAAAAGGAGGCGCACGGCGAGAAAAAGATGGGGATCGTGCGTTCGACCTTCATCGTGGATGCTGGCGGTGTGATCCGCCATGCGATCTACGATGTGAAACCCAAGGGACATGCAGAGCAGGTATTGGAGCTGGTGCGCGCGCTCTGAATGCGGACGCGATTCAACAGCTGAAACGAGCGCTTGAGCGTGTCCCGGTGCGTGCCTATTCGAGCAGCGTCTTCATGCCTTTCATGACGATGTCGGTGTAGCTGACGATACCGACCACCTCGCGGTTTTCGACCACCGCGGTCCTTACCAGGTGGTGGCGTTCGAACAGGCGTGCGCAGTAGCGGATATCCATTGCCGGGTCGACACCGATGACCGGCTTTTCCATGATCTCGTAGATGTTTACGCGATCGGGGTTGCGGTTCTTTGCCAGCACCTCGGTGGCGATGTCTTCCAGTTCGACAATGCCGAATTCGTCGTGGTCGTTGCGTCGTTTTACCACGAGTGCCTTGGTGTCGATGTGTTTCATGTTGCGCAGCGCGTCGGATACGGTCGCCAGTCCGTCGACCTCGTCGAATTCGACCTTCATGACGTCCCTTACGCGGACCAGTTCGGGTTTGCTCATATCTCGTCCTCTACCATTTCCTGGAGTTTGGCCACCTGGCCAGTGACGCCGACGGCGTCTTCAACGTCAAGCTGAATCGCGATACCCGAGCCCGGTTTGGACTCGAAGTCCCCGGCCTCCGCGATATCTTCCAATATGTGTCTCGCCATGTGTTCCTCGACCAGAAACAGGACCATGTCCCGCTGGGTATCGAGCGACAGGCCAAAGAACGTCTTGGCCTCGTTGAGGCCTTCGCCGCGGGCGTTGTTGATCACCGTGGCGCCAGTCGCCCCGGCGTGGCGTGCGGCCTTGAGTACGGCATCGGTTTTGTCGTCGTCGACGAATGCAATCAATATTTTGAAGTGCATCTGTTAAAACTCCTCAGTTGGATCCGTTGGCGCGTTTTGCGCGCCATTCCGACAGCTGTGCATAGGCCATGACGCTCATGATCGGGAACAGGCTGGCAAAGGCGATCAGGCCAAAGCCGTCAAGCAGCGTGCTGCGCCCTGGCACGGTGCTGGCCAGCCCGAGACCCAGTGCGGCGACAAGGGGAACGGTCACCGTGGAGGTTGTCACACCCCCGGAGTCATAGGCCAGCGCGATAATGAGTTTGGGTGCGTAGAAAGTCTGGATGACCACCACGATGTAGCCGGTGATGATGTACCAGTGCAACGGAGTGCCCGACACGATCCGGTAGGTACCCAGGGCGATGCCGATGGCCACCCCGAGCGCCACTGCGACCCGCAGCCCCATTACACCGACGGTCCCGCCGGATACCTGATTGGCCTTGAGGGCCACCGCCAGCAGAGAGGGTTCGGCGATGGTGGTCGAGAAACCGATGGCGGAGGCAAACAGATAGACCCAGTAGTAGTCTTTCCAGTCCGGCGCCGCATCATGGGCTACGCTGGCGATGAACGACGGGTCGGTCAGCTGCGAAGCCATCAGTTTGCCCAGCGGGAACAATGCCAGTTCCAGACCCTCGAGGAAGAACGCCAGTCCGATCAGGACATAAACGAATCCCGCGACCACGCGGCCGAAATGCGGTATCGGTTTACGCAATACGAATAATTGAAAGCCGAAGATGATGGCCGCGATGGGCACCACGTCGGCGATGGTGTTGACTAGCGTATACCAAAGGGCGAACAGGGTCTCGACCGACATCAGATCAGCATCCCGTAGCCCATCACGAAGATCATGGGCGTCAGTGACGCAAAGGCGATCAGGCCGAAGCCATCCACCATGGGGTTGCGACCCTTGATGGATGATGCCAGGCCGACACCCAGGGCGGTTACCAGGGGTACCGTGATGGTCGAGGTGGTCACGCCGCCCGAATCGTAGGCGATACCGATAATCTCCGGGGGGGCGAAGGCGGTCATGATGATGACCCCGATATAGCCCGCGATGATCAGATAGTGAATCGGCCAGCCGCGGATGATGCGCAGCACCCCGATGAGGATCGCGAATCCGACCGAGATGGCGACGGTAAGGCGCAGGCCATCGGCGTAACTCTCCATGGCCTCCGGGGTGTTTTCGATCACCTTGCCGGCGGCCGCGATCTCTGCGGCCTCTTCGGCGACCGCGATCAGCGCGGGCTCTGCCACCGTGGTACCGAAACCGAGCGCTGCTGCGAACACCAGCAGCCAGCTCACCGAGCCCTTGCGCGCGAATGCATGCGCCATGCTTTCACCGATCGGGAACAGGCCCATCTCCAGGCCGCGTACGAACAGCGCCAGGCCGATCATCACGAACAGGGTGCCCACCAGGATTTCGTCGAGGTTCGGTATCGGCTCCTGCAGTACCACGAGTTGGAAAAAACCGATGACGACCACGATGGGAAGAAGGTCCCGGGCACTGGATATGAGGGGTGCAAAAAGTCTTTTTAGTATCTCCACTTAGAACACTTTGCCAAATCCTTTCATCGTCCGCCAGTCGGATTTTTAAATTCTATGCTTTGGT
>CAZCDY010000061.1:0-5239 GCA_964497145.1 uncultured Gammaproteobacteria bacterium
TTCAAAGAAACTGTGAAGGAAAGCGTCAAGAATCCCTTTCAGATCGGCGAAGCTCACCTGGTCATCGACCAGAAAACCCTCTACCTGGTGGAACATCGGGGTATGCGTCAGATCCGAGTCGCAGCGATAGACACGTCCGGGCGCGATGACCTTCAGGGGCGGCTCTGCATCCTGCATATGGCGTATCTGTACCGGCGAGGTGTGGGTACGCAGCAGCAGATGCTCGTCGAAATAAAACGTATCGTGCATCGCACGCGCCGGATGATGGGCCGGGATGTTGAGTGCCTCGAAATTATGGAAGTCATCCTCGATCTCGGGCCCTTCCGCCACCTCGAATCCCGCACTGGCAAAGAACGCCTGGATACGCTGCATGGTGCGTGTCACCGGATGAAGGCCACCGACAGACACGTCACGCCCAGGCAATGACACATCGATACGTTCAGACGCGAGGCGCGCTTCGAGCTCCGCTGTCTCAAGCGCAGCCTTGCGCGCCTCGATCGCCTGCTGAAATCCCTGCTTGGCCTTGTTGATCTCCTGCCCCGCAGTCTTGCGCTCTTCCGGTGGCAGCTTGCCCAGCTGTTTCAGGCGCTGGGTGAACTGACCGCTTTTACCGAGGAACCTAACGCGCACCTCATCCAGTGCGCGCAGGTCGGCCGAGGATTCGACAGCCTGGGTAGCCTGAGAAAGGAGATTGTCGAGATCGTTGCTCATGAGTGAATTTCCAACTTCATTCTTTTGGAAGGCAGAGCGCGTCAAGCCGGGCAAAGCCCACAAAGATTCTCCAGGACAATCTTTGTGGGCTTTGCGACTCTTTTGCGTTCTCCGCGTTCCTGCTGTTCTGTTCTGAAACTAGAAAAGGGGAAAGACCCAACGGCCTTCCCCCTTCTCAATCGATCACTAAGGTGCCGGACGTAACCGTCCGCCATCCGTCATCAGCTCGCGAGGGCAGCCTTCGCCTTCTCTGCGAGTTGCTCAAACGCCGGCATATCATGCACGGCGATATCGGCGAGCATCTTGCGATCAACCTCTACACCTGCCTTGTTCAAGCCATCGATGAAGCGGCTGTATGACATGTCACACAGACGCGCAGCTGCATTGATCCGCTGAATCCAAAGGGCCCGGAACTCGCGCTTCTTCACGCGACGATCGCGATACGCATACTGGCCGGCCTTGATGACCGCCTGTTTGGCAACACGATAGACCTTGCTGCGTGCGCCGTAATAGCCCTTGGCAGCTTTCAGAACCTTTTTGTGCCTGGCATGCGCCTGCACACCACGTTTTACTCTTGGCATCTCTCAGTCTCCTCGTATCAGGCGTATGGAATCATGCGACGCGCTGCAGCCACGTCACTCTTGTGCAGCATGGCCGGCGAACGCAGCTGACGCTTACGCTTGGTGGATTTCTTCGTCAGGATGTGACGACGGTGAGACTGGTTGCGCTTGACGCCGCCGGCGGTAATCCGGAAACGCTTGGCCGCACCCCGAAGGGTCTTTATCTTTGGCATTTTCTACTCCTTAAACTAGCAAGGTTTATTTGAAGGACAGTCAAGGCAATGCCTATTGGCCCGACCGCCCGGCGACCCTCAGATCGAAGGCCGCGTGTATTACTTGTTCCGCTTCGGACCGAGCACCATGATCATCTGGCGCCCTTCCATCATCGGACGTTGCTCTATCTGTGAGATCTCTTCCAGATCCTTTTCTATCCGCTGCAGCAATTCCAGCCCGCGTTCACGATGTGCGTGTTCGCGACCCCGAAAACGCATGGTCACCTTGGCCTTGTCGCCTTCATCCAAAAAACGGCGCAGATTGCGCAATTTCACGTTGTAGTCGCCGATATCGGTTCCGGGGCGGAACTTGACCTCTTTGACCTGCACCTGCTTCTGCTTTTTGCGGGCTTCCTGTTTCTGCTTCTTCAGCTCGAACACGAACTTCCCGTAGTCCATAACCCGGCAGACCGGCGGTTCGGCATTCGGCTGGATCTCGACCAGGTCCTGACTCACCGCCTCGGCAGCGGCCATCGCCTCTTCGATAGATACAATACCCACTTGTTCCCCGTCTGCACCTATCAGGCGCACTTCGCGAGCGGTGATGTCTCCATTCAGGCGATTCCGCTTCTCGGATTGTCTGGCGATAGCCGTTTTCCTCCACAATAAACCCAGGGCCTGACAAGCAAGAAAGCACCGGCAAACGCCAGTGCTTTCTGGGATTCAGGCCCGAACACTCCCGACATCAATCGCACGCTTGAGCGACTGTCGGGGCTTTGCATCATGCGCGCTGAACGACTTCCGCCTCAAACCGCTGAATCAATTCCTCCAGTGACACCGATCCGAGATCTTCACCGCTGCGCGTGCGTAAAGCCACGCTGCGATTTTCCATCTCACGATCACCGACGACTAGAAGATAAGGCGTGCGCTGCAATGTGTGCTCGCGGATTTTAAAGCCAATTTTCTCGTTCCTCAAGTCCAATTCAGCCCTAAATCCTTTATCTTGAAGGCTTTTCGCCACTTCCCGGCAAAAATCCGCCTGCCGGTCGGTAATATTCATCACCACGGCCTGGACCGGTGACAGCCAAAGCGGGAAGGCACCCGCATGGTGTTCGATCAAAATTCCGATAAAGCGCTCGATCGACCCCAGGATCGCCCGGTGCAGCATGACAGGTACTTGCTTGCTGTTATCCTCGGCGATATAGGTCGCACCGAGGCGACCCGGCATGGAAAAATCAAGCTGGATGGTGCCCAATTGCCAGACACGGTTGAGACAATCACGCAGGGAATACTCGATCTTCGGGCCGTAGAAGGCGCCCTCGCCCGGCTGCAGCTCCCAGTCCAGGCCGCGTTCATTCAACGCATCTTCAAGTGATTTCTCAGCTTTGTCCCATAACTCATCTGCGCCAACGCGCTTTTCCGGTCGCGTAGACAGCTTTACCAGGACCTCTTCAAAGCCGAAATCCCGATACACCTCGTACAGTAGATCATTGAACGCCAGGACCTCCGGAAGGATCTGCTCTTCGGTACAGAAGATGTGTGCATCGTCCTGGACGAAGTTGCGCACCCGCATCAGGCCGTGCAGGGTACCGGAAGGCTCATTGCGGTGGCAGGAACCAAATTCGGCCAGGCGCAGAGGCAGATCGCGATAGCTCTTCAGGCCATGGTTGTAGATCTGGATGTGGGCCGGGCAGTTCATCGGCTTGATCGCGTAATCCCGGTTCTCGGAATGCGTCGTAAAGATCATGTCACCGAACTTGTCCCAGTGACCCGACTTCTCCCACAGTGAACGATCGATCACCTGCGGCGTGTGCACTTCCTCGTAGCCGTGGTCGCGCAGCTTGTCGCGGATGTACTGCTGCACCGCCAGGTAGATGGTCCAGCCGCGGTTGTGCCAGAAAACCATGCCCGGCGCCTCGTCCTGCGAATGGAACAGATCCAGTGCCTTACCTATCTTGCGGTGGTCGCGCTTTTCGGCCTCTTCGAGGCGATGCAGATAGGCCTTGAGCTCCTTCTTGTCGCGCCACGCCGTACCGTAGATGCGCTGCAGCATCGGATTGGCCGAATCACCACGCCAATAGGCGCCGGCCAGCTTCATCAGCTTGAATGCCTTGGGCAGTTTGCCGGTACTTGGCAGGTGTGGCCCCCGGCAGACATCGAACCAGTCACCCTGGCGATAGACCGAGACCTCTTCCCCCTCAGGGATGATGTCCTCGATGATCTCAACCTTGTAGGCCTCACCGATGTCACCAAACGCCTTCTTCGCCTCCTCGCGTCCCCAGACCTCGCGCTCGATCGGCAGGTCGCGACCAACGATCTCGCGCATACGGTCCTCGATCTTCTGCAGATCGGCCGGCGCAAAAGGCTCCGCCCGATCGAAGTCGTAATAGAAGCCGTCCTCGATGGCCGGGCCTATGGTCACCTGGGTGCCGGGAAACAGCTCCTGCACCGCCTGCGCCATGACATGGGCCGCATCATGACGGATCAGCTCCAGGGCCTCCTCGCTCTTGCCGGTGATGATGGCGAGTTCGCTATCAGCATCAATGCTGTACGAGGTGTCGACCAGCTCACCATCGACCTTTCCGGCCAACGCCGCCTTGGCCAGGCCGGGGCCTATGTCGGCCGCCACATCGGCGACGGTCACAGGATTGTCATAGCTCCGGCTGGAGCCGTCAGGAAGGGTTACAACAGGCATGTTGCAGTATCTCCGTTCAGGGCCTCTCTGGTGATCCAACGCGGATTGCGCCGCTGGCGAAAATCGTCTAATTCAAAGCTTGTCGCACAGGTAACGGTCGATACCGTTGCCAAGCAGCGCAACGCTGTAGTCCGAGATTCTCAGCGGCAAGTCGTGAGACGGGCGCGGCCGTGTTGGATTGTCGGAGCTGCCCTCCAGTGGTGACCCCTACCAAAGGCCACATATTTACCTTATATCGGGCCTTTCAGGATCATTCGTTCGAATGGTTCCAATATTGGTTCCCGCAGGGCGGATTGATCGAGCCGGGATTGTCCTCTGACGCGGCCCTCTGTTCAAGGGCTCTCCAGCGCAGGAACAACTGTCCACTGAAAGTCTTCGCCATCGCCCAGCACCCCCAAACCAGCCAGGAAATGCTGGCCACGGTTGCTAGAACAGGCGGCGGGTCCGTTGATCTTAATGCTAGGCTAGTGGCGTCCTTCAAAGATCATGTAGATAAACAGATCTGATTTCCGGACTCTACAGAACACGTCCGCGAAAAAATAAAGTAATTATTCATTCCAGAATGACATTGAATATTATTGCTGAGGTTGCATGAAGGTTCAAATTATACCAAGCGGCAAGAAAGCAGGGTTGAAAGAAGTTCGATCCGCCATCTTACTCCTCCGGGAAGAGTCGCCAGGTATCGAAGTCCGTCTCACATGGGAACACGGTGATAGGGAGGGATTCGTAAATGACGCTAGTCGAGACGGTGGCGACGGTACGGTAAACGAATTTGTTAATGCTTTAGGGAAGAAAGACAGCGCTGACCGCCCGGAGCTTGCAATCGCCCCGCTTGGCACAGCCAATGGTTTTACGACAGCCTGTAATATTCCGCTCATTCCGTTGGATGCACTACGATCGGCAATACATGGTGCGGCCACTGCGATGGATATAGCGCGCGCTAATGATAGGGATTTCGTCAACATTGCATCTGTGGGCTTCGGAGCTGAAGTAACAGCCCAAACAACGACAACCACTGCCAATCCTGACGGCTCGACCACCGGCGCGCAGATCGATGCCCT
>CAZCDY010000061.1:5249-5629 GCA_964497145.1 uncultured Gammaproteobacteria bacterium
ACGACGACGCAGGAAGCGTCCACCGTGCCGGCGACGACAGAGACCGCACCTCCGCCGCAATCTGCGATTCCCACTCTGGTCGGCCCAACCGGGGTCATCCGCCGTTCGGACAGGCGACAGGACCGAAGGGCCGGTGGTGAAGGTCTAGCCCGTGTTTCTGCGATCACCCGGGCGCCGCTCGTGTTCGAGCGCGCCTACCCTGCTCTTACGGCGCGGGCGGTGGGCTGGTCAGGCTTCAGAAACCCGCGAGCCACGCGCTGCGCAAGTTGCTGATCCCGGTGCCTTTCACGAGGTCATGAACAAGGAACCCAAGATGCAAAACGAACCCTTTGCACCACCCAGTGACGAATGGTCAGGCAAGGCAGCAGAAACCGCCATTC
>CAZCDY010000061.1:5639-20853 GCA_964497145.1 uncultured Gammaproteobacteria bacterium
CCAGATACTCCAGCCATTCATCCTGCCGTTTCTTTGGGCAGTGATCATTGCGGTCGCGATCCATCCGCTGCACGAGCGACTGACCAGGCTGCTCAACGGGCGCAGCACCCTGGCGGCAGCGCTCATCACGGCTGGCTCTCTGGTGATCCTGATGATCCCTGTGGCGATGCTCACGGAACAGCTGATCGAAAACGTCGCTGCCCTGGCGGTGAAAGTCCGCGAAGGTGGGCTCAAGATACCTCCCCCTCCCGATTCAGTCAGGGAATGGCCGCTGATCGGCAATGCCGTGGCCAAGGCCTGGAACCTTGTGCTGACCAACTTCTCCGCGGCCCTGCACGCGGTGCAACCGCAAGTCAAGGCGATAGCACTCTGGCTGGTCAATGTCGCCGCCAGTGCCGGTATGGGAGTGCTGATATTTTTCGCGGCATTCGTCATTGCCGGAATACTGCTGGCACACTCTGAGCAGGGACATCGGCTCGCCTACGACATTTCCCGACGGCTGGTCGGCGAGCGCGGCGATGCGTTTGCTGATCTCGCCGAGGCGACCATCCGCAGCGTGGCCCGAGGGGTATTGGGCGTCGCCGTGATCCAGGCCCTGCTGGCCGGCGTGGGATTCATGACCGCCGGTGTACCCGGGGCCGGGATCTGGACCTTGCTGTGCCTGATGTCCGCGGTCGTACAACTCGGCGTGGGCCCGATCGTGATCCCCGCGATCATCTATGTCTTCGCCACCAGCGACCCCATCACAGCGGTGATTTTTCTGGTATGGAACATACTGATCATGCTGGTCGACAACATATTGAAACCCCTTTTTCTGGGTCGCGGGGTAGATGTCCCCATGGCGGTGATCTTCCTCGGCGCCATCGGGGGCATGCTGCTGTCCGGCATCGTCGGCCTGTTCATCGGCGCCATCGTACTGGCGTTGGGCTACAAGCTGTTTCAGGCCTGGCTGGCACTGGGGGCCAGTGTGAAAAAGACAGTTGCCGATTAGTCTGGCGACGCGCCCTGGGTAACAAACGGAAAAGCCACCCTCATGCTCAGATCGGAAGTGCGTCGCTCACTCATCAAGGAACGCTGACGCGTTTCATAGAGATTCGTGGTCATTCCCCATGACCAAAGCATAATTTTTAAAGCCCTCGGCGAGACGAACCATGGGTTTGTTCGCGCGTCAGCACGAACACACAAATATCCGCACGCCACCACACGCACGAAACACAATGCTAAGCCCCAGGAACACAACATCCACCATCCACCATCAGACAACCAACCACCTCGCTCACCGCTGCAGTCAACGTCGCCAGATCTGCATCATCGATCACGAAAGGCGGCATCAGATAGACCAGCTTGCCGAACGGTCGCACCCACACGCCCCGCTCCACGAACCTCGGCTGCACCACTTTCATGTCCACCGGGTGAGTCAACTCGACGACACCGACCGCACCCAGCACCCGCACGTCCGCAACATGCGGCATGGCCGCACAGGCCGACAGCCCGGCACGCAAGCCCCGCCCGATACGCGCGACATCATCCTGCCAGTGCGACGACAGCAACAGCTCGATACTTGCCAGGGATACCGCGCAGGCCAGTGGATTGGCCATGAACGTGGGACCATGCATGAACACGCCGGGTTCACCACTGGAGATGGCCGCACCGACCGCGCGCGTCGTCAGCGTGGCGGCCATGGTCATGTAGCCACCGGTCAACGCCTTGCCCAGACACAGGATATCGGGCGTGACCCCCGCATGTTCGCAGGCAAACAGGCGGCCACTGCGTCCGAAACCCGTGGCGATTTCATCCGCGATCAACAACACCTGGTAGCGGTCACACAGCTCGCGTGCAGTGCGCAGGTAGTCGGGTGAATAGAAACGCATGCCGCCGGCGCCCTGCACCACCGGCTCGAGAATCAGGGCAGCCAGCTCGTCGGCATGCTGAGCAAACATCTGCTGCAGCGCGGCGACATCCGTGCGATCGGCCGGACCATCAAAGCCAGCGGCCGGTGCCGGCATGAACAGTTGCTGCGGCAGCACATCATTGAACAGGGTATGCATACCGGTCACCGGGTCACACACCGACATCGCATGCAGGGTATCGCCATGATAGCCGCTGCGCAGCGCTACAAAGCGCCGCTTGGCCGGCCTGTCCAGACTGGACCAGTACTGGATCGCCATCTTCAGTGCGACCTCGACAGACACCGAACCGGAATCGGCGAAGAAAACCAGATCCAGTCCGGCCGGGGTGATCTCGACCAGCTTTTCGGCCAGACGTATCGCCGGCGGGTGTGTGAGCCCACCGAACATCACATGCGCCATGTCGCGCAACTGATCTTCGATCGCCTGGTTCAGCACCGGGTGATTGTAGCCATGGATCATGCACCACCAGGAGGCCATGCCGTCCACCAGCTCCCGCCCATCGGCGAGCGTCAGACGCACACCGCTGGCGGAGATAACCGGGAATGCCGGTGCGCCGGAATCGATGGCACTGTAAGGGTGCCATACGATCGCCTGATCCCTGTCGGCCAATGTCTCGAACATGTTCTTATCCATTCCCATCCAATCGTCGATACAAACCCAACCCGGTGGCGCAGAAACAATGACTCGCAGCATGACCAGTTCGTCACCTGCGAGACATCATAAACGGAGATACCCCGGCGCCCGCATGCTGGATCTTCCCGGAACAGGATGCGGGTATCAATTGCGGCACGAAGCTTGCTGCATGCTTTAGACAGAGTCGGTTTATCGACGCCATCAAATTCACCGGAAAGGATCATTCGCCGGACCTTATGTTTCATCAAGCTGTAACCGAAACCAGGGTATGCTACGCGCGCACGCCCGGTCCCTGTCACGCCGTCGTGCGAGCCCTTACCAAACGAGTCAATTGCTAAGATGTATCAGCAACTGCAGCACTTTACCTTCACCTTTGTTTTCTCCTTGTTTTTCTGGCTGTTGCTCGCCGGATCCATGGACCGCCAGGAACTCGTCGCCGGCCTGCTGGTCGCGGCCGCGGTGTCGGTACTTTCAGTCGGAAGGCGTCCACTGATGGCCGGGATCAGACTCACCCCGAAAGCACCCCTGGCGTTCATGTTTTACCTGGGCTGGCTTGCCCGTGCGCTGGTGCTGGCCAACCTGGATATGGCCCGCCGTGTGTTGACGCCTTCGCTGCCGATTCGCCCTGCAATGGTGCACATAAGCACCTCGCTGCGCTCTGAACTGGGGCGCCTCGCACTGGCCAACAGCATCACCCTGACACCCGGCACACTCACCGTGGATGTCGAAAACGACACGCTCACGGTGCATTGGGTCGACTGCCCACCGGGAACGGACATGCAGGCGGCCACCGAGGAAATTGCCGGCGGCTTTGAGCGCCACTTACGCGGGTTCCTGCAATGAGCTTTTCTGTTTCCGAAGTCATCGTACTCATTCTGCTTGGCGCTGCCTGCGTCATGGCACTGGTCAGACTCTGGACAGGCCCGGGAGCCGCGGACCGTATCGTGGCGGCCGATACGCTGTCCGTCATTGCCACCGGCGGCATCGTGTTCCTGGCCCTGCTGTTTGACTCCGCATTGTATCTGGACGTCGCGCTGCTTTACGGGGTACTGGCCTTCGTCGGCGTCGTTGCCCTCGCCCGCGCCATCGAGGAGAGCCGCACATGAGCCTGCTCGGCGACCTCTTTATGATTATCGGTGCGCTGTTCTGTTTCCTTGGTGCGCTCGGCCTGCTGCGTATGCCTGACGTTTACAACCGCATCCAGGCCGGTACGAAGGCGGTGACACTCGGCTCTTTGTCACTACTGCTGGGTGTCGGACTGCATCACCCGGATTGGTGGACCAAGCTGTTGGTCATTGCGCTGTTTATCTTATTGACCAATCCGATTGGCTCATCGACCCTGGCACGCGCATTTCACAACGCCGGCGTACCGCTGTGGGACAAGAACGGGAGTGGCTCATGATCTGGGTAGCCCTGACCTTGGTCGCATTGACCCTGGGCGCCGCGCTGGCGGTGCTGCTACTCGACAATCTGCTCGCCGCCGTAGCCGCCGCATCCGTCGTCTCACTCGGCGTCTCTTTGATGTTCGTGATCCTGCAGGCGCCAGATGTGGCCATGACCGAGGCCGCCGTTGGCGCCGGTCTGAGCAGCCTGATCCTGGCCCTGACACTGCGCCGCCTGGGATTGATCAATCTGGATGTGACAGAAAACCGGGAGGACAGCAATGCGTAAGCTTTCCGCCCTCTTGTTTCTCGGCGGCCTGGTATTTCTGCTGGCAGTGCTGAGCAATAACCTGCCCTTCGGCAGCCCCCCGATGCTGGTGGGCGACGCAATCCAGAAGTCGGCGGCCAGCGAGGTAGGCACCGCTAATTTCGTGACTGCGGTCGTACTCGGCTATCGGGGGTTGGACACCCTCGGTGAACTGTCGATCCTGTTTGCCGCCGCGACCGCCGGCGGTCTCGTACTGGGCGCGGCACGCGGTGGATCACGCCAAGGTGCGGGCGGCTTCATCCTGCGCGCAGGGGCTGATGTGCTGTTCCCGCTGCTGCTTGTGGTTGGCCTGTACATCGTGATGCATGGCCACCTGACCCCCGGCGGTGGATTTCAGGGCGGCGTGGTACTGGCCGCCGCCTTTTTCCTGCCCCTGCTGGCCCGACCGACCGAGACTCTCAGCCATACCTGGCTGTCACTGGTAGAGGGGCTCGCCGGTACCGCATTTATCGCCATCGGCATGCTGGCGCTGTACCGCGGCGACGCATTCCTCACACCACTGTTTGACAAAGGCACATTGGGTGAGTTGGTCTCCAGCGGCAGTCTGCCGCTGCTCTACCTTGCCGTCGGCCTGAAAGTCGGTTCGGAACTCGCCAGCCTGCTGTCGCGTCTGGCCAGCGACGACGAGGCGACGTCATGAGCACCACGATCGGACTGGTATTTTTCGGTGGCGCCATCGGCCTGAGCGCGATCGGCATTGCGGGCATCGTCCTGTCCAACCACCTGTTTCGCATGGTCCTCGCCCTGGCGATCGCCGAGGCCGGTGCGAATCTCCTGCTCATTCTCGCGGGTTACCGCTGGGATGCGGCCGCACCGATCTTGACTGACCCGGCCATCACCCAGCCAATGGTCGACCCGGTGCCACAGGCCATGGTGCTGACCGCAATCGTGATCGGGGTTGGCGTACAGGCGCTGGCCCTGAGCCTGGTGATCCGGGTCTGGCAGCGCTACGGTACCTTGCACATGCAGACGGCGCGTCAGCGCATGCAGAAGGATCTCGATGCCGCGGCCGGCATAACGCCGTCGCGCAGCCAGGAGCAACCCGCCGGCGAGCGCCCCCTCCCGGTACCGGCCGCATTTGCCGACGCCGGAGACCGGCATGACTGACCTGACCCTGGCAATCATCCTACCCCTGCTCGGGGCCTTTCTGCTCCCGGTGGTTGCGCGCAACGGCCTGCGTTGGCTGGGGACAATCCTTGGGCCCACAGTGCTGGCACTGTCCGCATGGGTCGTATTGAGCAACGCCGCCGCCTACGAGTCACCCTATGCAATCGCGTTGGGCGGATTTGCGCCACCACTCGGCATCACCCTTTATGTCGACCCGATGGCCCTGTTGTTCGCACTGACGATCCCGCTGGTCACTCTGCTGCTGTGGCCCGGCGATGGTGACGAGGACGGCATACGCCGTCAGTCGCTGACGTTGTTGCTGGCCGCCTCACTGACAGGGCTCGCACTGTCGGGTGACCTGTTCAACCTGTACGTGTTCTACGAACTTGCTGCGGTCGCCTCCTACGGCCTGGCCGCAGGCAGCGGATCCTCTTCAGGCTTTGTCGCCGCGTTTCGCTATCTGTTGCTTAGCGCACTGGGTTCAGTGATCGGACTGATGGGGATCGCGCTGATCTATTTCAATACCGGCACCCTGAACCTGGCACATCTTGCCACCCTGAGTGATCAACTGGCGAATCCCCAAGGCCTGGCCGCCTTTGCCATGCTGGTGATCGGTTTCGGGGTCAAGGCCGAGTTGTTCCCGGTCAACGGTTGGGTTCCTGAGGTCTACGGTGCAGCCAGCAAGCGAGTGGCCGCCCTGCTGGCCGGTCTCGCCTCCAAACTCGCGGTGCTCGCGATAGTGCGCATTCTGCTGCTGGTGTTTCCTCACGAAGAGGCGCGTCAGTTGCTGCTGCTGCTCGGCATCCTCAGCGTGGTCAGCGGAGAACTGGCTGCGTATCAGGCGCGTGACATCACCCGCATGCTCGGCTGGTCCTCGGTCGGTCAATTGGGTGTCGTGTTCATTGCTTTTTCACTGCCCGGCAAGGCCGGCCTGATTGCCGGCATGACAGTGGCAATGCATCACCTCGTGGTCAAGTCGGCGCTCTTCCTGCTGGCCGATCGCTGGGGCGGCGCCATCGAGCGCCTCAAGGGCGCGGCGTCGGCTTCCAGGCTGGGCGCGGCGATGTTCGTGCTGTTTTCCCTGTCTCTACTGGGCCTGCCACCGTTACCTGGCTTCTGGTCGAAATTCCTCGTACTCGGTGGCCTGGCCGACGCCGGCAGCCCTATGCAGCTCACCGCGATGGCGGTGATCCTTGCCGGCACCGTGCTCGAAGGCGCCTATCTGATGCGCGTGATAGCGATCCTGTACAGACGCGCAGATGCGGATGCCACACCACCTCGACACCGTACAAGCAACCTGTTTGCCAGCGTGCTGTTCGCTGTCGTGCTGCTGGCTGCGACATTTCTCGTCAATCCGCTGTGGCAGGGCCTGAACGTGCTGGCTGACACCGGCGCAGACACCACCACCTATGTCGAAACGGTATTCGCCGGCAGGGAGACCGCACGTTGATGAATGAGCTCGACCTTCTTTTGCTGGTGGCGGCAGCCGCCATACCGTTGAGTGCCCTGCTCGCACCGTTTACGCCCGGCCGCTGGCTTCTTGTCGCGGCATATGCCGTCGAACTTGGGCTGCTGGTAGCGCTGACGCCAGGTGATGCGGCGCGCAGCGCGGTGTTGTTCCACCTCCTGGGTAACGAGGTCAGCTGGCAGCTCGATGCCCTGGGCTGGTTCTTTGCCGTGATCACCATCGGGGCTGCGGGCTTCGCAGCCGCCTATGCGGCCGGTGAATGGGCGTATGTCAACGGCAGACAGGGCCTGAGTCTGCGCTGGCTTTACGCCGGATTGCAGATCAATGTGCTGGCAATGCTCCTGCTGCTGTCTTCAGGCGACTTCATCTCGCTGTTTATCGGCTGGGAACTGACCAGCTGGTCCGGCCTTATTCTGATGCTGCTGGCCGGTGGCGAGGCGATCCGCGCCGCACTGCGTTACATCGTGTATGCCCTCGCCGGCGGCATGGCGGTATTCGCCGGCATGGTCATGATCCATGCGGCGGTCGGTTCACTGCAGTTCGAGGCGGTACAGGCAGCTGCCTCGACGCTCAGCAACGTTCAGCTATGGAGCATCGTCACACTCTTTATCGTCGGTTTTTCGGTCAAGATGGCAACCATGCCCTTCCATCTCTGGCAGGCCCCGGCCTATGCGTACAGCCCCGGACCCGCCTCGGCGTTTCTCGGTTCGATCTCGGCACGCATGGGACTGTTTGCGATCGCCCTGGTGGCGATCAAGATCCTCGGTGTGGCGCAGCTGGATCGACTGGCATTCTGGCATGATTTCACCGACCTGCGGACCCTTCTCGCCTGGGTCGCCGCCTTCACGGCAATCCTTCCGACCTTCGTTGCCATGCGACAGAACGATGCGCGACTGTTGCTCAGCTGGCATGGCATCGGTCAGGGCGGCTACATGCTCCTTGGGCTTATCCTGGCCGATAGCCTCGGAAGCGCCGGCGCCCTGCTGCATGTATTCAACTATGCGACCTATCAGGCGATTCTGCTGATGGCGGTATTCGCGGTGATCCACCGTACCGGCAGTTCAGACCTCAATCGCCTGGGCGGTCTGGTGGCACGCATGCCCTTGACCTTCCTCGCCATGCTGATCGGCATCATCGGCCTGGCCGGTCTGCCACCGATGAACGGCTTTGTATCCAAATGGATGATTTACCGTTCACTCGTCACCGAAGGTATGCCGCTGCTGTTCGTGGCCACGGTCATAGGCACACTTGGAACCGTACTCAGTGTGTACAAGCTTCTGCACAACACCTTCCTTGGGCAACTGCGCCTGGAGCATGTTGCGGTCAAGGAGGCGCCCTGGAGCATGACCATCCCCATGCTGCTGCTGTGCGCCCTGGTGTTTGCCACCGGCGTCATGCCTGGATCTGTCTTGAGCCATGTTGCCGCAGTGCAGCAGGCGATCGGTCTACAGCCGGTGAGCTACGCCCTCGGCGGAATCGAGTCGCCGGCCGGCAGTCTCGACATGATCTGGATAAGCGGGATTCTGTTCGCCGGGTTCGGAATCGGCGCAGTGCTGTTCTACGGCTTTGGCGGACGTAGCGTGCGCGTGCACCAGCTGGACAACTATGCCGGCGGCCACTTCCTGACCGCCGACGTGCGTTACCAGTACAGCGACAACTTTTACGCCGGGCTGATGCATCGCATCGGGCCATGGTATCGCAACAGTTTCACCTGGCTGGAGTCATCCCTGGTATCTGCCGTCGGCGCGGTCAGCCTGCTCGCGCGTGGCTTTTTCGAACAGGCCAACCCGGCACACTGGGCACTGGTCGGCACAACTGTCGTTATGACCTGGATGATGTGGCATGCATTGGGCTGAGCTTCTTTTCGAATTGACCGTGATGCCGCTGGTGGCATTTGTCGTCGGCCTTTTCATGGTATTGATGATGCGCAAGATCGGTGCACGCCTGCAGCGGCGCGTCGGCCCGCCGCTGATGCAACCGCTGTATGACATCGTCAAGCTGTACGGGAAACGCACCCAGACCTCACACGGCCTGCTGCATGAGATCGGCATCGTGATGGCAGTGGGTGGCTACATCGCGGCCGAAACCCTGTTGCCGGTCCCGGGCATGAATGGCATCGCCGAGAAAGGCGGCATGATCACCCTGCTTTATCTGACCATGATCCCGTCGCTGGGCATGGCCCTGGGTGTCGGCCAGTGCGCCAACCCGAACGGGTCAATCGGGATCTCACGTGCGCTCACCGCGATGCTGGCCTATGACATCCCGTTCGTCATCGTGATCGCCGGCGTGGCCATACACTTCGGGACAACCAATCTGGTCGACGTGATCACACAACAGCAGGCCGGCGGCTTCGAGAGCTGGGGCGTGACCCAGATGCCGTTGCTGGCCATCGCCGGGCTCTTTGCGCTGCAGGGCATGCTCGGCAAGCACCCGTTCGAGATCTATGTCGCGCCAGCCGAGATCGCGACCGGCCCCATGGTCGAGATGGGTGGAAAGTTTCTCGGCGGGCTCTTTGTCATGCAGTGTTTTCAACTGTACACCGCGAGCGTGCTGTACGTGACCCTGTTCCTCGGCGGTGGTGAAAACTGGCTCACCTTCCTGCTCAAGGCCTTTGCAGTCCTGGTGATCCCGATATCGGTGGCCTTCCTGTTCCCGCGTTACCGCACCGAGGACATGATCACCATGCTGTGGAAATGGCCTGTGGTTCTGGGTCTCCTTGGCCTGGTGTTTGTCGGTTCCTGAGAAGAGAAAACTATGCCTCAACCAGATCAGTTCCCGGTCAGTATTGAGCAACCCGGTCACAAAGGAACGGGAAGCGGCAATATTTTCAGCAAGGTGTTTGACGAGCTGACTGCATTCTGCCGTTCACGCTCGATGTTCATCCTGCACTATTGCACCGGCTGCGGCGCCATCGAGCTGCCACCGGCGATGACCTCCCGCTTCGACATGGAGCGCCTGGGTGTCTCACCGATGGTGTCACCGCGCCAGGCCGATATCCTGTTGATCACGGGTTACGTCTCGGTAAAGACCCTCAAGCGGGTGGTGCTGACCTATGAGCAGATGGGTTCGCCGAAGTATGTCATCGGGATCTGTTCATGCACGGTCAACGGCGGCATGTACTGGCAGTCATATGCCACCGCGAAAAAACTGAACGACTATATGCCCGTCGATCTGTACATCGCCGGTTGCATGCCGCGACCCGAAGCGGTGATTGCCGGCCTGCGCGAGCTGATGGAAAAGATTCGCAGGGGCGAGGCAAACGGCTGGCAGGACTACTACCGCCGTTACGACTACTACCTTGGCAACCAGCAACGCCTGTTCGGCGAGACCTGGCAGACACCGACCAATGTGGTCGGCGAGGCCAGGCATTACGGTCTTATGGGCAAGGACACCCAGGGCGAACACACCGAACTGCTGAAACTGCACCAGAAGCCACTCGAGGCCCTTGATATGCGCCTCGGTCTTGGCGATAAAGTGGAGGTGAAGTCTTGAACGCCGCACCCCTGCCTGTCGAGCGCCTGAGCATCATTCTCGGCGAGGTCAAGGAGGTAAAAGTCAGGCAGCGAAGCGAACGTCGCACACGGGTCGATGTCGCAGCCGATGCCTTGCCCGCCCTGCTTGAACTGCTCAAGGGTCGGGCCGGTTTCGTTCATCTCTCCGCGATAAGCTGCGTCGACTGGCCGCAAGACCAACAGTTCGAGCTGGTCTACCACCTGTGGTCCTATGAACTCAATCTGCTGGTCTCAGTCCATACGCGCATCGCTCGCGACCCCGGTGTCTATGTGTCCGTCTACGACATCTATCATCCAGCCGGCTTCTTCGAGCGCGATATCCATGAGATGTACGGTGTGTTCTTCGAAGGCGCCCCTGACATGGAGAAGTTCATCCTGACCGAGTGGGACGGGCCACCACCGATGCGCAAGGAATTTGACAGCGAGGCCTGGGTCAACGATCACTTCGACTGGCAGGACTATCGTCCCGACTGGCTGATCGAACTCGAACAGCAAGGCGGTGGCGTGGTGATCCCGCCCGATGAACAACGATTCAGCCGGAGGCCGGAAGATGAGGGCTGAGAACTACGAGGCGCGCAATCACCCGCCCAGCAACGAATTCGAGATCAATTTCGGTCCAAATCATCCCGGCATCGAGGGCAATTATGCGCTCAAGGTAAAGGTGCATGGCGACCAGGTGGTCACCGCGCGCGCTGATGGCGGCTATCTGCACCGCGGCTTCGAAAAGCTGATGGAGCAACGCCTGTGGATCCAGAATATCGCGCTGGTTCCGAGGATCTGTGTACCGGACCCGGCACCGATGGAGGTCGCCTATTCGATGGCGGTCGAACAGCTGTGCGGCCTCGACGTACCCGAACGAGCGCAATGGCTGCGTGTACTGCAGCTGGAACTGTCGCGTGTCGCCGCACACCTGTTTACCTTCGGTGGCCATGCTGCGACCACCGGCATGTACAGCCCGATGTTCTGGGGTGTGGCCGATCGAGACCAACTGCTCGACCTGTTCGAGGAGCTGACCGGCGGGCGCGTCTACAGCATCTACAACATCCCCGGCGGTGTACGCCGCGATCTGCCCGAGGGTTTTCTGCAACGCCTGAGCGACACCCTGGACTACATCGATTCGCGCCTGCCCGATTACGACAATCTGCTGTTCACGAATCAGATCTTCGTGAAACGTGCCAAGGAGACAGGACCGATTACCCAGACCCAGGCGCTCGAATGGGGGGTAACCGGCCCCAACCTGCGCGCCACCGGCCTGGCATTCGATGTACGCCGCGACGACCCCTACCTGGTTTACGATCAGATTGAGTTCGATATACCGACCGAAGAGCCCGGCGATGCCTGGGCACGCACGCTGGTGCGCCGAAGTGAACTGCAACAGAGCGTGCGGATCCTGCGCCAGATCGTCGACCGCCTGCCGGGTATCGAGGGCCAGATACGCGCACCCATCCCCAACCCCCTGGCCTGGAAGGTACCGGCAGGCGAGGCCTATGTACGCATCGAGTCGTCCAAGGGCGAACTCAGCTGGTATGTGGTCTCCGACGGCGGTGAGCGGCCTTACAGGGTGCATATCCGTGGGCCCTCATCCATGCACGCAGTACAGGTGCTCGAGCATCTGGTGACCGGCTGCCGGATCGAGGATGTGGCGCAGATCATGTTCTCTCTGGATGCCTGCCCGCCGGAGGTGGATCGATGAACGACATCGACTACAAAGACTCAGGCTCGATCCTGAACCCGCTGAAGAACCTGTCGTTCTTCGGCCGGCCCTCGGTGACCGAGCCACTCGAGCCGCGCCTGGCGGCGGTGCGCTACCGCGGCTTCCATATCAACGACTGGGACAAGTGTATCGGTTGCTCCACCTGCCAGAAGGTCTGCGACAACGCCGCGATCAGCATGGTCAAGGTACCCGGTTTGCCGGAAGACCCACTCGAGGGCGTACGCAATCTGCGCCCCGCAATCGACTACGGGCGCTGTTGCTGGTGCGCCCTGTGTGTGGACCTCTGCCCGACCGGCTCGATCAGCCTGTCGCGTGAGTATGTGCACACCTGCACCGATGAACAACTGTCCAGTTACTTCATTCTCCCTGACCCGAAGGGCATACACGGCGTTTCTTTTGGCGAGGGCTGGAACAAGACCGAAGAAAACGATCTTGTCGATCCGGTGCGACAGCCGATGCCCGCACTCGTCCCCGAGAAGCGCAGCGACAACTTCGACGAGATCGTGCACGGCTATGACAAACAGCAGGCGATCATCGAGGCCTCGCGCTGCGTGCAGTGCGGCATGTGCCACGATGCCTGCCCGACCCATATGGACGCCCCCGAATACATCCGCGCCATCTGGCAGGACGATCTCGAAGAGGCCGTGCGCCAGATCTACAACACCAATCCCTTTGCCCATACCTGTGGCCGGGTCTGCACCCACCGCTGCGAAACCGCCTGCTCGATCGGCAAGCGCGGTGAGCCGATCGCGATACGCTGGCTGAAACGCTACGCCATGGACGCCTTCTCGCCCGATCAGGTCAAGGACATTGTCGGCAGGCCCAATGGGGTGCCCAGCGGACATAAGGTGGCCATTATCGGCTCAGGACCCGCAGGCCTGACTGCGGCCTACGACCTGGCTCGCCTGGGACACCAGGTGACCGTATTTGAGGGACTGGACAAACCTGGCGGCATGCCGCGTTATGGCATCCCCGAGTACCGTCTGCCCTATGATTCCCTGGATGCCGACATCGAGGTAATCCAGGCCATGGGTGTCGAGGTCCAGTGCAATACCTGGATCGGGCGCGACATCAGCATGGCGCAACTGAGGGACGATCACGACGCGGTGATGCTCGCCCTCGGCCTGCAACTCGGTCGCTCGACCCGTATTCCCGGCGCTGATCATCCCGCAGTCCGCAAGGCGGTCGACATACTGAAATGGGTCACTGACGCGGACCCCTTCGACGTCCCGCGCAGTGCCGTGGTGATCGGCGGCGGCAATGTCGCGATGGATGCCGCACGCAGCCTGGCACGTCTGCAGAAAAAGACCCACGGCGAGGTGCGTGTCACCGTCAGCGCGCTGGAAGATTTAGACCATTTTCTGGCTGACCCCGAAGAGGTCAAAGAATCCACTGAAGAAGAAATCGTGATCCTCGACAGTCGCGGTCCACAGGAATGCGTTGTCGAAGACGGGGCATTGGTCGGCCTGCGCACCCAGCGGGTAATATCAATTTTCGATGAACAACAGCGTTTCGCCCCCAGATATGACGACAGTGACAGCCAGCTGCATGAGGCAGAGATGATCATCGAGGCGATCGGCCAGATGAGTGATTTCAACCTGCTCGGCGACGACCTGACCGAGACACTGGAGTGGAACCGCGGACGCCTGCAGGTGGACGCCGGCTGCCGCACCTCGGAATCCTGGCTCTGGGCCGCCGGCGATATGGTGCACGGACCGGACGTGGTGCACGCGGTCGCCGACGGACACCATACGGCACGCAGTATCCATGCATACCTCACGCAGGCCCAACAACAGGAGAGCGCATCGTGAGCGAGCTTGCCGAAGGCCATAAGCACGGGCGGGACAGATTGCAAGACAGCAAGACCCTTGCCGAAATCCTGGAGACCGCAACCTCCTTCGAGCGCACGGCCCGTGATTTTTATCGTGATCTGGCACCCAGGGTAAGCAAGCGCATCCGCTGGCTTGTCGAGGAATTGGCCGAAGAGGAACAGCGCCATTTCGACCTGTTCAGCGAGCTCATGGCGCGTGATGATCTCGAGGCACAGGTACAGGCGCGCATCGCCACCCCGGCGGCAGATCACAAATTCTCCGACTGTATCCACCTGCCGGAGCTCGGCGACAACCCCGATGACCAGGCCGTGCTGCAATACGCACTTGGAAGGGAACACGCCGCCATGGAGCAATACCGTGAGCTGTCGGAAACGACCCAGCCCGGGACCATCCGTGATCTGTTTGCTTTCCTGGCCGCCGAAGAAACCGAACATAAGGCCGAGCTGGAAAAGCTGTATTACGAGATCGTACACAGTGGAGGCGTGTGACCCTATCGCGGCTCCTCGTGATCACCAAGACGTTTCCAACCGGCCGGCTTGACGGCCGGTGGCTACCACATCCGGCCAGATCGACCATAATCGTAATTGTGTGAACCCGCTAACCTTTCGGCAGGGGTCGTACTGCAGTAATTTCGATTGTTTTGTGAGAGTCTTGTTCCAGAAGCGCCTCGGCGCATGGATCTTCGGGGTGGTCGATGGAATACGCATTGTTGGTGCTGGCATGTGTCGCCCTGGCCTCGATTGGCCTGTTTCTCGTCCGAAATCGCAGCCGGGGGGGTTCCACGCTCGCACAATCCAAGATAGACATCCCTCTGACACCACAGGCACAGCTTTACAAACTGCAGAAAAGCGAAAAATTCTGGGGCGTCAGTGTTGAATCACACTGCAGCGCCTCTTCCAGACTGGCGGGCAAGAAATTCCCGCTTGAGTCAGCACCCGTTCTTCCCGTCAGAGAATGCGAAGCCCCGGCCTGCAAATGCAGCTATTTCGGGCTCCCAGACCGTCGTATTGAGACGGATCGCCGTGGCGGTCAGGACCGCCGCCGCAGCATGCGCATGGAATCGGAAGAGCGACGCGCCGAGCGGCCACGCAGGAAGGCAGATCTGGTCTCCTGGCAGGCCTACAGACACCTCTGAGCCAGATAATCCTTGAATAATCTGATCTGACAGGCGCGAAAGCGGCCTGTCGTGTCCGCCTACGGCCTGAATAAAAAGGCCCGACCAAACAGGCATTACAGGCATTTCTGTATTGACCCTGTGTGTCGGGTTGCGCCGCAATCCACCATTCCCGGCATGCAAGAAATGCCTGATGCCATGCGCCACGGATCCG
>CAZCDY010000062.1:0-1506 GCA_964497145.1 uncultured Gammaproteobacteria bacterium
AGCACCTTGAAGTCGCCGGCAGGAGCAATGAGGCGTTGACAGAGGTTGCCGTAGTCATCCGTGAATTCGAACACGGGTACGCTGGGCTCGAGCCTATATTCCTCACGTGCAATCCATTGCTGCGCACCACTGCGGGGTCGCAACATCAGCACAAAGGGGATGGGTCCTGTGATATCAAATAGGAAATCGCAGCTCGTGCGTAGCCACATGGTTCGAGTTGTCCGCTGTGTCGGGGTTTAAAAGCATTATCCACCCATTTCGTCAAAACCCACGCGGCAATTAATTCTGTTCGGCAAAATCCTCTGTCGGCTTGGGGGCCATGCCAGTCTCGAACCTGAGCTGACGGGGCCGCACCGCCCGAAGTGAGCCGAACTTGGACCAAGTGGTTATCTAGGTTTTGGGCCGCGTTCGCGTGCTCTGAACCTGGGCTGAATCGGTTTCCGCGTGCTGTGCAAGCGTGGCGGTTGCAGCTTAGAAAAGTGCCAGTGCGAGATGGCCAGTGGTGATCGCGATGCCGAACACAGAGAACAGGAAAGCGATCAAGACCGGCCACTGGAACATGCGCTTCAGCATCACCATCTCGGGCAGGGATGCGCCAGCGCCACCGATCACCAGTGCAATCACAGCGCCGACCGACATACCCTTCGCTGTGAGTGTCACTGCGATAGGGATCATTGTTGATCCACGCACGTACAGCGGCACGCCAACGATGGCAGCAAGAGGGACTGCCCATATGTTGTCATCCCCAGCGTACTGGACCAACCATTCGTCCGGTACAAAACCGTGGGCGATAGCGCCTATCAGCACACCGATCACAACATGCGGTAGGAAACTGCGGAACTGCCCAACCGCGTCATCGAAAAGGCGCTTGATTTTGATCGAGATTGACTCCGGCAGCGTGATGCTGTGTTTTGCGACGCCAATGCCGCTTGCCTCGAGGCTAACCGCGACCGTCCCATTCTGCGGTGTGCTGCAGCATTGAGTGGCACTGGTCTTTTTGATGGTGGCGAGCGGTATGCTTGCAGGGGGTGACTTTCTACCTGCCAGGTCGTTCATCAGGTAACGCTCAAATCCCGCTCGGTCCATCAACCAGGAGATGGCGACCGCCATGCTGAGGGCCATGCCTGCATACAGCATTGTCAACTCCACACCGAATGTGACCCAGAACAGGGCAACGATGATGGGATTGACCAAGGGAGAGGTAAACAACAGGGTCATCGTGGGACCAAATCCGGCACCGGATCTGAGCAGACCCAAGGTCAAGGGGACGGTGGAGCAGCTACAAAAGGGTGTCGTTGCCCCAATCAAGGCACCGATCAAATAGCCTCGCCCATGTCGCGCCGATAAATGACGACGGGTTTTCTCCTCCGGCAACCATTCCTGCAGTGCCCCGACGAAAAAACTGATCACCACAAACAGGACCGCGAGTTCAGCGAACAACTGCAGGGCATACAGCCC
This sequence comes from uncultured Gammaproteobacteria bacterium, assembly GCA_964497145.1. GTDB lineage: Bacteria > Pseudomonadota > Gammaproteobacteria > Chromatiales > Chromatiaceae > Thiosocius. The sequence goes on from CAZCDY010000062.1 coordinate 1,459, forward strand.
CGTCTCCAAAATGCGAGTGCCGATTGAATCAGCAGTTTCCATCCTTCT